>CALIOL010000340.1 GCA_938044705.1 uncultured Ilumatobacter sp. | reverse complement strand
CCGAGGCCGCTCGCGATCGCAGCGACGGCGATGACCAGAGCGAGCCGAGCGACCATCGGCCCGAGCGGATCGCCGAGGGCGAGTGCTTCGAGGACCCCGGTTGCGGTGAGCGGCAAGATGAGTGCAGAGATCGCACCGACGAGCGTGACGCCGATCGCGAGTATCCACGCACCAAGAGAACGGCGAAGCGGAACGGTGATGACACTCCACAGCGTCGGTGCAGCCGACGGCGTTGGCGCGGTCATCCGTCGAAGCTCCGCCGAGGGTCAGCCAGCCGGTCGCGTGCCGCCTGCTTCGAGCGTTCGGGAATCAGTCGAGCAAGAAACGCTCGTCGCCCCGAGACCGCTCGGTACAACACGTCTGCGACTCGCGGCAGCCGCGCCAGCAGCCAGCCCGCCGGGCGGAGCAGTGGCATCGAGCGCAACGCGTCGGCCAGAGCCGCTCCGCCCGATGAGACCACGCCGTTGTGTCGAACGTGCCAGGACTCGAACACCTGCTCATCGGGGATCGACGCGAGCGCATCGTCGCGGGCTTCCTGAATCGTCGTGACACGCCACGTGTTGTTGCGATCGAAGCGCAGCAGCGCCGAGACCGTCCACGCGCAGAAGCCGCAGTCGCGGTCGTAGAACATGACCGACGTCGTTGTGGCGGTCTGAGGTGAGTGCATCGCGGTGGTCATGTTTCCATTCCTTCGTCGTGGTGGCGTGTCCGGTTGGCACGCGGTGGGGCCGGCCGACCGGCCGGCCCCACCGATGCGCTGCTCGTCAGTCGATGGCCTCGCCGATCGCGGCGCCGGCAGCTGCTGCACCGGCGAGCGCAGCGCCCACGGCAACACCGGCTGCGAACGCAGCGGGGGTCGCGGTGATCGGCATCATGCCGTCGAGCTGGGTGGGCTCGGCAGCCGTCGGGTCGAGGTCGACGAGGTCGTTGTTGAGGCGGGAAATGAGGTTCATGACGAGTTCTCCTTGGATTGTGTGGATGTGTTGATTGGGGGGGTGTTCGGTCGTTGATGCGATCGCGTCAGCGATCGGTTGCCTCTTCGGCTGCGAAACCAGCGGCGAACGCAGCTGCGGTCGCTGCGACACCGGCCGCTGCTGCCCATGCGGCTGCGGGGGTCGCAAGCACGGGGCTGGAGCCATCCAGCACCTTCGTGGGTGTCTCCGGGTTCAGATCTCCGAAGAGATCGGTGCTGTTGATGGCTGTGGTCAGGGTGCTCATGTGTTCGTTTCCTCTCGGGGTTGTTTGTTGGTTGGGTGTCCGCCCTGACGTGCTCGACGAGCACGCGTGCTTCAACGTCGCTGCTGTTCGTGCGACGTCGGTCGTGTTGCGAAGAACGCCGCCATGCCCACGCCGACGGACACGGCGATGGCGGGTCCGATCGCGAGCAAGGTCGAGTCGAACGCGATCGACATGACCGCGATGACGAAGATCAACGACGCGAGGCCGATGCTGACTGATGCGATGAGTGCGCGGTTCATGTGGGTGCTCCTGCTGATTCGAATTCGATGATGTAGGTGGGTTGCGTTCCGCTCGTGGCGTCGACGGCGTCATGGCTGCTCAGCGCGTTCCACGTCTCGAACAGCCCCGTGCTCTTCAGTCCCGCCTGCTCGGCGAGCGCCGTCAACTCGCCGGGCTCCAGCAGGCGGCTGTGCTCGGCCGCTCTTCGCCGGCGTCCGTCCGCAGGCCATTCGAAATCAACGCTCCAGTTGGAGCCGTCGAGAATCGAGCGGCCGACAACGTCGGACAGACCGTCGGCGGGGAACTCGAAGTCGAGCTGGCGATGACCGTCGTGCAGTCCTGCGACGAATCGAGGGTCGTGCGTCTCGACGATCACGACACCCCGGTCACGAATGCTCTTGCGAGCGGTGCGAAGCGCCGACTCCCGTTCTGCGTCCGAGGCAAACATCGAGATCGTGGCGCAGACACATGCCGCAAGGTCGAACGTCGCGTGAGGCGACCACGACCGGATGTCGGCGACCTCCAGCTCGAGCGATCCGGTGGCCGACGATGGGTCCGGGGCGTCACGACGAGCAACCGCAAGGAGCTCGGGGGACGAATCGATGCCGAACACGTCGACACCGGCAGTGACCATCGGGTGCGCCACCCTCCCCGTCCCGACGCCGAGTTCGACGACCGTCGCGGTGTTGTCGGAGGCCACCTGTTCGGCCCGTGCTGCGAGCGAGCGAGCGATGTCTTGCCCAGGCCCAGCCGGAAAGAAGTGGTGGTAAACGTCGTGGTACTGCTCGCCGTACGTACGGCTCTGATCGTCCCACGTCATGCCGTGACCGTTGGCGTGGCGATCATCCATCGCACGACCACCGTTCGAATCGCGAGGCGAAGAGATAGTTGGGCTCGTCGTCATCGTCGTGACCGGGGTCGGCAACGACGACGAACTGGAACCCGTCGGGAGCCTCGGCGACGGTCCTCCTGATGTGCGCTTCCACGTGGCCGCGCACCAGTCGATAGCCGACCGTGTCGTGCAGCCCGTCGAGCGAGCCGTGGACGGCGCCGATCATCTCGGTGCACGCATCGGAGATGCCCTTCTGCGTCCTGCGCTCGGGGAACCAGACCGCTTGCGCGAGCCGCCGGGGGCCGATCTCGTTGGACTCGTGCCACTCCGAGGTCTCGCCGGACTTGCCCACCCAGCGGTGCAACACCCGGTAGTCGTGAATCGCCGGTTCCGGAGCGAAGAACCTCCAGTTCGGAAGCAGCACGCCACTTCGGTCATACGGCCGCAGCCGATCGAACCCTCGGTTCGGGTGTTGGCTCAATGTGGTCGCGACGACCCACGAAGCGAGGAGTGCCTCGACCACGAGCGGGCCGAGCAGCGAGGCGCCGCGCCGAGACACGGTGCGTGTGATGGCCCAGTTCATGACGTCAGCTCCAGTTCGTTGTCTCGCTCGGATGTAGGTCGCGGTGCCGCAGGAGTCGCACCGGCATCGGTCGCACCCGACGGATCGATGCAGGCGGCAACGAAGCGAGCGATCTCTTCCGCAGCGCGCCCGGCGTGCACCTGGTTGGTCAAGATGCTGTCGTGATCGGCGCCGTCGATGGTGACGTGGCTGCCACCCGAGGCGTGCTCGAGCATCTCGGCGTGCAGTTCGTGCTGGACCGGATCCGACTCGCGGGTCTTCGCCGCGGTCAACACCAGCGCCGGGCACCTCAGCTGCGGGAGCCCGGGACTCGTGGCGAAGTCCCGAACGGTCGCATCCCATTCGCGTATCGCCGCAGTCCACATCCGTTGGTCACGGAACTGTGCGAGTGCGACCCGTTGTGCCTCTGTCGGCAGTGCGGTGACCCACGGCGGAACTCCGAGGAGCATGCCGGAGCCAGCGTTCAGTGATGCGGCCATCGACACGAAGCCGTCGCGGAGGCGTTCCGCACCGAGTCGTTGTCGCTCGGAGCGTCGCAGCTCGTCGGGGTGACTCGAATCGACAAGGACCACGCCTCGCACCCGGGCGCTCGTTCGCGCCGCAGTCAGCATGGCGAGGTACCCGCCGAGCGAGTGGCCGACGAGGATCACGTCACGGTCCCCGGCGACATGCTCGACGAACTCCGTCGAGGCGTTGGCGATGTCGCCCATCGTCAGCATCGTTCCCGGGAGGTGGGTGCTCGGCCCGTAGCCACTGCGATGGGATGTGATGACGGTCGGCCGTGCTTCCTCCTCGGAAATCGAGCGGAGGTGCCGGACGATCCACTCCCAGTGGTCGGGCGTCGCGAGGAGTCCGTTCTCGAACACGACCAGCGGTGCACGTTCGAGCGAACCTGCAGCCGATGCTCGGTCACCGATGACCCGGTAGGCGACCGTGTTGGTGTCGGAGAGCTCGAGGGTGCGTTCATCGCCGCGGGCGTGTTCGACGGTACGTCGAGTCAACGCGCGTTGGCCGGCTGCGGCGGCGATCAGACCGAGACCAGCCCACAGCACGATGCGGCCGACGGTGTCGTGACGCCGATTCGTGCGGTCGTTCTGGGTGGTGTAGATCATCGGCGCGTGCAGTGAGCAGAACGATGGGACGAACCGACCGAGGGCCATCACCCGGGCGATCCCCAGATGCAAACCGGTCGCCGCTGCCGCATACGGGCGGGTCAAGCGGCCGCCCGCCAGGAAGATGATGGGCGCCACGCATTCGAGCGCGACGACGCTGTTCTCGAGCGCCTTGGCCAGACCCGGACGACCACGGATCAGCTGCCACGTTCGTATGTCGCCGTAGCTGCGGGTCCGGGCCACGCCGGTGATGGCGCCTCCGGTTCCCCACGTGCGTCCGGCGACCTTCACCCATCCCGATGCCGTGTAGGAGAGCACACCTTGCAGCGACGCCGCCCAAAGCGCAGCGTCGACGATTCGGGGCCGACGCTCGCCCAGTCGGGCGACCGTCGACAAGCTCTGTACCAGGAAGCTGACCTGGTCAGAGCCGTCGGTTCCGTAGTGATGTCGCGGGTGCAACAGCGCCGACGTCGTCGCCAGCGTGGCGTTGGAAGCAAGCCGGATCCCTCGATTCCGGGTGGGTGCGAGGAGACCGAGCGACGCAGCGATGCGGGCGACGTGCAGTCCTCGGGTGACCGCCGGTCGGCCGATGCGATCGAGCAGCGCTGCTCGCCGACTCTGTCGCGGATGACCGTCCGACATGATCTGCCAGTCATTGAGGCCTCCCGGGTGGTACGCCTCACTGCGAGCGAGATGCTCTCCGCTCGACATCAGGTGCGTGACCGCGGAGAGCCGCTCCATCCGCAACAACGACTCCGAACGGCCGAGCGGCGACGGATTCATCACAACGTCTACAACAGAACGTATGCGTAACATGATCTGCATCAGACCAGAGCGGCGTACCACGCGCGTACCAGCTCCGCCGTTTCTCGAACTCCAGGCCCGAGACCGGCTAGCGATCGAAGGTCGACCGCTCCAGCGCTTCGATCGAGGCGCTCAACTGCGAACAGACCTCCAACGCGACACCCAGGTCGGCACTCAACACCTCCGCTGCGGATATCGCTGCCCGCGCGGTGGCGGGCGCTGCGTGGACCGCCGCATCAGCGGCAATCAGGACGTAGAGCGCCGGATCTTGAATCGAGATCCGAGCGGCTGTCTCCAGTGACCACGCTGCCGCCGGGCGATACGCCTGGTCGCGAAGCAGTGCATCGAACAATCCGACCGCAGTCGAATGCAATTCGATTCGCAGCGTCGACGCCCACTCCCAATACGGACGACCGGGAAGAAACGGTCCTCCGTAGTGGTCGAGCGCATCCACGATCAACGGCCCCGCGGGCTCCTTTCCACTGCGCAACACAGCTGCGGCATCGGCGGCTCGTTCCTGGAACTCTCGACGATCAGACGCCACGTCGGCACCGAGCTGCAGCCAGTCGTTCGTCCGAATGATCGCACCAGACCCAACGACCTTGCGGGCTCGACTGATCACATTGCGGAGCCTGCGCCGGCCGACCTCCTCGCTCACATCGGGCCAGAGCGCATCGATGACCACCTCGACCGCGACGGTGTCGTGCGACGCAACGATCGAGAGCAGCGCGACGACGGTGCTGGGCAACTTCTCGATCGCCACACCATGGACGCGACACTCGAAGCCGCCGAGAACGTGGACGACCACCTCCGGCACCTCACACGCCTCGATCATCGTCGCAGGCGCTTCCGGCTCCGGTTCGACTCGTTCGACGAATCGCTCCAGCACCGGATGCACCTCGAGCTCACAGGCCGCTTCCACCACCGCCGCGATGTGTTCGGGACACAGCGCATCGCCTCGACGGTGCTGCACGACGAGATGGCCGAGCGACTCGGCTGCCTTGTCAACAGGGGTTCGACAACTGCCATCGGGACGGCCCTCGTCGGTCGTGGCCGGACGATTGGGCCGACAGGAATCGGCGTTGGTCACAGAGGCTCCTCAGACGTGATCGTCGTTGATCTCGTCCCGCACGCTGACCGACCCCAGCGTTCCGCTGCGACCATCATGGCCCGACCCAACGAACCAC
>CALIOL010000339.1 GCA_938044705.1 uncultured Ilumatobacter sp. | reverse complement strand
TCCGCACCGAAGCGCTCGGTCTGCTCGACGAGATCCCATCGCTCGACGACGACCGAATCTGTCGCGCGATTCTCACCCTCATCGACGCGACGCTGCGGACCAACGCGTTCCGACCTCGCGACGACGGCGAGCTGGCCGAGGAGATCGCGGTCAAACTGAACCCGCTCGCGATCTCGTTCCTGCCCGAGCCGCGACCGATGTTCGAGATCTTCGTGTGCTCACCGAAAGTCGAAGGTGTCCACCTGCGCGGTGGCCGAGTCGCCCGAGGCGGTTTGCGGTGGAGCGACCGTCCCGAGGACTTCCGCACCGAAGTGCTCGGTCTCGTCAAGGCCCAGATGGTGAAGAACGCCGTGATCGTTCCGGTCGGGGCGAAGGGTGGCTTCGTCATCAAGCAGAGCGCAGCCGAACCGACCGATCGCGACGCTGTGCGCGCCGAGGGCGTCGACCGGTACCGACGCTTCATCCGTTCGCTGCTCGACATCACCGACAACCTCGACGGAGCAACGGTCGTTCACCCGCCCGACTGCGTGATCTACGACGATGACGATCCTTATCTCGTCGTCGCCGCCGACAAGGGCACCGCGACCTTCAGCGACATCGCCAACGAACTCGCCACCGAGGCGGGATTCTGGCTCGGCGACGCGTTCGCCTCCGGCGGCAGTGTCGGCTACGACCACAAGGCGATGGGCATCACGGCGCGCGGCGCATGGGAGAGCGTGCGGCGCCACGCTCGGGTGATCGGCAAAGACCTCGACACTGACGAACTCACCGTCGTCGGCGTGGGCGACATGTCGGGCGACGTGTTCGGTAACGGGATGTTGTTGTCGACACATCTCAAGGTCGTCGCAGCGTTCGATCACCGCCACGTGTTCCTCGACCCGGACCCGGATCCGGCAGCGTCGCACGCCGAACGTTTGCGGCTGTTCGAGTTGCCGCGGTCGAGTTGGGCTGAGTACGACAGCGCGTTGATCTCGCCGGGGGGTGGGGTTCACCCGCGCGCTGCAAAATCGATCCCCATCACTGCGGAGGTGCAGGCTGCTCTCGGAATCGAGGAGGGCACCGCATCGATGCGTCCCGACGACCTGATCTCGGCGATTCTGCGTGCGCCGGTCGACTTGCTGTGGAACGGGGGCATCGGCACCTACGTGAAGGCGTCGACCGAGAGCCACGAGGCGGTGGGAGATCGCGCCAACGACTCGCTTCGCGTGGACGCATCCGAGCTCCGGTGCCGGATCGTCGGCGAGGGCGGCAACCTCGGTCTCACGCAGTTGGCCCGAGTCGAGTACGCCGTCGGCGGCGGCTACATCTACGCCGACGCAATCGACAACTCAGCGGGCGTGGACTGCAGTGACCACGAGGTCAACATCAAGATCGTTCTCGATCAGCTGGTCCGCGACGGCGACCTCACCACGAAGCAGCGCAACGACCTGCTGGCCGAGATGACCGACGAAGTCGCCGAGCTCGTCCTCGACGACAACCGGGCGCAGACGCTCGCGTTGATGATCGCTCGCCGACAGTCGCTTCCGATGGTCAACGTTCACGCCCGCTACCTGGAGGCGCTGGAGAACGAGGGCGTCATCGATCGCGGGCTCGAGTTCCTACCGACCGACAAGCAGATCGCCGAGCGCCAGTCTGCGGGGAGCGGGCTGCGCGCTCCGGAGTTCGCCGTGATGATCGCATACACCAAGAACCTCGACGTCGAGGAGATCTTGGCGAGTGACCTTCCGGACTCCCCGGTGTTGGAGAACGACCTTCTCGCCTATTTCCCGACGGCGCTCCGCGAACGGTTCCCCGACGCACTGCGCCAACACCGCCTCCGCCGCGAGATCATCGCGACCGAGCTCGTGAACAACATGGTCAACCTCGCGGGGATCTCCTTCGACCACCGAATGACCGAAGACTCGGGTGCTTCGGTGCCCGACGTGGCGCGAGCGTTCCTTGCGTCGCGGAACATCTTCAAGTTCGGTGAGTGGTGGCGCGAGATCGACGAGCTCGGGAGTTCGATCGACCTCGACACGCAGATCGACCTCCTGCTGGAGGTGCGCAGGATGTGCGAGCGTGGAACGACCTGGCTGCTCCGGCATCGGCCCCCACCGTTCGATGTCGAGATGGCGATCTCTGCGTTCGCCGATGGCATCGGGTCGCTCGCACAGTCGCTGGAGTCGGCGATGGGCGGGCGCGTCGCAACGGAGATCGAGCGCCTGCGTGCGGAGCGAGTCGCCCTCGGGGTTCCCGAAGCGTTGGCCGCGCACTCCGCACGCTGGCCGTGGTTGCACACGGCGTTCGACATGACGCGCCTGGCCCACGAGGAAGGTACGGAGGTGTCGGCCGCTGCGGCCGTCTACGGGGATGTCTTCGAGGCGTTCGATGTCGGGTGGATGTGGGATGGCATCGGCGCGCTGCCCAGGTCGGATCGTTGGCAGACCCAGGCGCGATCATCCATGCGCGACGACCTGATGAACGTCATCGCCGAACTGACACGACGTGTGATGCAGTCCGAGAGCGGGTCGACGCACGACTGGATGGAAGCGAACCAACGCGCGGTTGCTCGAACCGTGGCGATGCATCAGGAGATTCGTCGAGCCGAGAGCTTCGATCTCACGACGCTCTCGGTTGCGCTCCGCCAGTTGCGCAACCTCACGACCGCTGCAGCAGGTTGAGGCGACTCCACCGCGAGCGGCTTCGTGAGCCGATGACACATCGAGGCGACGACACGGGATCAGGCGTTCGCGATCAGAGCGTTGATTGCTTCGACGAGTCGGTCCGGCCTGTTCGAGCGATGTACCCAGAGGTCGATCGTCGAGCCGTCAGTGAACGCTACGACCACTGAGCGCTGACCAAGTCTGCCGGCCTTGTCCGAGTCAGCGCCCAACACCTCGGCGGCTTCGAACGTCGTCACGATCTCGTCGGTTGGAAATCCGGTGCCGCCTTGGTCGAGCCAGATCAGCCGATGTGAGGTCGCTGCGAGGTAGCCATTGCTCGTCGGGGTGCGGCCGGCGATGGAGTCGGTGTCGCCCTGGGATCGCTTGATCTTCACGGCATTCCACACAGCGAGTCCGACGCGCGTGTCGATGGCGAGCTCTCTGCTGATCGAGCCGGTCGGCTGAACGACAGCAGCGAACACGAACGATTCACCCGGTCGAAGTCGATCCTCCAGTCGACGTTCCGCTCGGCGTGAGAAGTTCGGCATACGTTGCACCTTCCCATTTGGACGTGATTCTGGCGTGAATCACCCGCGACGT
>CALIOL010000338.1 GCA_938044705.1 uncultured Ilumatobacter sp. | reverse complement strand
CTCGGTCGGTGACCGCTTCTCGGGGACCAAGCTGGCAACAGGCCTGTCGACCCTGCTGCGACATCGCACATGGTCGACCGCGACGCGGGGCGCTGTCGTGTTGATCTGTTCCGACGGATGGGACGCAGACGAACCCGAGGACCTCGACCGTGCGATGGCGCGTCTCTCGCTCCGCGCTCACCGGATCGTGTGGGTGAACCCGCGGGCGGCAGCGCCCGGCTTCGAACCACTCACACAGGGCATGGCTGCCGCACGCCCCTATTGCGATGTCTTTCTGGCTGGGAACACGGCGCGCTCGATGACCGAGGTGGTCGCGGCGTTGACCGATGCGCCTCAGTGTTGATCGACGCGTGCTCCGGGAGCGATCGTCGGGCCCGCGTTGTTGAGCGAGTCGATCGCGAAGCCCGCCGCTGCCTTGTATCGGGCCATGAACGCTTCGACCTCGTTGCGCGGGATGACGTCGTCGATGTGGTCGAAGTCGCCACCTGACCGTTCGTCGACGAGGCCGAGGATCCCGATCGGACCATGACCGCGATTGCGCAGTACGAGCGCTGACATCGGTTCGAGCAGCGCGGACTCGAACGCACCGAGCGCATCGGGTTGGACGCCGTGTTTCAAGAAACACGCGCCCATCACACGGGCATCGACGATTGCCTGGCTGGCGCCGTTCGAACCGACCGGGTACATGACGTGCGCAGCGTCTCCCAGCAGACACACTCGCTGATCCACCCACCGTTCGACCGGGTCGCGATCCACCATCGGGAACTCCCAGACCTTTGGTGCTCCGCGAACGAGTGCGGGGATGTCGAGCCAGTCGAAGGTCCAGTCCTGAAACGCAGGCAGGAAGGTCTCCACGTCGACCTCCCGGTTCCAGTCGCTCGCGACGAAACCGTCGACTGGGTCGACGGTGAGCTCGGCGATCCAGTTCTGCAGCTGCAGCCCCGTCGCCGGGTCGACCGACGAGATCGGGTAGTGGACGAAGCGCTGGTCGAGTGTGCCGACCAGCGTGAATGCTGCGCCGGAGCGCACCGGAGGCCCGAGCGTCGCCCCTCTCCACAGCACCTGACCGCCCCACTGCGGATCGGGCTGGTCGGGGTGCATCTGTGCTCGCGCCGCCGAGTGCAGACCATCGCACGCCAGGAGCAGGCGTCCGGTCACCTCGATCTCGTCGCCGTCGCGCGTGTCCACGTGTGCAACCACGCTGTCGCTGCTGTGTCGGTATCCCACGACGCGATGCCCGGTGAGTATCGCTTCTGGTCCCGCCCGTTCGACGAGCGTGCGGTGGAGCAACATCTGGAGTTCGCCCCGATGCACGGAGTACTGCGGCCACCGGTATCCGGCGGCGCGGCCTCGTGGCTCGGCCCAGACGTCCTTGCCGCACCGTGCGACGAGCGCCCACTCGTCTGCTTCGATGCCGATGTCATCGAGCTCGTGCCCGAGACCGAGATCGATGAGCTCCCGAATGGCATTCGGCTGAAGGTTGATGCCGACACCCAGCGGCGCAATCGTTCGCACGGACTCCAAGACGATCGCCGGCACGCCGAGCTGATGGCACGTCAGCGCCATCGTGAGTCCGGCGATGCCGCCCCCGGCGATGAGGACGGGCAAGTCGGGACCGCTCCCCATCGGATTCGAACGAGCCAACGCGTTCAGTCCTCGATGACCGCGGTGGCTTCGATCTCGATCAACGAAGCATCGAGGAACAGTGACTCCACGCCGATCAGCGTGATGGGCACGAGTGGGAGCGCCGTCCGCTGAGCTGCGGCGCCGATCCCGCCGAACAGTTCCGCTTGCATCGACTCACGCCAACCAACGATGTACATCGTCAACTTCGCGACGTCGTCGACCGACACACCGCAGCCCTCGATCGTGTCGACGAGGTTGGCGAGGGCTTGATCGGTCTGCGCCGCCAAACCTTCGGGGTGAGTTCCGTCGGCCATGTTTCCGATCTGGCCGGCGAAGTGGACGAGTCGACCCGGCGATGCAACCGATGCATGCGAGAAACCTGCGGGAGCGGGAAGTCGGTCGGAGTTGCGAAGTTCGATGGCCACGCAAGCACCGTACGCGCCGGCAGTTCGTCCAGCGGTGTCGGTCCGTTGCTTCCGACAAGCGGGTCACCACCCGCAAGGGTTACGTTCGTGGCGTGGAAGGGGAGACGCCGTGGCATCGATGAGTGCTGATGAACTGGCCGAGCTGGTCGGCCACCGATTCCCCGGCGGGACTCGCGTCATCGAGCACTGGGAGAACTTTCTGCTCACGGACTGCACGGGCCGAGATCAGCTCCCCGATCATCTGGTCCACCCGGTCGCGCTCTTCCACGTGCCGATCCAGGGAGTCGGCACGACCATCGGCGAACTGTTCGCGCTCGGCAAGGTCGAAGGCGCCGGCTCGGTGGGTCTCGACGGGTACGACTGGGAGTACTTCCAGCCGCTGCGCGAAGACGTCGAGTACCGATTCGACGGTGGCGTGGTCGAGACCGAACGGTGCACCACGGGATCTGGCAAGACCTTCGACCGCTTCGTCTTCTCGGTCGAATTGTCGACGCCCGACGGTGAGATCGCTGCTCGCATCACCAATCACTGGAGGCTGCGGCGATGACCGTCGAGGTTGGGGTGGAGATCCCCGAGTGGACCATGGCCGACGTCGATCCGCAACGGATGAAGACCATGGCGGCCATTTTGCGCGATCCCTATCCGGTTCACTGGGACCGCCAATCAGTTGCCGCGCTCGGTCGCGGCGAACGAGTCATCAACCAGGGTCCACTGAACCTCTCCTACATCGCGAACATGCTCATGGCGTGGCAGGGAGCAACCTGCATCCGTCGATTGCAGGTGTCGTTCGGTGATCCCGTGCTCGACCACGAGCACGTGACCGCAGCCGGCACGGTCACCTCGATCGAGACCGTCGGAGCAGAACAGCGCGCACACTGCGAGGTCCGATTGATGCGCGACGGCCAGCCCGTCGTCACCGGAACCGCAGTTGTAGCGTTGAGCACGACGACCACGGAGGTCAGCTGATGGCAAGAATCGAACTGCCCGAGGGCGCCGAGACCGAGCAGACCCGCATGTGGCAACTGGCGCCCGATCTCTACAAGGCCGCCGGAAACTTCTCCAAGACGATGTACGCGGGACAACTCTCGACGCGTGAACGTGAGGTCGCCCGGATGCGCATCGCCCAGATCAATGCGTGCCCCATTTGACTGGACACTCGCTCTGCGCCGGGTGCGCAGCCAACGGTGACCGAAGACGAATACGCCACTGTCGATCGCTACAACGAGGTCGCAACCTTCAGTGATCGCGAACGCCTTGCCATCGAGTTCGCCGAGCGCTTTGCGCTCGCACACACCGAGATCGGCAGTGAGTTCGTCGACCGTCTCCGTGAGCACTACAGCGATGCCGACATCGTCGAGCTGAGTGCGACGATCGGCTTCTGCATCGGCATCGGACGGATCTACACCGTGCTCGACATCGCGAACGAGTGCCCGCTGGTTCACTGACGAGCACGCGCAGACACCGCGCTCACCCGAAAACGACAAACGCCGCCGACCCGTTCGGGGCGGCGGCGTTCGATCAGATCGCGTGGATCAGACGACTTTGACGTTCTGGGCTTCGTCGCCCTTGCGGCCCTGGCCGATGTCGAACTCGACCTTGTCACCTTCGTCGAGCGACTTGTAGCCCTCGCCGGCGATGTTGGAGTGATGGACGAAGACGTCGTCGCCGTCGTCACGTGAGATGAAGCCGAAGCCCTTCTCGTTGTTGAAGAATTTCACGGTGCCTTGCATTGGTTTCTCTTTTCATTTGTGCCCGCCGTTGTGACGTGCACAGGGTGAACCCTACGGCAGCATGGTGACCGATCCTCAGCAGCGGAAGGGGGAAGCTTCAGGCAGATGCCATCTCGGCTTCGTAGCGCTCCGTTGCTTCGTCGACCGCAGACAACTGCTTTTCGGCGAGTTCCGGCCGGGACTTCTGTGCCCGGTCCGCCGCACCGATCAAGCTGCTGACGCTGCCTTGGAAGCGCGGCATGACGTGGCGCGCGAGCAACTCGTAGCTCTTCTTGGTGGCGGCGTTGTTCGCCCAGTTGTGGCTGAGCGTCAGGTATGCACCGAACCCGCCGTTGGACTGTTCGAGGAGTTCCTCGATCTGGGCGATCGCCTGATCCGGCGTGCCGACGACGCCGAGCCCGCCGTTCACGAAGTCGACCATCTCGTCGATGTCGCCGCCCTCCACCGCCATCTGCGGGAACGCTGCGACGTTCTGGAAGTAGCGGAACCACTGGGTGATCCCGTACTCGACGTCCTTGCGCGCCTGCTCCTCGGTCTCGGCGAGGTGCATCAGCCCGACCAGTCGCCACTTGTCGCGGTCGGCGACCTGGCCATTCTGTGCGGCGACGTCTTCCTGGATCGTCCAGTGATGAGCCAGGACGTCCATGCCGATCGCGACGGTTGCACCGAGGGACAACACGCCGGCGCCGTACTTGCCGGCGAGCTTCGCCCCCGAGGGAGATGCCACAGCGGCCACGGCGATGTCGAACAGTGGATCGGAGTATGGCCGCAGATGAAGCCGTGCGTCTTTGAGGGTGAGTCGGTCGGATGAGTAGTTGACGGGTTCGTCGCTCGTCAACAGCTGCATCACGATCGCCATGTACTCCTCCAAAAGGGGGCGCATCTGGGATGGCTCGAGTCCGAGCATGCCGGCGTCGGTCGGGAGTGCGCCGGGGCCGACGCCCATCATGATTCGCCCGCGAGTCAGGTGATCGAGCAGGACCATTCGTTCGGCGGTCCAGAGCGGGTTGTGGTACGGCAGCGAGACGACGCCCGTGCCGAGCTTGATGTGTTTCGTGCGTGCCGCCGCGGCGGCGATGAAGATTTCGGGGGACGCGATGATCTCGCTGCCCGCCGAATGATGTTCGCCGATCCAGGCTTCGTCGAAGCCGAGGGTGTCCATGTGTTGCAAGAGGTCCAGGTCGGCCTCGAGCGACAGCGTCGGGTTGTGTTCCGGTGGATGGAACGGGGCCATGAAGGTGCCAAAGCGCAGGCGCATAGTGTGATCTCCGAGTTCGTTGTCGATGGATGATCGCCCGCGCCGCGACACTATGTGACCTTGTGAAGCGGCGACGTGTCGGGCGTCGTGTCGGGCGTGGTGGCGATCCTGGTGGACCTGTTCCGTGTCTGCCTCAATGTCATTTCGAAGATCATCTTGAGCCCGAGTGCGGAGGTGGCTACGTTCGGTGAACACACAGAGCCGGGCGGATTTCCGGCGACTGGGCGATCGCCATCCACCTCTTCTGCGACGAGGCAGAAGACCTTCGGAAGGCAAACAACATGAAACGACGTCCCGCTGTTGCGGCAGCTGCGCTGTGCGCAGCGCTCCTGGCATCCGGTTCCATCGCGACCGCACAGTCAGACGAGAGTCCGCCAGGCGAGCGACTTCCGTCGCCGGCCACCGCGGACGTCAGCGGCTTGGACCCGTCGCTCGTCGATGTGGAAGGCACCCAGACCGTCATCGTCCGCCTCGTTGGCGACTCGGTCGCCGAGGCTCCCGTCGTCGGACGTGCCGAGGAGATCGCGCACATGGAGCAGGTCGAAGAGGACCAAGGCGACTTCACCTCGCGTCTCGATCAGATCGCGCCGAGCGCGGAAGTGATCGCTGAGACCCAGATCGTGCTGAACGCCGTGTTCATGGACGTCGACGCCAGCGACCTCGACACCTTGGCTGCAGATCGCGACGTGCTCCACGTGAACCCGGTTGCCGACTACGAGCTCTACCTCGACGAGACGGTGTCGCACATCGGAGCGGCGGCGGTGCAGGCAGCGGGTGTCGATGGCACCGGGGTGAGTGTGGCGGTGCTCGACAGCGGCATCGACTACACCCACAGTCATCTCGGCGGCGAAGGAACGCTCGAGGCGTATGAAGCCGCCTACGGCACGTCGGTCGACGATCCGCTGAACACCACGCTCGACGACCTGTTCCCGACCGACAAGGTGGTCGGCGGTTTCGACTTCGTCGGTGAATCGTGGGTGCCCGGCGGTGAGTTGTCCCCCGACCCCGACCCGATCGATCTGGAAGGTCACGGCACACATGTCGCCGACATCATCGGAGGCGTCGGTGAGACGCCAGGCGTCGCCCCCGGCGTCGACCTCTATGGCGTGAAGGTCTGCTCGGCGGTGTCATCGAGCTGTTCGGGCATCGCCCTCATTCAGGGCATGGAGTTCTCCGTCGATCCGAACGGTGACGGCGACCCCTCCGACGCAGTCGACATCATCAACATGTCGCTTGGCTCGAACTACGGCCAATCCTTCGACGACGACCTCGCAACAGCTGTCGACAACGCAAGCGCGCTCGGTGTGCTCACCGTTGCGTCCGCCGGCAACTCGGCTGACAAGCCGTTCATCACCGGCACGCCAGCCGCCGCTCCCAGCGCACTGTCGGTTGCTCAGACCCAGGTGCCGTCCGCATCGTTGCAGTTGATCGACGTCGATGGAGTCACGTTCCCCGCCGTCTTCCAGCCGTGGGCAGTGGAGCCGACCGCACCGGTCGGTGGCAGCGTGCAGTACGGCGACGGCGCTGGCGGCAACCTCGATGGTTGCCTGCCGTTCGCCGAGGGATCACTCACCGACCTCGTGGTGCTCGTCGATCGCGGTGCCTGCGCCTTCTCGTTGAAGATCAAGAACGTCAACGACGCCGGCGCAGCCGTCGGCATCATCGGCCTCATCGCTCCGGGCGCCCCGTTCTCCGGTGGCAACAGTGGCGACGGGCCGATCACGATTCCCGGCTACATGATCAGCCAGGCCGACTCCGACGCCATCAAGGCCGCGATCGGAGCACCAGGCGTCGCCACGGTCGACCCAGCGAGCCAGCTACCGCTCGTCGATCAGATGGTCGGATCCTCGTCGAGAGGACCGGACTTCGAGAACTTCCTGGTGAAGCCCGAGATCGGCGCACCCGGTGCGTCGGTGTCGGCAATCGCCGGCAGCGGCGTCGAGACCGAAGCGTTCGGCGGTACGTCCGGCGCGGCTCCGATGGTGGCTGGTGCTGCGGCACTGCTCCTGCAGACGGACCCGCTGCTGACCCCGGCCGAGTCCAAGGCTCGCCTCGTTGGCACCGGCAACACCGATGTCGATACCGACCCGTTCACGGGTCTCGCCCCGATCACCCGTATCGGCGGGGGTGAGGTACGTGCCAACGCCGCGATCGACGCCAAGATCGCTGCGTGGGACGACGCCACGGTGCTGCCCACGCTGAGCTTCGGGCACGTCGACATCACGAGAGAGACCACCAGGCTGATCAAGACGATCCGAGTTCAGAACTACGACCAGTTCGACAAGTTCGTTCAGGCCACCCCAACGTTCCGCTACGAGGACGACGCCGCAAGCGGCGCCATCGTCGCCGAGGTTCTCGGCAACGACACGAAGCGGCTGCGAGCCGGCGAGTCGACGACATTCCGCGTTCGGCTCACGATCAACGGAGCGAATCTCCCCGGCAACTTCATGAACTCGGGAGCCGACGGTGCCAACGGTGATGCACTCACCGCCAACGAGTTCGACGGGTACGTCCAGATCACCGACACCGAAACGACCATTCAGGTCCCGTGGCACGTGCTTCCCCGTCGCGCCGCAGACGTGATCACCGATCGGTTCTTGCGCTTCAGAAACGGAGCGGACACGGTGTCGCTTCGCAATCGCGGCGTCGGCATCGCGCAGAACGACTCGTTCTCATTGCTCGCCGTGAGTGAGAACCTGCCCGAAGGTGCTCGCGGTGAACAGAACCCTGCACCGGACATCCGTGCGTTCGGCGTGAGCACCACCGCCGTCCCGGCTGGAGCGTGCTCTGAGGCCGAGTCGTTCATCTGGTCGTTCGCGTTCAACTCGTGGGAGCGTCAGACCCACGCGGTGGCGCCGGGCTTCTACTCCGTCGATCTCGACGTCGACCAGGACGGCACGGCCGACTTCGGTGTCTTCAACTGGGATCTGTCGGCGCCGCTCGACACGATCGACGACGGACGCAACGTGACGTGGGCGTTCGCCTACGACGAAGCCGGTGAGAACTTGACCACCGGTGATGCGTTGTTCTTCACCGAGCAGGCAACGGTGACGGGCAACACCGTGCTGCGCGTCTGTGCCGAACAGGTCGGCCTGTCGGGCGCTGACCTCGCAACGACGAATGTCGACGTGCTCAGAGCGACGGTGTCGGATCTCTACTTCACCGGTGAAGTCACCGACGAAGTCGGTCCGTACACCATCACCCCAGGCGGCGAGCGGTACGTCGGAGCGCCGGTCGACGTCGCTGGCAACAGTCGTGAGCAGATGACGGTCACGGACAACGGTCTCACCGACGGAAACAGCGACGAGCTCGGCATCATGTTGTTCACCAACGCTGACCGCGGTGAGGGCAACCGAGGCGGCGCCGTCCTCGACAGCGAAGCGTTGTTCGTTCCGACCTTTGCAAACTGGACGGTGGTAACGAGGACGGTGAGTCGTCGCCCCTGATCGCTCGCTGAACGCGACGAGTCACCGATTCGACCGTCGACTCTCCTCCGGAGGTCGTCAGGTCGTCGGTGGCTCGGTTGTGCCCGCATC
Organism: uncultured Ilumatobacter sp.; assembly: GCA_938044705.1. Taxonomy (GTDB): domain Bacteria; phylum Actinomycetota; class Acidimicrobiia; order Acidimicrobiales; family Ilumatobacteraceae; genus Ilumatobacter_A. The sequence goes on along the minus strand of CALIOL010000338.1, from coordinate 332 downwards.
GGTCGAGCGTTCGCAGATGCGAAACGAGCCTTGACCATCGAGCCGGTAGTCGAACGGGGTTCCGTCGGCAACGATCTCGACCCAGAATCCGTCGACGATTGCCTGCGTACTGATCTCTCCAGGCTCCCCACAACCGAGCGAGCCGTCGTTCCAGAGCACCGATTCTGCGCGCCGTACCTCTACCTCGTCGGTCGTGACCCCTGCACGCGCTGCGGCATCGACCAGGACCGGCTTGAGGAGCTCATCGGGGACTTCGCCGACAACGGCTGGGACGTCCGCGCCGGGTCGCTCGTCTGGAGGAATCACGTCCGGAAGATCGCTGGTCGCGGGCG
>CALIOL010000337.1 GCA_938044705.1 uncultured Ilumatobacter sp. | reverse complement strand
CTCGGGGCACACGTCTCCACTCGCGGCGCCACTCGGCCGATGTCCGTGTCATCCGTGAGCGCAATCGCCGAGGCGCAGGCGAGCATCACACACAGTCCAGGCTGGGACGACCTCGGACTGACCGACCGACTCGTTGCGCTGCAACAGCGCGCTCGACGCAGCCGCGGCATGGGCGACTTCTGGCAACACATGCTCGTAGCCGAAGGAGCGATGGACATCGCCATCGACGCGGTCGGCGTTGCCGCCTATGACCTGGCTGCGGTCAAGCCGATCGTCGAGGCGGCCGGCGGGACGTTCACCGATCGGCTCGGAGAAGCGACGCACCTCCACGACACCGCAATCAGCACAAACGGCGTACTCCACTCCGAGGTCATCTCAGCGCTGGCGCCGTGAGCCACGACGCGCTCGCTCAGGTCCCGCAGAAGGTCTGATAGCTCTCGAGGAAACCCTCAGGAGCCGGCTGCGCGAACCGCTCGAAGCCATCGCGCTCGACGAACGGGTCGGCGAGAACGTTGGAGAGCTCCTCGAACGGCGCGAGGTCGCCAGCGCTTCCGGCTGCGAGTGCTGCTTCGACCAGATGGTTGCGCGGGATGTAGATCGGGTTGACGAGGTCCATACCCGTTGCAATCTCGTCGACGGGTCCGCCAACCGCCGCGTGCACCGACCGAAACCGATCGAGCCAGGCGTCCACAGCCGCCGATGCCGTGCTCAGCTCGGCGCGGACGCCTGCGTCGTCGCCACGCAGTACATCGGAGAGACGACGCCACGTTGTCGTGAAGTCCGCCTGACTCGCGTGCATCAGGTCGAGCAGGTCGCTGGCGAGCGCGCCCGCTTCGGGGTGTTCCGCGTCGAGTCCGAGCTTGGCTGCCTGCCCGGCGACGAGTCGACGTTCGTAGCGCTCCGGGAAGGTCCGAAGGAGTTCCGTTGCGTCCTCGACGGCTGTGTCCAGGTCAGCGTTGATCACGGGCAGCAGGGGCTCGGCGAGGCGTGCGAGGTTCCACTGACCGATCGACGGCTGGTTGCCGTACGCATATCGACCGCCGTGGTCGATCGAACTGAAGACGGTGGCGGGGTCGTATCGATCCATGAATGCGCACGGGCCGAAGTCGATCGTCTCTCCCGAGATGGTGACGTTGTCGGTGTTCATCACACCGTGGATGAACCCGAGATTCATCCAGTGGGCGATCAGGTCGGCCTGGGCATCCATGACCGCCTCGATCAGCGCCAGCGCCGGGACGTTCGCATCCGCTGCATCTGGGTAGTGGCGCTGAATCGCATGTTCGAGCAGGGCGCTCAACACACCGGGGTCCTCGAGCGATGCGGCGTACTGGAAGGTGCCAACTCGAAGGTGACTGCTCGCGACTCGAACGAAGACTGCCCCGGGCAGCATCGACTCGCGTCGCACCGTGTCTCCGGTGGCGACGACAGCCAGCGCTCGGGTCGTGGGCACTCGGAGTGCAGCCATTGCCTCGCACATGAGGTACTCGCGCAACATCGGGCCGATGGCCGCAAGTCCGTCGCCCCCGCGGGCGAATGGTGTCCGTCCAGACCCTTTCAGATGCAGATCTCGACGACGTCCGGCGGTGTCGACGACCTCGCCCAACAGCAGCGCCCGACCGTCGCCGAGGCGCGGCGAGAACCCGCCGAACTGGTGACCCGCATACGCCTGGGCGACCGGTTCGGCCCCGTCCGGCACGACATTGCCCACGAGGACCTCGACGCCAGCTGCCGAGCGGAGTGCAGCGGGGTCGACACCGAGGCCGAGTGCGAGTGGTTCGTTGAGGACCAACAACTCGGGCTCGGATGCCGTCGTCGCGTGCCATCGTTCGTAAAGACCGGGAAGGTCGCGCACGAACGAGTTGTCGAAACCGAACAGCGTGGTCACGACCTCGACGGTATCGGCGACCAGCACACCGGTTGCCACGTCGAGGTGCGATGGACGCGTCAGAGGCGCTCGCCAAGCCGCTCGCCGGGCGTCAAGGCAGCCATCGCCTCGTCACTGGGCGTCGGCGCCGACAGCGATGGCAGCAGCCCCCAGACGGCGAGCACCGTGCGGCGCAGGAGCGCCGCGATCCGGCGCCGACAAGGAAGGGAAAGCGGGCTGGCGATCCGTCGCGTCGGCAACGTTGCGACGGGGTGACAAGCGATCTGGTTCGTGGTGCAGGAGGTCATGACTCCACAGTGCGCCTCCCGACCTCATGACGCAAGCGACACGTTCTTGTGCTTTCCATGACGGTGCGTCATACTGAGTCCATGCAGCTCGACGTCGAATCCCTGCGCACGCTGCTCGCCGTGCTCGACCACGGCGGCATGACGCGCGCCGCCGAACATCTTCACCTCTCACAGTCGGCGGTGAGCTGGAAGATCAAACGACTCGAAGAACGCGTCGGCCGCACGCTGTTGATCCGCGACGGTCGCACGATCCGCCCCACACGCGACGCGCGGGCGTTGTTGGACGACGCCCGCACCCTCGTCGAAGTGCACGACCGGGCCGCAGCACGCTTGTCCAGCACGGAGCTGACGGGCACGGTGAAGCTCGGCTCGAACGAGGAAGTCGACCCGTCGCGGATGGCCTCGATGCTCGGCCGATTCAAGCGAGTGCATCCAGGAGCAACGATCGAGTTCGTCATCGACCACACGGAACATCTGGTCCGCGATCTCGAAGAGGGCGCAGTCGACGTGGCGATCATCCAGGTGGACGACGATCGCTTGCGCACGTCGGACACGATTCTGTGGTCCGACGAACTTCGTTGGGTGACCGGCTGTGACTGCGTACACAACTCA
>CALIOL010000336.1 GCA_938044705.1 uncultured Ilumatobacter sp. | reverse complement strand
GTCGAGCGCTTCAACAAGCGCTACGGGCGCCGCGAAGGTGCGCCATCACAGATGGAGGAGTGATCCTCCGCTCCTGCGGGAGCACTTCGATCAACGAATGAGATGCCGTCCTCCGGGGCGGCATCTCGTCGTTTTCGAGCGATGCAGCCGACGTCAAAACGATTCACCGTCGATTGTGTTGCGGTCGTGTTACGATTCCTTCCTTGAACAGTGTTCAACTTCGGGTCATCGTCGACCGATAGAGATGAACATCGCCGTGCACTGAACCGGGAGAACGCGTGCCTGCTCTGAACGAATCCAATGTCCGCCACTTGCTGCGCCGGACCGAAATCGTCGACCGCCCGAACCGCGTTGCCGAGCTGATGGCGACCGGCAGCATCGGCGCCGCAGTCGACAACGTGTTGGCGGTCTCGACGAACCCGCCAGGCGCGTCGTATGGAGGGATCCCGGCCGACGAGAACTGGCGACGAGGCATCCGTCTCAGCGAGCACTGGATGGGTCAGATGGCGACCGCTGCACGTCCGTTCGGCGAACGCATGGCGTTCTTCTGGCACGGACACATCTGCAGCGAACTCGGCAAGGTCGGGCCCGCAGCGGTGATGCAGCAGCAGATCGACCTGTTCCGTCGCACCGGCGTCACCGGCAACATCTCGACGCTGATGAAGACCATGGCGATCCAGGTCGCCATGCTGAAGTACCTCGACAACGACCAGAACCGAGCGTCGTCGCCCAACCAGAACTTCGCCCGCGAGCTCATGGAGCTGTTCCTCCTCGGAGTCGGCAACTACACCGAAGCCGATGTCGAGGCCGCGACCGCGGCATGGACCGGCCACGGAAGACCCCGATGGGATATCGACGAGTACCGCTTCGAGGCCAGTGAGCACGAGAACGCCCCGCAGCAGTTCCTCGGTCGGACCATCAACAACGGGACCGGCAGCGAGGCCGGCAACGAAACGATCGACGTCATCCTGGGCAACGGCACCGTCCCGGCCAGCGCTGACACGAACGCAGGCGTGGCCACACGAATCGTCGCTGCGGACTTCTTGTCGAAGAAGCTCTGGCAGGAGTTCGGTGAGGCGGCGACCCGAACCGTGCCGAGCGGTGTGGCTGCTGCAATGCGTACTGCGCTGCTGAGCTCGGATTTCGACATCCGTCCGTGGGTGAAGGCCATGCTCAATCACGACGACTTCTACACCGAAACGGCCAAAGGCGGTCTCGTTCGTCAGCCGGTCGAGTACGTCGTGGCGTTGATGGTCGCCTCCGCGTTGCCGGCCGAGGACGGAGCTGCCACCTGGCTCATGGACCGGGCAGGCCAACGACTGCTCTATCCGCCGAACGTCAGCGGGTGGAAACCGAACGGGTACTGGGTCAATGCCAGCGCGTTCGGTGCCCGCCAAGAGATGGCGAACGGCTTGATCTGGGCGATCATGAGAGAGACCTGGGATGGTGATGACGGCTACATCCAGTTCGGGCCCGCCTCGACCCGGATCACCAAGACCGAGGTGCAGGGGCTGTGGCAGAACGACACCTACATCGAGCCCCTTCCGACCGCAGAGCTCGTCGACCGGCTCATCTCGTCGACCCGCCTGAACATCAGTGCCGGCACACGTTCACGAGTCATTGCCCACCTCGATGACGACGATGTCGAGACGTGGCAACGCCTCGATGGCCTGTTCCTGATTCTGTCCGCTCCCGAGATGCACATCGCCTGAGGCCCGCCATGCTCGATCCAGACATCTCCACCGCCGACGCACTGCGTCAGCTCTCCACCCCGGTCGCTGACGACCCGTTGTCGCTCGACCGTCGACGTTTCTTGCAGATGGTTGGCGCCGGTCTCGGCGCAGGCGTCGTGGCAGGTACCGGCGGTTCGTTGCTCGACGCCGTCATCCCGGGCCACGACCCGTCGGCGTGGGCGCTCGGCCCCGTCGGGCCCAATGACGGCATCCTGGTCGTCATCGGCCTGTACGGCGGCAACGACGGCCTCAACACCGTCGTCCCCATCAATGATGGCCGCTACCGGGACCACCACGGTTCGCTGGCCATCGACGCGGCCGACACGCTTGCGCTCGACTCGAACAGCGGCCTCCATCCGAATCTCACCGCACTCAAGCAGTTCTGGGATGACGACAAGCTCGCAATCGTCGAAGGCATCGGCCACACTGATCCTGACGAGTTCAGCCACTTCAACTCCATGGCGAAGTGGATGTCAGGCCGCCCCAGTGGCGTGCCGAGCAGCGGCTGGGTCGGACGCTGGCTCGACGGATACCTGGGCTCCGGTAAGGACCTGTTCGCCGCAGCCGAAGTCGGCCACTCGCTGCCGCTTCACATGATCGGGAACAACTCCGTCGCCACCACCGTGCCCGCCAGCCGTCCCGGCTTCGGCGTGCCGCGCGACTGGCGCGAGGATGCGGACCGTCAGCTCTTCTCGACCATTCGTGGCATGGCGGGTTCGCACGCCGCCGACTCGTGGATCGGACGAGTCGGCCAAGCGCAAGTCGACGGTCTCGACGTCGCTGCGGCACTGAGTCCGATCATTCCCGACTCCAACGCACTCCCGGGGACCGAGATCGTCGCGAAGCTCGAAGTAGCGGCTCGGTTGATCAACGCGAACCTGGGATTCCGCGTCCTCACGGCAGGATTCGGTGACTTCGACAGCCACGCCGGCCAGCCGACTCAACATCCCACTCGGATGCAGGAACTCAACTCGGCGGTCCAAGCCTTCTTCGGAACGCTCGACTCGACTTGGGCTGGGCGCGTCACCGTGATGACCTTCTCCGAGTTCGGCCGCACCTCGTATGCGAACGACGGACAGGGCACCGACCACGGATCATCTGCCCCGCACTTCGTCTTCGGCGCCAACGTGAAGGGTGGCTTCTACGGACAGCGACCGACACTCGCCGGATTGCAACGCTGGGATCGCATGGCGACGCACGTCGACATGCGGGACTACTACGGATCGGTCATCGACGGCTGGCTCGGTGGTGGCGCCTCGACCGTGCTCCCCGGAGCGCGAGAGAATCTCGGACTCTTCAGCTCAGGGCCGGGCACCGGCGGCTCGACGCCGTCGTTCCAGCCACCGGTCGCATTGGGCACGTTCGTCGGCATGGCCCCCGAACGTCTCTACGACAGTCGAACCGGTATCGGTGGACGTTCGACGCAGATCGGCCCGGGCGAAACCGTCCGGATTCCGATCGCCGGAAGTGGTTCGATCCCCGCAGCTGGCGTGACCGCAGTTGCCGTGAACATCACCTCGATCCGGCCTGGCACCGATACGTACCTCACCGCATTCCCCTCTGGCCAGAGCCAGCCGGACTCGTCGACGCTGAACCCGCGTGCGGGTGCGATCGTGCCGAACACGACCATCGTCGGAGTCGGTAGCGACGGCACGTTCTCGCTGTACAACAACCGGTCGAATGTGCACATCACCGCTGACGTGATGGGCTACTTCGGCGCAGGTGGCACGGGGTCGTCGGCGCTCGGCCGACTGCTCGCCCTGTCCCCGGCGCGCATTCTCGACACCCGCTCCGGCATCGGAACGGCGCGAGGTACCGCACGAGGTGGCGAAGCAATCACGCTGCAGGTCCTCGGCGAAGGCGGCGTTCCGACGTCGAACGTCGATGCGGTCGTCGTCAACCTGTTGTCCATCAACCCGACCCAGGACGGCTGGGTGACCGCCTGGCCGAGTGGCTCGGGCGAGCCATCGACCGCAAGCCTGTCGTACCGTGCGGGTCGGGTCATCCCGAACCTCACGGTCTGCAAGGTCGGACCCGACGGCACCATCCAGGTGCGGCCAAGTCACGGACAGGTGCATCTTGTCGCTGACGTCGTCGGCTGCTTCACCGAAGACGGGTCACAGCTGTCGCCGGTCGCTCCGCAACGTCTGCTCGACACACGAGTCGGCACTGGCGCCAACCAGGCTCGGATCGGTGCCGGCGAAGAAATCTCGCTGAGGGTCACCGGCTACGGCGTTCCGACGAACGCATCGGCGGTCGCACTCAACGTGTCGGCGGTTCGGCCATCGGCCCAGACCTACCTGACGATCTATCCCGACGGCGAGTCCCGCCCGACCGCATCGAGTTTGAATCCTGACCCCGGCGCCGTGTCGGCGAACCTGGTCATCGCCAAGGTCGGCGATGACGGACGCATCCGCATCTTCAACCATGCCGGAGACGTGGATCTTCTCGCCGACCTCACCGCCTACTTCATCTGAGCGCCGCAACCTTCGCCGCTCAGCGAGCTGACTTTCGTCGGTAGCGTTCTCGCAGTGAGCGAGATGGGTGATCCGGTGGCAGGGGAGCGGCGGCGCCAGCTGCTCGGTGTCAAGCTCAAGGCGCTCGTCGGTGAGCACCTCGGTCGCGTCCTCGAAGCCGAACCGGCTGCGTTCGGCGCCGGCGCTGCGCTCGTCGTCGAAAATTCGGCATGGGCCATCATCGATGGACCGGCAGCCCGACGCCTGGGTGCGTCACTTGCGTGGGCGCTCCGCCACGGCGCTGCCTCGCTCGATGTCATCGTCGAGCGTGACGGTGGCGCGCTCGCCCGACGTGCTCAGGCTTTCGACTTGCCGATTCGGGTGTGGTTCGCGGAAGGGAGAGTGCTGCTGCCGGTGGTTGCCGAGGTGGCCGTCACGCCCGACGCTCCGTCAGCAGATCACCTCGAACTGATGGCCCTCATCGGGAGTGCCGGTGCGACGCCTCACGTGGAGCGAGGGGTCGTCACCGGAGAGGTTCGTGGGCTCGAGGTGTGCCGTGTGGTCGACGAACCGACCACCGGCAACTTTGCCGAGCTCAGCGATGTCCCGGCGTCGGGTGTCGTTGCGCCGGATGATGCTGAGCTTGCAGCTCGCATTGCGCGCCGAGAAGCCGACGGCGTCATCCTCGAAGTCGGCGTCGGAGCGAACGATCGCGAAGCCTTCCAAATGCTCCACGGTCACCTTCCCACCGTCGAGGCGCTCGGCAACGTCGTCGCAGCGGTGACGCGGCATCGGTCTGACACAGCGCCGGCGCACCCACTCAACCGCATGGCGACCGAGCGATTCCTGCGCTGGCGAGTGGAGGAGGACCCATCGCTGATCGGGTTGTCCGAGATCCGGCCGGTCGATCCGCCTGTGGACAGGATGAGCATGAAACACAGCGAGCCGTGTGTTGCGCTCGCGACTGACCTCGATGGTCGAGCTGCCGCTGTCGTGTTCACCAGCGGCGTCGATCTCGATCTGGTGCCGTTCGTCGGCGATGTGGCGCTTCAGCTCGACGGCGACGTGGAGCGATACCTCATCGTGGGCAACGAGCGTGACCTCGTCTCGATCACTCGCGATCTGGCCGCGCGGTTGACGTTCGATGTCGAATTCGCCGTGCTGCGCGACTGAGGACCTAACTAGAGGCCGGAGTCCCTGACCGGGCGGTCGAGGGGAGCGCCGTTGCTGGTCGAAACGACGCAGATGCTCTCGCGGTCGTCTTCTTGGTTCCAGCTGTTGAGGGTCGGAACCAGCCACGAGTAGACGAGGGACGACTCGAACGGGCTGATCCCGACGTAGTCGTCGAAGGCATCGAGGCACTGCGTGAGCGCAACATCCTCGAGTGCTTCGAACCCGGGATACACGGCTTCAGCGCTCTCGAACACGGCGTAGATCTCATGGGTGTGCGGCTCGCCGCATCCGACCGTCGGCAGTTCGGTGACCTCCGCGCCGACGGTGTCGTCGAAACGCAGACACGTGCCGATGCCGGTTTCCCCCACATCGATCACGGGTTGTTCGTCGATCCCGTCGTCATCGCTGCCGCTGCATGCGCCGAGGGTGATCGCCAGTACCGCGACAACTCTCAGTGTGGCGCGTTCAGCACTTTTTGTGGCAAACTCAACGCGCTTGAGTCGCCGTCTCGCGGGCATCACAGGAGTACTATGTCATGCGCGGACGACAAACGGGCGGAAACTGGAGGGGTTGCGGGTGCTCGAGCTGATCGATGGAGGTCTTGAAGCGTTTTTGCGCGCCTCGGTTCCGTTGAGTGCGGTCGACGTCGACGTTTCGTTCGAGGCACCGGACCGCGATTGGAGTGCGACGCTGTCTCGGCCCACGGTCAACTGCTTCCTCTGGGACCTGCGCCGATCCTCCGACAAGGCGGTGAGTGGGATGCAGACCGTGGTGGCAAACGGGCAGCGTTCCTACCGCCCCGCGTTTCCGATCGTCGAGCTGCGCTACGTGGTCACCGCATGGACCTCAGATCACAGCGACGAGCGCGCACTGCTCGCCGGCCTGCTGCGGTCGTTTCTCGCCGCCGGAGTCATCCAACGCCAGCATCTCTCGTCCGAGCTGGATCACCTCGACGAACCGCGAATCGAGATGGCTCGCGCCGGTGAAGATCACATGGATGTGTTCAAGGCGCTCGAAGGCAAGGTCAAACCAGGTCTGAACATCGTCGTGTCGAGCCAGTTCGACACCGGCGTGACGTTCCCTGCCGGCCCGCCGGTCGAGTCGATCTCGACGGTCGTCGGGCGATCCGACACCGATTCCGGAGTCGACCAAGGGCGTGGTCGACGTCGCGTGGCCGGGGAAATCGTCGGCGCTGCAGAACGCGGCCTCATCGGTGCCGTTGTGCGGTCGCCGCGCGGTGCGTCGGTCGTGAGCGAGGCTGGGCGCTTCCTCGTACCCGCGCAACCCGGAGACGACATCGTCGTCGACGGTGAAGCCGAACTCGTTGCGACCGTGACCGACGTCGGCGGGGTGAGGTTCGAGTGATGGAGATGCCGGGAGGAGATGGACCGCACCCGGCAGCGACCGGCGACGAGCCCGAGCCAGCGCCTGGGTTGGTGGCATCGCTCGAGGTTTCTCACCTCGCGGTCAAGCCCGGAAGCGCGACCCACATCGCGATCCCGGTCACGAATACCGGTGAGGTCATCGATGGCGTGACGGCCATCGTCGACGGGGTCGACCCCGACTGGGTCCGGCTCGACCGTCCGGTCGTCAGCATCTTTCCGGACGAAACCGAAGTCGTCGGGATCTCGTTCGACATACCCGCACAGTGCGCGGCGGGCGACTACCTCGTCGTCGTACGCACGGTCTCGACGCTCGACATCGAACGTCAGAGCGTTCACGACTTCTGGTTGACGGTCGACCCGGTCGATGCACTCGACGTCACGTTGACTCCCCAGGTCGTCACGGGCGGTGCCTCGGGGAAGCTCGTCGCTCGTGTGCACAATGCGGGCAACGCGGTTGCCAACGTCCGCGTCGTGGCGCTCGACCCAGCGCGCGATGTCGACGTCATCGTCGACCCAGGTTCGTTCTTCCTCGAGCCAGGCTCGTTCGCCGACGTCGACGTGCTGCTTCGCGGTCCGCGCCCGTGGTTCGGCGAGCCGGCGTCGCGACAGATCCAGATCACGTCGACCGTCAACGACCTCGAGATCGAACGAGTCGCGACGTTCAACCGGCGGCCGAGAATCTCTCGCGGCGTCATCACCATGATCATCCTGGCGTTGATCATCCTGCTGTGGGCGGTGATCTTCCTGTTTGCGATCAACGCGTTGCGCAGCAGTGAACCCGCTGCAAAGGCCACAGCAAGTGCTTTCCCAGGCGGCGAGGAGAACATCCCACTCGCGCTGATCGCTGCGACTGTCGATGGCGCGGTGACCGCCGAAACGACCGGCGCGGGCGTTGCTCGCGTGACCGTCGAGGCGTTCCGGGTCAAAGCTGACGAGTCGCTCGAGCCCTCCGGTTCTGCCGCCACGCTGGACGACGGAACCTTCACACTTCCGAGTCTGCTTCCCGGTACCTACGTCTTCAAGGTCAGCAGTGACGGGTTCGAAGAGCTGTGGTACCCGGCAGCAGCCACTTCAGCCGATGCGGATCGCATCGGGCTCGATCCGACGTCGAGCTTCGAGGGCCTCGACGTCGTGTTGGTCGGAGAACCCGGCCAGATCGTCGGAACACTCGAACGGCCTGCGAACACTCCGGACGTACCACTCGAAGTCACGGTCACACAGAAGCCCGAAGGTGCCACTTCCCCCGACGAAGGCGCAGATGGCACCGCACCAGGCGGTGAGAGCGGCATCGGGGTGGACTCATCCGACGAGCCCGATGCCGACGGCCTGTTCACCACTTCGCAGATCACCACCGATGGGACGATCGCAATCGACGGCCTCCCCACTCCGGCCACGTATCAAGTGACCGTGACCGGCGACGGGTTCGCCACGCTGAGCTTCGATCAAGAAGTCGATGGCGGCGCTCCCACCGTGTTGGACACCGTGAGCGTGTCGGCCGCCGCCGGCGAGATCTCGGGAACGGTCCTGAACCAGTCCTCGGTACCGGCTGGCGACATCACGGTCACCGTGAGATCTGGCAGTTTCATCGCATCAGCGGTGACGCCGACATCGGGCGATGTCGGAACCTTCCGCTTCGTCGGACTCAGCACGCCAGCCACCTACACGATCACGTTCGAGGCGCCGCTGTTCCAGGACTCCACCGTGGCCTTGGAGTTGGGCCCAGGCGAGGCCGCCACGGAGATCGTCGGCCGCGTCATCGGTGGCAACGGAACCATCACCGGCTCGGCGCGTACCTTTGACGGTGCCGCGGCGGGGGGCCTGACCGTAGAGGTCGTCGGGGACGGCTTCCGACAGGAGACCGCGACGCTGACCTCTTCAGGCCCAGGCGGTGCAGCTGGAACGTTCTCGATGACGAACATCCCGGTTCCCGGCTCGTACACGGTGACCTTGAGCGGGGAAGGCTTCCAAACCGAGACCCTTGACGCGGTGTTCCTCGCCGCCGGGGCCCAGGCGGTCGGCGAGGTCGTCATGGTCTCGGAGACATCGCAGATCTCGGGTCGGGTGCTTTCCGGTGGGACCGGTATCGGGCAGGCGACCGTGACGCTGTCGAGTGGCACGCGCGAGTTCGTGACCATCGCGGCATCGAACCCCGCCGGCCAGTTTGCGTTCTCTGGCGTTGCCGAGGGCACCTACACCCTGACGGTCGAACAGAACGGTTTCGAACCGCGAGTCGTGCTGATCCGGGTGGAGAGCGGCGTCGATCTGGTTCGAGACATCGGAATCATCGCCACGTCATGAGCGGTATTCATGCCACTGCGTGGCCGGACGCGGTCGAGGTCGCGCGCGGTGAGACCGGCTTCATCTCGGTGGCCATCAGCAACACCTCCAACGTCATCGACGCGTACGACATCCAAGTGTTCGGTCTCGACCCCGAATGGCTCGAGATCACGCCGTCTCGGTTGTCGCTGTTCCCAGGGGCGACCGAAAACGTCGATATTCGCGTGTCGTTGCCGGACGACTACCCGTCGTCTCGACGCACGCTCGCGGTCAATGTGGTCTCGGCCGATGACCCTGGTTCGTTCACGCTGTCCGAGGTCGAACTCTCGATCAAGCCGCTGACCGTGACGAAGGTGGCCCTCGACCCGGTGATGATCACCGGCGGGCGAAGCGCCACATTCGGTGTCGTGGTGTCGAATCTCGGCAACTCGGTGGTCGATGCAACCGGGTTCGCCGTCGACCCGGAGGACCTCGCCGAGTTCGTCTTCGATCCGCCCACGGTCAGCGTGGCGCCCGGTCGTGACCAGATCATCCAAGTCACTGCGCAGGGCGGCCGGAACTGGTTCGGGCAGTCGCGAGCTCGGACGTTCACGATGGGAGTCGACGCAGAGCGTCGTGTGGAGAGCGTGGCGACGTTCATCCAGCGGCCTCGAATCAGCCGTTGGCTGATTTCTCTGCTCGGACTCCTCACCGCAGCAGCGGTGTTCGCTGCGGTGCTGAGCCGCACCTTTGACAGCGTCGTCGACGAGGCGAGTACCGACGATGCGCTGATCGAGGCCGCGCTCGAAGATGGCGGTGCCGCCGGAGCGATCGTTCCCAGCAATCCAGGGACGATGCAGGGCGTGCTTCAGTCGGCAACGACGGGCGAAGGACTCTCGGGTGTGCAGGCCGAACTGTTCGCGGCTTCGGACCCTCTCCAGCCCGTCGCAACCGGGTCCACGAGTGGTGACGGCGCCTTCAGCTTTGCGGCCTTGAACGAAGGGGAGTACCTCTTGCGCTTAAGTGGCGCAGGAATTGTGCCGATCTGGTACCCGAACGCCGAAGTGGCAGCCGATGGCGCTGTCATCAGCGTGGAACTCGGGGAGGAAACAGTGCTTGACCCAATTGTGATCGGCGGAATACCCGTCGAGGTGGCCGGCTCGATCGGAGACCCGGCTGGTGGGACAGGCGCTGACGCGGGTGCGGTCGATTTCTCGACGATGACGGTGACCCTCGTGGTTGCTGGACAGACCGACCCAACCGTCGATGCCGTCGTGGCTGAAGTCGACGTCTCCGCCGACGGGTCCTTCGTCCTACCCGATGTGCCCTCGCCCGGCGACTATCAGTTGATCGTCGAGCAGCCAGGCAAGGCTCCAGCAACCCGACAGGTGGTGTTGCAACCGGGCGAAGGTCTCAGTGACATCGACGTGTCGTTGCAGCCTGGCAACGGAACCATCACGGGAACGATCACCGGCCCGAGCGGACCTCAGGGTGGCGTGACGATCACCGCGAGCGCCGGCACGTTTGCCGCCGAGACGGTGACGCTCACCGAAGGAAACGTCGGGACGTTCACGTTGCGTGATCTGCCGACGCCAGCGCAATACACGGTGACCATCGAGCGCGACGGGTTCACGACCGAGGCGCGAACCGTGGCACTCGACGGCAGTGGCGCCTCCGGATCCGTCACCGCAACGCTGGTTGCTGCGGAGGGTTCGATCAGCGGGGTGGCGACGGTGGATGGAGAGGTGCAACGCGGCCTCGAGGTGACCATCAGCGGCGGGGACGTGGATCGCACCAAGCCGGTCGTCAGCCAAGGAACGTCTGCGGGTGCATATCTCTTCGAATCGCTCCCGGCGCCCGCCACGTACACCTTGACCTTCACGGGGCCGGACCTCATCCCACAGGTGCGAATCGTCGACCTCGACCCTCGCGCCGGCACGCAGGTCGCAACGGGCATCAACGTGTCGTTGTCTCGTGAGACCACGGTGGTCCGTGGCATCGTGCGCGGCCCTAACGAACAGCCGGCGCCGCGGGCAACGGTCACACTCAGCGATGGAGCCAACACCTTCACGTTCCCGAGCGCAGATGAGCCAGCGGGCGAGTTCGAGTTCGGAAGTGTGCCACCCGGTTCGTACACCCTCACCGCCTCGCGAATCGGCACGGAACCTGCTGTGGTGATCGTCTCGATCTCCGCAACCGATGGCGCGCAGTTCGTCGACGTGACGCTCGGCAGCCAAGCGGGATTCAGCGGCACCGTGGTCGACGCGAGCGGCGAGCCGCTCACCACACCGCGCACGGTGCGGATCTTCGAGCCGAACCGCTTCCCGAGTGCAGGCGAACTGGCCACCACGACGACCGATGGGCAAGGCAACTACACCTTCGCCGGCCTCGAGGCGCCCGAGTCGTACGTCATTGCGGTGTACGAGTCCGCCGTTGCTGCAGACCCGATCGACTCGGTGGTCGTTCGCACCGTGCCGAGCGAGACCACCGTCGTCCCGGATCTCCTCGGTGAAGCGGTCGCGGCATGACCTTCCAGGCGCTTGCGTTCGACGAACGAATCGATGCGGCCCCTGGTGATCTCGTCACCGGCCGCTTGCAGATCGACAACCGGGCCGATGTCGTCGAAGAGTTCACCGTTCGCGTGGTCGGCCTCGATGCGGGTCCGTCGAGCGCCCCGTTGCCGACGTTGCGGGTATCGGTTGGGCCGCGTGAGTCAGCGATCTGCGAGTTGCCGATCCGGGTTCCCGCATCGATCGGCTCTGGCGAACACTCGGCGGCATTCGAGGTCAGCAGCAGCGAGGCGGGCACCCGGGCACAGCTGAGTTCGTTCACGCTGTCGATCTCGTCGCTGGCCGGTCTCACCGTCACCGCCTCACCGTCTCCGGTGCGCGGCCGGCGCTCGGCGAAGTTCCACGTCGACGTCATCAACCACGATTCCGACGCCGTCGCATTCACCCTCGTCGGTGAGTCACAGGACGTTCGGCTCAAGTTCGCTCGCCCCGAGTTCCAGTTGGCGAGCGGTGAGCGCGGCACCACTCCCGTCAAGTTGCGCGCCCCGCAGAAGTGGAGCGGCGAGTCGGTCCAGCACAACCTGATCGTCACGGCGCAAGGGCGAGCCTCGACCTCGTCGATCACGGTGCCGTACGTCCAGCGTCCCGTGTTCGCACACGCGTCGCGTGCGCTCATGGCAGCTGCCCTGGTGATCGCCCTCTGGGTGGTCGCGATCGCGGGTGTCTTCGCGTTCGTTCAGAATCGTCAAGATGCAAGCGACCGCGCGGCGGCTGCTTCCACCACAGGCGTGGACACCGATGGCGACGGCATCGCAGATGTCTTCTATGACGAGAACGGTCTCGTGGTCGCCGCACCCGAGACGATCGACCTCGATGGTGACGGCGTTCCCGATGGCCATGTCGACGCCGACGGTGACCTGATCCCGGTCGTCACCGCCGTGGACACCGATGGCGACGGCATCGCAGACGTGTTCGTCGAGAGCGACGGCACCGTGGTCGACGACCCGAGCACCGGAGCCGACGGCTCGGGCGACGCAGATCAGATCGCATCATCGGCGCCGTTCCCAGACGGGGCGGGCGACGGGGACGCCGTGCCGGTCGCAGCACGTACCGGACCCACCTCGACCACGTTCTCGGGAACGATCACAGCGGACGGCGACGTCGACATCACCGAGACGCGCATCGTTCTCCGCCCGATCTCACTGGCTGGGAGCGCGGCACCCGGAGCGCAGGCCGAACCCGAAGTTCTCGCGTTCAGCGGAGGGTCGACCTCCAAGATCTGGTCGGCACGCCGTTCCACGGTCAACCCGCGGATCTCCGAGGTTCGACAGACCGAACCGGTGATTCCGCTCGAAGCAACGGCGAACGGCGAAGGGATCTGGAAGGTCACGGAGGTCCCTCTTCGCCAGTCATACGAGGTCACGTTCGCACTCCCCGGTTTCGACACGCAGTCGTTTGTGCTCACGCCGCCTGACGATGGTGAACCGGTGGAACTGAATGTCACGCTCGAGCCGGCGATCGGGGCGATTCGGGGTCGCGTGCTGGGTCCGAGCGGCCCGCTCGGAGGCGTTGACATCCAAGTGAGCGATGGGTTGTTGGGTTTCAACACCACCGCCGACACCGACGGAGACGTCGGCGCGTACATCCTCGAACAGCTCAGCACACCGGGCGTGTACACCCTTCGGGCAACGTTGCGCGGCTTCGGCACACAGGTGATCCAGGTCGAGCTCGGTCAAGGCGAGCAACTCAACGGCGTCGACATCGTGATGCAAGCCGGCGTGGGGACGGTGACCGGCCGCGTCGTCGACGAAGCGGGACGGCCATTGCCAGGAGCGTCGGTGACCGCATCCGACGGGACTTCGGTGCGCTCCACGTCGACGCTGACCGAAGGAGACATCGGGTTCTACGCGATTCCGCAGCTCAGTCTCGACACGCCACAAACGATCGACGTCGAACTGGCTGGCTATTCCAGTGCGACACGCCGGCTTCCGAACGGGTCAGCGAGCGGAGTGGACTTCGTTCTGGTGAGAACCACCAGTCGGATCTCGGGCCAAGTCTTCAGTTCAGACGGCGGAGGCATCGTCGCAGCTGGAGTCAGCATCTCCAGCGGTGATCTCGAGTTCCGCACGAGCACGACGAACGACCCCACGGGCTTCTTTGCCGTCGATGATCTTCCGCCGGGGAACTACACGGTCACCGTCGAACACTTCGAACATGTCACGGAGACCGAATTCGTCGTGGTGAACGCGGGGGTCGATCCTCCGCCGTTGACCGTGACGTTGCAGAAGCTCGACGTCGTCGCGACGGTCGGCACCGGCGAACTCGTCGTCGAGGCGGTCGACCCGAATGCGGAGACTGCCGAGGAGCGGCCCGTCCCCGTCATCGTCGGGCTGACCGAGACTCGTACTGGTGCGATCATCGAGACGCCGAATGAGGCCAGCAGCACGGTACGAATCCAGAACATCCCGCCGGGCACCTACACGCTGACCGCGTCGGCAGAGGGATACGCGGATGCCGCACCGCGCCAGGTGACGATCGGTTTGCAGACGGAACGTCGTGAGATCGAGATGGAGCGACTCGGAGCGGCGGGTGGACGGATGGTCGATTCGCTGACCGGCAACCCGGTCGGCCCGTTCGTACTCGACCTGTTCTTCGTGATCGGTGCCCAGGAGGTCAACACCGGTATCGCGGTGATCGGCGGTGCCGACGGAAACTGGGTGACCGAGTCACGAGCACTCGCACCCGGCGAGTACCGCATCCGGGTGGCCGACGGCGGCGCACCGAATGGGTACCGCGTGCTCGAAGATCAGCAACTCGACCCCGATGCGACCGCGCTGATGCGTTTCGTCGTCGACCCGCTCGAGTTGGACACGAACATGGTGCTCGACATCGAGGCCGACCCGTTCCCGGATTTGAGCGGCAGGGTGTTCGCCCCCAGCCTGGCCGCCGGCGTGACCACGCTCGACCCCATCGACTCGACGTCGCTGCAGGCGGTCCTGCGTTGCGACGGCAACCCGAACCAGTTGGTCGCCACCATGACCGACCTCGACGGTGCACAGGATGCCGCAGCACCACTGCTCGACAGCTTCTCGATCGCCAAGGAGGACGTGGACGACCTGCAACTCATCGGCGACTGTCGGATCGACCTCACCGCCGACCTCTTCGAAGCCACGAGCGTTCCGGTTCCGAGCCTCGCAGCCAGCAACGGTGTCATCGACAACGACCGCGTGATCAACGCGGCCATGTACTCGCCGGTCGACACGATCGGGGGGTCGGTCTTCTGGATCGATGACCGCGTTCCTGGAGTTCCGGTGCCGCTGGACGGTGTCGACTTCGCCACCACGGCAATCGTCGAGTTTCCCGCGACGGACGCGCCGCCACCGGCTCCCGGTGACGAGCCCGACCTTCGCACCGACGGCCTGAGCACCGCGAGCGCGAACGGTGGACTGTGGGCGCTGATGGGGCAAGTCTTCGGTCTCGCCGAATACAACGTGAGCGCAGCCGGGTTCGACGCAACATCGTTCGACGTGGCGATCGACGAGGGTCGAGTGCGTACCGTCACGGCCTCGCCCGGCATCACGCTCACGCCAACGAGCCCGTCGTCGACGCCGGTCGGCGCGGACACGCAGTACCAGATCGAGCTCAACGCACCACAGAATGGCAGCCTGTCCGGGCAGGTCGGGATCCTCACCTCGGACGTCGGCAACGAGGAGTTCGGAGACGTCCAGGTCGAGCTCTTCCAGCCAGAGAACCGCGACCCGCAGCCGTTGCTCAGCGGAACCCTGGTCGACCCCAACGGAGCCTTCGGCGTCGCAGACATCGCGGCAGGAACCTGGGACGTGGAATTCGGGCTGCCGGACAATCACATCTTCTTCCAGGGTGCTCCGACCGTCGTCAGCCAACGCATCGAACCTGGCCGCCCAACTCCCGGCTTCGACACCGTCCTCGTGGACTTGGCAACCGTGGACATCACGGCAACGGGGCTGACCTCGGGGACGCAGATCGCGATTCCGATCGATGCGGAACTCGACGCTCCCGTCGGGAGTGGAGCTGACCAATCCGTGACTCAGCAGGCCTCACCGATTGCATTCGACGATGTCGTCGTCAATGCGACCGACCCCGTTGGGTCGGCAGTGCGGTATGTGCTCAACCTGAACATTCCCGGGTTCGATCCGAACACCGCCCAGGTGACGGTCGATGGCATCACGTACAACAGGATCACCAACATCCCGGTCGACGTGGTCGCCGGCCGCGATGTGGACGTGGCGGTACGGATCGACCCGTTCGGTGACATCGTCGGCTCGGTGTTCGGTTCGCTCGATCGCACCGTGGGCGGACCGTCGGTTGCGCTCTACGACGATCGAACCATGATCATTCCGGACGGCGATGCAGATACCCAGCTGGGGATCACCGTGACGAAGGTCGATCGATTCGGCGTTCCGACCGGAGAGTCATCGGCAGACGTGAGCGTTGAAGCGCTCGCGGACTTGCCACTCGCGGCTCCTGCGACATTCCAGCAGGGCCGCTTCAGAATCAGCGGACCGTCGGGGTTCTACCGGATCGAGACAACGCACCCGGCCTACGACGTGCCGCCGATCGCCATCCCGACGAACGGCGTGATCTCGGACCCGTTCTTGCCTCCTTCGGCCGGGGTCTTCGAGATGCAAGGCAACCAGACGAACACACTGGTCGGCTCGTTCCTGTTGCCGCAGCGCTTTGCGTCGGTGCAGATCGACGCGTTCGAGCCGGCGTTCGGGCCGACTCGACCGACTCCGGTTCCGGTGACGACGTTCACGGCGACTCTGTTCCAGAGCGGGACGAATACCATTGTCGCCTCCGGTTCGTTCACGACCGCACCGACCACTCTGACCAACGTCACGCCGGGCCCATATCGACTCGAGCTCAGGAATGGAAACGACAGTTATCCGTTCATCGCCGAGATCGTCGTCCGCCAGAGCGCAGGAGGCGGCACGACGACCACGATCGTGAGTGCTCCGTTCCCGGCTGCTGGCGCCACGATCGAAGGCGAGGTACGCGCACAGAACCGTCTTGGGGATCCGGTCCCGCTTCCTCAAACGTCGATCACCAGGAACTACGACGTCGCGGGAAGCGGCGCGGCAACCGGAGCCGTCAGCGACGATCAGGGCGGCGCCACCGACACGATCACCAACACACAGGTCGGCACCGAAACGTTGACCTTGGCTGCTTCTCCGACGGGCACAACGATCTACTCGTTCCAGACCGCAGTGGCGGTCGGTGTCCACTCCATTCAGGTCGCTCCGATCGACCGGTACAGCGATCCTGCGGCACAGAGCGTCTCGGTGACCGACGTGGTGAATGTCACCGATGGCCCCGACTTCGTGTTCGAGGCTCCGGATGTGGAAGCGACGGTCGTGCTGCAGGCTGCGACGGGAGGAGCCTTCAGCAACCAGCTCGACGTTCGGCTGTACCGGCCCGGAACCGTCCCGGCGCCGACCGAGCCACCGTCAGGCGGAACGGTCGGTGTCGCGACGCTGACCAACGGTGGAGCGACGGCAACCGTGACCTTTAGTGACATCCCGCCGGACCTGCGTGACTACACGTTGCGCATGAGCGACGACTTGTACCCCAGCCAAGACTTCTCGGTGGTCGTGCCAGTCGATGACGACGGCGATCTCGCTGTCGCTACGGTTCCGGCCACCGTGCAAGCGGTTGGCGCTCAAGGCCGTTTGACCGGAGTCTTGAGTCAAGACGACGGTTCTGGCCCCGAGGGACTGGAGGCTGGCTTCACCGTCACGCTGGTACCCGATGCCGGAGGCGCGGCGATCAATGTCGACTACACGGCGGGTGACGGCGACTACAGCCTTGTCGCTGCCGCCGGGGAGTACGAGCTCACCGTTGCGCCGAGAACCGGGTTCGGCGCGCCGTCGATCGGGGTCACACTCACCGACGGCGTCGTGACGACACAGAATCTGACGGTGCAGGAGTTCGCCAAGGTCGAAGTCACGACGACGCCGTCGCCGTTGCCCGACGGGACGGTCGTGCAACTCGAGGGAACCGACGGCTCCGGACCCTTCGATCCCGAACCTGGCACCCTCGATTTCTACGTCACGCCCGGTCAATACCGGGTCTTCGTGTCGGGTGTGTATCCGGACACTCGGTTCCCGAGTAACACGGCGTCGTTCGGTGTCGGCGCCGGGGCGACGGTGATCCAACCAATCACGCTGGACCGGCTCGTCACCGTCGACGTCACAAACGCCCCGGATGGCCTCGGCGTCCGAATACGAACAAACACGAGCAATGCTGGAAGCAGCGGATTCGAAGCGGGCACCGACGTCGGCGGTGGGGTGAGGCGGTATTCGTTCACCCCGGGTAACGGCGTCCAAACGATCACGTACCGCTTTGGCAACGAGAACTACCCAGGCGGGGCCACGTCGGCCAACGACCTCGTCGAGACCATCGAGTCGACGTTCACGACGGTCACGGGAGCGCTCACCACGGAATCAGCCGTTGCCGTCCCAGCGGGGACCGACGTCACCGCGACAGCGGGCACGACGGTGCTCACCGGTGCGGTCGTCGGCACGAGCAACACCTACGAGATCGTCGGTCTCATGCCGAACTTTGTGACCGGCGCCGCGCAGACCTGGACGCTCGACGTGACCGCGGACGGCCACGGCGTCGGAACAGCCCAGACCACGGTCACGACTGCATCGACTGGCGCGGCAAACGTTCCCATCACCCTCGTGCCGCGCACGTTCGAGGTGAACTTCGACGTAAACGGCCTCGGCAACAATCCCGTCACCGGCGCCACGGTCACGCTCGACGGCACGAGCCAGACCGGCTCCGACGTCACATTCACCGGCGTCAAAGAGACCGCAGGCATGCTCACCTGGTCGGTCGACGCCGGCAACTCGCTCACCACCGATGGCGGAACACTCGACGCTGACCGAACGGCCGACTTGGACATCGATGTGGACCTCGAGCAGCAAGACCTCATCATCCGGCTGACGGGTGCAGTAGCGACGAATCAGGTGCAGGTCTGCGACGGGACACCGTCAGCAACCGAGCTGTGCACATCGGTGCGACGTGACCCTGAGAATGCCGACGGGTCGAGTCCACAGGACTTCACCTTCAACGATCTCGACGCAGGCAACTACTTCGTTCAGGTGTTCACGCCCGGAACGCCGCTCATCCCGGAAGATCCGGGCCCGCCGATCGTCCCAGAGGTGCCCGCGGTCGACCCGCTGATCACCAACGTCGCGTTCACCGTCGCAGCTGACGGATCGGTCGCCACCGTGACGGGATCAGGCGGAACGACCACCGCAACGGTCACCGTCTTCCCGGTCTGACCTGATCCGATTCGGAACCCGGTCAGATCGAGACGACGACCGCGACGACCATCGCAGCAACGAGGAAGCCCGCCAGAATCCAGTAGTCCCATCGGCGCATCGGAACCTCGGGCACGACCACCGGAACCGGCTCGGGCGGTGGGAGCGGCGCCGCAACTGCCGGTGGTGGCACCGGCTTGGGGTCGAGCTCACTTGTGCAGCGGATGCAGTGGATCTCACCCATGTGGTTGAGTTCGCCACACGTCGGGCAGATTCGCGTGCCCACGCGCTGACGGCCTCCGGCGCCGGGAAGTCGCCGGAGCGTCGAGTCTGAGTTCGCGCCACGCTCCATCGCCGGAACCGAGGTCGCAGCCCAGAACAGGGGAAAGTCGCAGTGCGAACAGAACTCCCCGGCGTCGCGGCGCACGGCGAGCAGCTCGGTTCGCTGGCCGCACTCGGGGCATGTGATGTCAGGCATCGGGCGTCACCTGTCCGGTGTCGGCGGTGGCCTGGGCGACCGGGAGTTGCCCCGGCGTCGCAGAAGCATCCACTGATGGTGGCCAGACGTGTTCGTTGCCGATCCACATGTCCAGCGTGACCGATGCGGGGACCTCGGACAGCACGATGCGGACCAGGTCATCGGGCCGGTTCCAACCGGAGGTTCCTACGTCGATGCGAACGTGAGCGGGCCCGCCCGGGGCTTCGCCTTCGGCAAACACGCCACCGGTGTCGCGCACCTCGACCGGGCCATCGGTGAGAAGTTCGAGCAGGAGCTGCAACCCGCGATGCGTGCCCCGCCATTGGATGAGCTCGGCGTATCGGCGGACGATCTCGCGTTGACGCCGGTCTTCGAGCGACGAATCAACCCAGTCCACGCCGAGCCATTGAGCCATGGTTCGCACCATCGAGTCGGGAGCGACGTCCGGGTCGAACATCAAGCTCATCTGGTCGACCTGTTCGATGACGGTGTCGGCAAGGCGTTGGAAGATCGTGAGGTAGCGAACGAGGAAGTCGTCATCGGTCATTCCGACCGGGAGCTGGTGAATCAGCCAGTTGTCACGCCTCATCGCACGACCACCTGGTGATTGCTCGACAAGAAGAGCGAGTCGGGAGCCAACTTGACGAGCTCCTTGCCGAATCCCATTCGCTCATGGTTGCGAAGGTCGTACTCGAAGAACAGCACCTCGTCGACGCGCTCGACGCCTTCGACCGCTTCGAGGACCTGGAACACGAGCGCCGAGTTGAGATCGGCGTCGAAGGACCATCCCAATCGGTCCGGGCCACCCGTCAACGGGTTGATGTAGTCGTAGAGCGCCCGCATGGCACGTTCCCGCACCAGGCTCGATGGCCGGCCGGGCTGGGCGGTCAACAGCGCTGCCACGGTCACGCCCTGGTAGTACGGCGTGCCGACCTCGACGGTGCTCCCGAGCACACGCCGATCGTCGAGGTACGCCGAGACCCGCTCGATCATGTCGTCGGGCAGCGCGAAGTCGTCGAGCACCAGACTCTCGGGGCGAGCGTCCAGGCGAGGAACCACGAGCAAGCGGATCGGGTCGCCCGGAGTGACCGGCGGCAGACACCGGACCCGGCCGATTCGCCCATCTGCCTCTACTGATAGACGCTCGAAGTCGGTCACGGTGACCGCTCGACCTCCTGCGCGGACTGATTGTGGGCCACGAAGCTTCGCATTCTCGACCGTCTCGGCGTCCACCCCACCGCTTGCCCCGATGAGGTTGGTCACGCCGGTCACGTAGGGGATCGCTGTCCGCAGCCCGTTCAGCGTTCCGGCTCCGACGTTGCCCGCCGCGCCGCCACCGGTGCGATAGCCGGTGGTGCGAACCTGGGACCCTTCCGGCGGGATGGCACCGTGCTGGCGATGCGTGCCGTCCGGGTAGCGAATCATTGGACCGAAGCGAATCTCTCCCGTGAACGAATCCCAGGTGAAGTGCCGATCATTCGGGCCGGAGTCGACGAAATCGGGGACTTCTTGCCAGCGTTCGGCGTCTTCTTCGTCGCCCCGCGGGAGCACGAGCTCCACGGTCTCTTCCGGTGAGCGCGGAAGGATGGGAGTTTGCGGCGCAACGAACACTTGACCGGGGCGGCCCGTGCTCGGTCCGAGTTGCTCCGGGCCGACGCGTTCGCTGTGCTCAGCGTGAACGGTCGCGCCCACTGCGGTAGCGGAGACTTTGCGGACCCGCGGTGACGCTCGGTAGCCGGGCTGCCCGGCAGCCGGTGCGAGCAGGCGCGCTCGGAGCCAGTGGGCTCGAACGCCTCCGAGCGTCAACGGTTCGTGAGCGCCAGGGACCAGCAGCAAGATCGAACCGTTGCGGTTGAGTCCTCCGGTGGTGTCGCCGGGCTGGTCGTTCCCGGGCAGGTCGGGAATCGTCGTAGGAATCCACCCTTCGCCTTGCCAGACCTCCCACACCAGCGGCGGCCGTGATGGGATGACGCCGATTCCTTCCACGGTTGCTTCGATCGCGAGCTTGATCGCCATCCCGGCGAGCGAACCGTCGAAGCCGAGGTAGAAGCAGTCGCCGGGCGTGATCGATGGCCGCGGGAAGCAGGTGATGTCGGAGAGACCGAGCTTCAGCTCGTCCCACACATCGACGTAGCGGTCCTCGCCTTCGGAGGTCAGCGCTGAGGTCAGCACCGGTGGCTCGACACGCGTCGACGCAAGCGTCGTGAAGACCTGTTGTTCCCCAATGGAGCCGACCGTCGTCACCTGCGTGGACTCGGGAATCATGACCGGCTGCGTTTGCGAGCCGTTCAGCCAGAACGTGAGCTCGGTGCGAGCTGCCGCTGCCGGGAACTGCTCGAAACCGAGCAGGTTGAGCATGTGAGTGTAGAAGTTGTCCGGAACCTGGTTGAGCCGGAACAGCGTCATCTCGGTCATCCAGGCGAACAGCTCGATGAGTGCGACACCGGGGTCCGACAGGTTGTGGTTGGTCCACTCGGGGCACAGTTGCGGAATCATCCGCTTTGCTTCGTCGACGAGGTCTTGGAAGTGCCGATCGTCGAGATTGGTCACTGGCAGGCTCATGATTCCTCCTCCCGGGGGATGACGTAGAACGGGTAGACCAGGTTGCGCCGGTCATTGGTGGTCTTGACGACATAGTCGATTCGGATCGACACCGCACCGATCGCGCCGGGCTCCGGCTCGATCGTGATGTCCTCGACCTCGACTCTCGGTTCCCATCTCGCGACAGCCTCGCGAACCGCTTCGCCCATGAGTCCGAGCGTGTTCGCGTTGATGGGTTCGAACACGAGCTCCCAGATACGACACCCGAACTCGGGGCGCATGAGCCGTTCGCCAGGCGCGGTCAGCAGCACCATGCGGATCGACGCGTCGATGTCGTTCGCTCCGCTGGTCATCGCAATCGATCCCGATTGGTCGACGCGGAGCGGAAATGAAACGCCCTGTCCGATGAACTCAGATCCGTCACTCATCAGTTGATCTTCACCATCGCTCCCTTGATGGACGTCGGGCCGCTTGCCTTGACGTCCGCCGTGGCGCCCTCCATCGACAATGGGCCACCGGCTTTGATGTCGGCCTTGCCCTTGGAGTTTGCTTCGACCGTCGCGCCGTTGATCTTGATCGCGGTTTGAGCATCCAAGGTGATGTTCTTGCCTTTGATGGTGACGTCGCCCTGGTCCGTGATCAACACCGAGCCGCCGCCGGTCTTGAGTTCGATCGGGATCTTGTCGCCGATGACTTCGATCTTCTCGGTTCCCAGAAAGACCGTCGCCTTCTTGCTGCCGAGCTTGATCTCGATGAACTTCGTGGCGGCATCGCTTCCTTCAGACAGCACGATTGCGTCTTCGCTGCTGTTGACGATTCCCCGCTTCTCGAGCTTGCCGTCTGCGTACGCGGCCAGCGGCGACGTCATCGTTCCGTTCCACAGACCACCGATCATCACGGGGTTCTGGAGGTGGCCCTGTTCGAACGCGACGAGTACCTCGTCGCCGACCTCGGGCATCATGAGCATGCCGCGCTGGTCTCCCGCCCCGAACTGCACGACGCGGATCCAATCGGACTCGTTGTCGTCGGAGAGGTGAGGGAGCGAGACCTTGATGCGATGTTGCTTGTCCGGGTCGCTGACGGAGGTCACGGTGGCAACGGCGACGCCGCTTGCAAGGCGTTCGACCGAAGCGCCGGGCGCCGGACCGAAGAGGTCGACGAGCGTCGTCGGCGTGATGCCGCCGAGGCGGAAGCGGGTGATGAACGGTTGGCGATCGCCGAACAGGTGCTCGACTTCGGAGACGTAGTACGTGCCGTTCCAATCGGGGAGGACGTCTTCGACCTCGAGGAGTTCCCCCGGCTTGATCTTCGGGTTGACATCGCACTCACCGCGCCCGGTGAGCGTCGCAGCTTCCATGTTCGCCTGGAGGCCCTTTGCAAGCAGGTCAGCTTTCTTGGCGTCCGACGTTCCGCTCGCGCCCACCACGGCGTTCCGCTTCCCGCCGCCCTTGTACTTCCACCCGTTCGTGTTGGCGTCGTTCACGGTCAGCGTCGACGTGCCTTTCGATTGCTGTGCGCTTTCGACCGTCTTCATCGACGCAGGGTCCCATCCGCGCACGGTGACCTTGTCGGTTGCTTCCGCGCTGCTGAACCGCGCGGAAAAACGTCGAAGCTCGTCTTGCCCGCTGAGCTTCACCGTGCCCCGTTTGGTGCGTGGCGCGACCACCAAGGTGCTGCCTTCCACAAACCACTCGCAGCCGTACGCGTGTGCGAGCTGCGACAGGAACACCTGCGGAGTGGCCGCCTGCTGGATGTGATCATGCGCGATGCCCAGCACCGGGTCGACCTTTGCAGTCAGCCCGGCGGTCTTCGCCATCTTGGTGATGACGTCCTTGGGTGAGGTGTTCATGAACGACTCGTGTGCGGTTTGGTGACCGAGCCGGTGCCCCATGTCGAACGCTTCGACGTTGAGTTCGCTGCGCCCCGCCGCAACGTCGATGCCGATGCTCAGCACCTCTCCGAGGAACACTTCGCTGACGGTGTTGTCCGAGTCGATCGTTTCGACCTTCAATTCGGCACCGACGCTGAACTTCTTGCCCATGCCGGCCGCGTCGTGGAACAGCAGCTTGGCGTGCGCGATCGTGCCGGTCGAGCGGGTGATGCGCAGCAGCGTGAGATTGGTGAAGTCATCGCTCGGGAGCTCGGTGCCGTTGAGAGTGAGCCGAGCCGAGGCGGTGCCGTTGGCGGCCATGCTCAGGTCCCTCGTTCTGGGATGGACAGCAAGCGGCCGGGGGCGATGTCGAGCGGGTCAGCCACGCCGTTGAGCGTCGCGATGTCGCGCCACTTGGTCGGGTCGCCGTAGTAGCGCGCCGC
>CALIOL010000335.1 GCA_938044705.1 uncultured Ilumatobacter sp. | reverse complement strand
GTCGGGTATTGATCAACCCCTTCCCGCCGCCCGGCATTCCCGATCGCATTGACTCCGTGACCGGCCGTCCCCGGAGCGCTTCCGATTGACTCTCCACGATGAATCCCGCTGCATTTCGCGAGTTCACCGCTGCGCTCACCGAGAACTTGGCGACCGACGACCGCGTCATCGGTGTCGTCGCGCTGGGGTCGACCGCCGACAACGACCGTTCGCCCGACGAATGGTCGGATCACGACATCTGGGTCGTGACACGCAACGGCGCCGCGTCAGCGTTCCGTGACGACCAACAGTGGCTCCCGCTCCACGCCGACATCGTCATGAGCTACGCCGAGACGGTGCACGGGAGAGGCGTGCTGTACGCCGACGGCCACCTCGTCGAGTACGCAGTCTTCGACGACGACGAGCTCGAGATCGTCAAGACCAACGAGTACGCGGTGCTTCACGACACTGGCGGAATCACCTCCCGCATGAACGCCATCGCCGCCTCGACCGCGCACCAAGCGGCGACGACATCCGAGAACACCAGCGATCAGGCTGGCGCTCTGTTCGCACAGCTGGTGATCGGTCTCAATCGGCTCGGACGCGGTGAAGTGTTGTCGGCCAACCAAATGATTCGCGGGCGGGCGGCCCACACTCTGTGCACGTTGATCGCTAGGAGCGTCGACAGCGACAACCCAGAACTTCTGGACCACCTGGACCCGACCCGGCGAGTCGAACTCACGCATCCAGAGATCGCCGCTCAGATCACTCACGCCCTCGACTGCCCGTTGGCCGAGTGCGCTGCACGATTCCTCGACATCATCGAGCGTCTCGAGGCGATCTCCGCCCCGACCGCTTGTCTCACGGCAGTTCGCAAGGTCCTCCAGAACGCTCGACGCTGACGCGAGCGCCGTCGCGTGCGGCTCGCGTCCGCATCGGCAGGATGTGGGCATCGCGTGGCGGAAACCGGCCAGTGGTGACGATCGCGCCACTGTTACGTTGCCCCGGTGTCCGAAGCACCCACGCAGCGAAAGCTGTTCGAACAGTCGAGTGCCGCGAACGACGGAACCTTCACGCCGCAGGACTGGGGTCTGTTCATCTCGGTCGCGCTGATCTGGGGAGCGTCGTTCCTCTTCATCGACATCGGGCTCGACGCGTTTCCACCCGGCTTGATCACGTTGCTGCGGGTCGCCTCCGGTGCAGTGGCGCTGTTGTTGCTTCCGAAGCCGAGCGTCAGCATCGCCCCGGACGATCGCAGCCGGCTCGTTCTGCTGTCCGTGATCTGGGTCGCCGTTCCGTTCACGCTGTTCCCGATCGCTGAGCAATACATCAACTCGTCGGTGACCGGCCTGCTCAACGGCGCCACGCCGATCTTCGCCGCAACCGTGGCCGCACTGCTGCTCCGCCAGCGTGCTCGCGGGCCATTGCTCGTCGGCATCGTGGTGGGGTTCCTCGGTATCACCCTGATCAGCCTGCCGTCGATCAGCGACGGTGCCAGCGAAGCTCGGGGCGTCTTCCTCGTGCTCGGAGCGACGGTTTGCTACGGCTTTGCCATCAACCTGGCGGCGCCCATGCAACAGCGTTACGGCTCGCTTCCCCTCATGACGAGAATGCTCGGTCTGGCCACGCTCTGGACCGTGCCCTACGGCCTGTGGGACGTCGGGGCTGCGTCGTGGGAGCCGGGCCCGCTCATCGCCGTGCTCGTTCTCGGCGTGTTCGGCACTGGCGTGGCATTTGCGATCATGGGCGCCCTGGTCGGCCGGGTCGGATCGACGCGAGCCAGCTTCATCACCTACTTGATTCCAGTCGTGTCGCTTGCGCTCGGAGTCGCGTTCCGAGACGACACGGTCGCGCCGCTGGCCATCGCCGGAATCGCCCTCGTCATCGGCGGGGCGCTCCTGGCCAGTCGGGCAAAGCGTCAGCCGACCGACCAGTAACCCGTGACGTCGATCGCGAAGTGAGCAGACCCGGCTCCGCAGAAGACCTTCACTGCACGTGACGCGTCGACTTGCACGACTCCGGCATTGGCGATGTTGCTTCCGTCGGCTGTCCAGTTGACCGACGACGCCGAGAACGCAGCAGCATCCCCCGGCGTCACCGCCAAGAAGCCGACGCCCTCGGTCGCGATCGCCGTGACGTTGTACGCGATGGCTGTTGCCCCGGCAGGAATGCTGTCGGGCGTGACGACCGCGCCGGTCGCCAGGTCGCGCGCCGCGGAGACGTCCACGGTGCGATCGGAGCCTGCGTCGAGGCGTCCAGGCGCCGGTTCCGACGCACGGGAGTCGTACGCGCGGTAGGGCGCGATCGGGGTGAACTGGCTGACCGCAGCCGGAGGCGCTGTCAGTTCCCGCCAGGTGTCGGTTCCTGTGCAGAACCACAGCGATCCGTCTGCTCCGCGAGCAAGGACCCCCGGGGTGCCGACGCTCGACTCGGTGAGCGCACTCTCGGCCGCAAACTCGACCGCGCCCGAGCCGGCGAGCTTCATGTCCACGGTGGTTCCTTCGGCTGAGACACCCGGGCCGTTTTCTGAGAGTGCGGTGACGCCGCTCCCTTCGAACGTCGGACCGTGCTGGCCGTACACACCCGAACCGTTGCCGGTGGCGTCGTAGCCGAACACACCGATCGACTCCACCGCGGCAAAACCGAGCGCCTGTCCTTCGACCCCGACCGCTCCTCCCTCTTCAGAGATGTTCCGACCCACGACACCCCGAACGTCCACGCCGACGCTTTGCGTTCCGATCACGGAGCCTTCCAGGTTTCCGTTGCTGACCGATATCGACGTTCCATTGAACCCAGTCGTGGTCGTGCCGACATGCGTCTCGCCAACGTTCACCGTGTCGCCGTCGGCAGCGCGCGCTTCGCGACCCAGTGCCAGCCCAGCCACCGTTGCGATTGCTGCCGCGGCACCACCCTTGGTCAACAAACTGCGCCGATCGGCCATCGCCGACTCATCCACGCGTTCCTCAACCGACTCGGTTGCCTGGTCGTTACTCATCGCGAATCCTCCAGATTTCTCGGGCGTGCTCGCTATCGGTGATAGCCAAGTGCGCATGCACGAGCCAATAGAGACAACGCTAGTCGGCCTCGAGTTTCTCGTTCCTCGTATTGATGACGCACTGGCGGTGTTCGTCGACGTGCTCGGCTTCACGCTCGCCGACCGCGGCCCGGCCCCGGGCATCGCTGCGGAGCGAGCCATCCTCGCCACCGGGGATGTCGCGATCACGCTGATCGAAGCACACGACTCGGGCAGCGACCAGGTGATCGTCGACCGGACCCCACGACTGACTCAGCTGGTGGTGAGCGCAGCCTCCGAGGGAGCGGCATCCTCGACCGCACAACTCGGGCGCCTGGGCCTTCCGACCGAGGATCTGCCGAACGGAGGGGCATTCGTCGCTCCCGAGGCAATGGCCGGAGTGATCGGCACCTCCACGGCGCTGGTGGTCCTCGGGCAGGCCAGGGCCGATGGCGTCGAGAGCTGAATCCCTCGGCCGAGTTGTTGGTCAAGCCTGGGCGGGCACCGACGAGCGCATCTCGACGCTTCCTCGTCACGTCGTGTCATGTCTCGAGCGACTTCATCGCCGACTCGTGTCCGAAGCCATTGCCAATGTGCTCCCGGTCCGACCCGAGGCCGAACAGCCACTTCTGCCGGCGCGGCGGAGATTTCTGCACGGTCGACTCGCCCGCCGTCTCGCCAACGTCGAGTCTGCGCTGCTTCACCTCGACGCGATCCAGAGTCCAACTTCGTCGCTCTCGTCGTTGCTATCGCTGCACGCTCAGCTCTCCGGGACGCCCAACGACGGGCCAGGCGAATTCCGTTTCGGGCCCATCGGCTTCCAGGTCGGCAACGAGTTCGGCGGCGCAGCACCGGAACTGTGCCGCGAGCTCATGACTGACGCCATCACCCGGTTCGAGCAGACCGATGACTCGCTGCTTGCCCGCTCAGCGGCCTTGACCTCGACGTTGCTGAAGGTCCATCCGTTCGCTGATGGGAACGGGCGCGTTGCGAGAGCCCTGTTCCACTCGCTGATACGCGACGGTCGCTCGATCGGCCC
>CALIOL010000334.1 GCA_938044705.1 uncultured Ilumatobacter sp. | reverse complement strand
GAAGGCATGGCCTGCGATGTCGTGCTCGAGGCGACACACATCTCCACGCTCGAATACGTCGACCTCGCAGATCTGCAAGCACACGCCGTCGCTCCGGGCTGATTGCGGCGGGCCGGTGACGGGTCGAGCTAGCGGGAGTAGTCGTAAAAACCGCGACCGGTCTTGCGCCCCAACAGGCCAGCCTCGACCATGCGCGACAGCATCGCCGGCGAGGCGTACAGCGGCTCTTTGAATTCGGAGTACATGGACTCGGCGACGGCGGCGGTCGTGTCGAGCCCGATCAGGTCGGCAAGTGCGAGTGGGCCCATTGGATGGTTGCACCCCTCGACCATGCCGTTGTCGATGTCTTCCGCCGTTGCGAACCCCGATTCCATCATCCGGATCGCCGACAGGATGTAGGGAATGAGGAGCGCGTTGACCACGAAGCCTGCACGGTCCTGGCTGCGAATGACGATCTTCGACAACGACTCGTCAGCGAATGCTTCGGACCGAGCCACCGTCTCATTCGAGGTCATCAAGCTGGTGACGAGTTCCACGAGCTTCAGCACCGGCACCGGGTTGAAGAAGTGAATGCCCACCACGTTCTCCGGACGCTCGGTCGCGATGCCCAGCTTCATGATCGGGATCGAACTCGTGTTGCTCGCGAGGATCGCATCATCGGCGGTGACGACCTTGTCGAGGGTGCGGAAAACGTCGGTCTTCAACGCCTCGTCCTCGATCACCGCTTCGATCACCATGCGGCGATCCGCCATATCAGCGAGATCGGTGGTGAACGTCAGATTGGCGACCGTGGCATCGCGTTGCTCCTCGGTCATCTTGTCGCGGGCCACGGCCTTGTCGAACGATCCGAGCAGACGCGAGCGGCCTCGCTCCGCCGACTCGGCGTTGATCTCGTGGACCACCACATTCATGCCGGCGCGGGCACAGACCTCTGCGATGCCCGCACCCATCTGGCCACAGCCGACCACGCCGACGCGCTCGATGACGGGGGGATTCGGGTTCGCTGTATCGCTCATATGCGCCATCATGCCCGGTCAGCGCACCTCGCGGGCGCACCCTGGACAACGCCAGATCGACGCGATGAGCGATCTCAATGCCGTGGACGCCGAATCGCCGCAAACGAGACCGCCGCAGCATGCCCGACGTTGAGCGAGTCGACATCCGATGAGATCGGGATCCGGACGCGATGCGTCGACGCGTGCATCGTCGCTGCCTCGAGCCCATGGCCTTCGGCACCGAGCACGATCGCCACCCGGTCGGGAACAGCGATTTCCCAGAGATCGACCGCGTCGTCATCGGGTGTCATCGCCCAGGTCTCGAAGCCCGCACCGACGAGCGTGTCCAGTGCGGCCGGCCACTCCTCGGCCGCAGCACGCGCGACCGGGATGTGCAAGATCTCGCCCATGCTGACCCGCACCGTGCGCCGCTGATAGGGGTCGTTGCAGGTGGGGCTGATCACCATGCCGTCGATTCCGAACGCACGGGCTGCACGTGCGATCGCTCCGACGTTCTGATCGTCATTCAACGCTTCGAGCACGACCAGCCGCCGACAGGTCGCTGCGAGCTCGGCAACGGTCGGCATCGGTGCACGGAAGCCCGAGGCGAGACAGGCCCGATACATGTTGAAACCGACGACTTCGGCGATGACGTCTTGCTCGGCCACATACACCGGCACGCCCGACATCTCTGGTCGATCCATCGTCGGGAGGAATCGCTTGAGTCGCTTCGGGTGGAGCAGCACGGAGCGCATGCGGTGGCCGGAGTCGAGCATCCGGTCGATCGGCACGTAGCCCTCCCCCATGAAGAACTCGGCCCCTTCGACGGCAGCCTCCATCTCGGCGCGCACTGCGATGCTGTTCAACTCCCGGTAGTCGTCCAGGCGCGCATCGGCCGGGTCGTCGATGTACGTGACTCCACTCACGTCCATCCAGCGACCCGGCCGATCTCGAAACTCAACGCTGCATGCTCTTGGTCTGCAAGAACTCCTCGATGCCGTAGGGGCCGTTCTCGCGTCCGTATCCCGATTGCTTGTAGCCGCCGAACGGAGCGGCGATGTTGAAGCTGCCGCCGTTGACGTCGACTGCGCCGGTGCGCATCCGCCGGGCAACCGCCATTGCACGGTCCTGGTCGGCGGACCACACGCCACCCGACAGGCCGTAGAGGCTGTCGTTTGCGATGCGCACGGCGTCGTCATCGTCTTCGTAGCCGATGATCGACAACACCGGACCGAAGATCTCTTCTTGCGCAATGGTCATGTCGTTGGTGACATTGGCGAAGACCGTCGGCTTCACGAAGTAGCCCGTGTCCTTGCCCTCGGGCTTACCCAACCCACCGGCGACAACGGTTGCGCCCTCGTCGATCCCCTTCTGGATGTACGCCTGCACACGATCCCACTGCGCTTGACTGATCAGCGGGCCGAGGTGCATGCCCTCTTTGCTCGGGTCGTCGACCTGCGCTGCTTCCGCAGCCGCGGCGGCGAGCTCGACCGCTTCGTCGTAGCGGCTGTTCGGCACCAGCATGCGCGTGTGCGCCGTGCAGGTCTGACCTGAGTTCAAGTAGCTGCCCATCACGCCCTTCGGCACGACCTTGGCGAAGTCGGCGTCGTCGAGGAGGATGTTCGCCGACTTGCCACCGAGTTCGAGTGCGACTCGCTTGACGGTCTCGGCTGCTGATGCGGCGATCGCCTTGCCGGCGCGAGTCGAGCCGGTGAAGCTGACCATGTCGACATCCGGGTGTGCCGAGATCGCTGCGCCGACTTCCGGGCCCGTGCCGCTGACGAGGTTGAACACGCCGTCGGGCAGCCCGATCTCGTGGATGATCTCGGCGAGGATGAACGCATTGAGCGGAGCGACTTCGCTCGGCTTCAACACGATGGTGCATCCTGCGGCCAGTGCACCGCCGACCTTGCAGATGATCTGATGCAGTGGATAGTTCCACGGCGTGATCGCGCCGACCACGCCGACCGGTTCCTTCACGACGAGGCTGTTGCCGATCTCCTCTTCGAACTCGAAGCTGTCCAGCAGCGTTGCGAAGGTCTGCATGTTGCCGGCCGGAAGGCCTGCCTGGATCATGGTCGACCAGGTGATCGGCATGCCGACCTCGCCAGCGATGACCTCGGCGATCTCCGCCGAGCGCGCCTGCAGCGCTTCGTTCAACCGCACCAGGTACTTCTGTCGTTCCTCGACAGGTGTCTGCGACCAGGTTTCGAACGCCGTCTTGGCGGCTGCAACAGCTCGAGAGACGTCGCTGGGTGAGCCGTTCGGGATCGAGCCCATGACCTGTTCGGTACCGGCGTTGACGACGTCGATGGCTCCTTCGCCATCCGATGCCACCCAGGCCCCGTCGATGTAGATCTGTTCGTAGTTACGCATGCCCGCGAGCCTCGCAGACGATGCGTCGTCCTGCCGAACTGGCGGTCGTCAGGGTGCGAGCCCCGAGAACGGGGACCACGGCAGATTTCGCAGCACGGCGAACGCCACGAGCACGACGACCGAGGCGTACAGCACGGGTACGGGCGGGCGCAGCGCGGGAACTCGTTCGTGGCCGAGTCGACGGTCGAACCATGCAACCCATGCCCAGGCGAGCAGCACCAGGCCGACCGGTACGAGAATGTTGCGCGAAAGCACACCTGCGATGTCACCGTGAGCGAACTCGTGCATTGCTCGCATGGACCCGCATCCAGGGCAGTGCACCCCGAACAGCGCAATCGATGGACAGCTCGGATAGTTCCCCGCAGCATGCGGGTCGCGCACCCCGACGGTCACGACCGCAGCGGCAGCGAGGCCAGCCACCGCCATCGGCTGAGACGCAGCCCGCCAGAATGAGGCCCGAGGCCGTGCGCCGACGACATCCATCTGAGATGTCGCCGGCGCATCGAACATCGTCATCGAGTCAGCTCGAACCCGCGGCGACCACGACGATGAACAGGACGTAGAGCACTGTCACGACGACACCCGCGATCGCGCCCCACATCGCGAACTTCTTCGCCTTCTCTGATGCCTCGACCGCTCCGGCGTAGTCACCCGAGTTGTACTTACCATCGACCTGCGCAGCGAACACGATGCTGGCGATACCGAGGGGCAGGCAGCAGAAGAGTGTCGAGAGGATCGCCCAGACGAGGTAGTTGCTCGGCTTCGGCCCCGTGGCGCCGCCACCTGGGGCGCCGTAGGACTGGTAACCGGGAGGCGGTGGTGGGGTGTTGGACATGTTCGGGCTCCTTGTTCAAGCGTCGATGACGATGTTGTCGAGATCGAACATACGCGATCGACGTCATCGAATGGCGCACATTCGGTGGGGACGACTCCCCGCCCCGTGAACAGCAGGCGTTCAGGAACCGAGGTGCTGCTCGGCCAGCTCGATGCTCTGAACGATCCGGTTGAACAGCCCCTCCATGTCGACACCGTCGGTCGATTTCATCCCGAGCTTGTACCGGGCATACACACCGTGGAGGATGCACGCCGTCTTGAACGAGTTGAACGCCCGGTAGTAGCCCAGGTTCGACAGGTCCGCCCCAGTCCGCTCGGCGTAGTGTTCGATCAGATCATCTCGACTCGCAAAGCCCGGAAGCGCCGTCGGGGAAACCTCTGCGGCGTTGTCGGCATCGCTCGGTTCGATCCACGCGTTGAGTGCATAGGCGAAGTCGGCGAGCGGATCGCCGAGCGTGCCGATCTCCCAGTCCAACACCGCCGCGACATTGCCCTCGTCATCGACCATCACGTTGTGCACGCCGTAGTCCCCGTGCACCACACGCGCCGGGCCTTGCTCGGGCAGGTCGGCCTGCAATCGATCGTGGAGCGCGTGCAGGCGGTCGTCGTCGTAGTCGGCGTGTTCGGCCGACATCGTCCACGACCCGTACCAGGTCTTGAGTTGTCGAGCGACGTAGCCATCGTGTCGCCCCAACTCGGCCAGGCCGACCTCGGCTGGATCGATCGCGTGGAGGTGAGCGAGCACGTCCACGAATGACGCGCCGACACGCCCGCGCGCAGCCGTATCCAGGCGAGGAGCGGTCTGCTCAGCTGTGTACAGCGCTTCGCCACCCACCTTGCCCATCACGTAAAAGTGTTTGTCACACACGTCCCGGTCGTCGCAGTACCCGATCGGCTCCGCGACCGGCACGCCGACCGGATGGAGCGCATCGATGATGCGGAACTCGCGCCACATATCGTGCGCCTTCGGGAGCAGTTCGCCTTCGGGCGGGCGGCGAATCACAAACGAGTCGCCCGCAGCGTCGGTGAGTTCGTAGGTGAGGTTCGAATGGCCTCCCTCGAGCCGGGTCCACGTACACGGAGGCTGAACGCGGGTGTTTGCCGCCATCCACGCTTCGACCTCCGGAACGTCGAAACCCGCGACCGTCTGATCTGCCTCGCTCATCAGCCGATCATCGCGCAGGATGGGGTCTACCGATGATTCCGGTACCACTCGATCAGTGCGTTCGTTGCGCTGTCGTGGTCGGCCGGTTGCAGTTCACCGGTCAGCTCGGGCGTGATCTGGTTGGCGAGTTCCTTGCCCAGCTCGACGCCCCACTGGTCGTAGCTGTTGACTCCCCAGATCGTTCCCTGGACGTGCACGATGTGTTCGTACAGCGCGATCAACTGCCCGAGGACCGACGGTGTGAGGCGCTCGGCCAGGATCACCGTGTTGGGTCGATTGCCCTCGAAGTTGCGGTGCGGTTCGGCGTCGTTCGAGCGCCCGAACGCCAAGGCCTCGGACTGAGCGAACAGATTCGACATGAGCAGGTCGTGATGCTCTTGGAACGGATGATTGCCCTTCGCGAATCCGATGAAGTCGCACGGGATGATTCGGGTGCCCTGATGGATCAGTTGGTAGAACGCGTGCTGACCGTTCGTTCCCGGCTCACCCCAGATGATCGGCCCCGTGTCGTGAGCGACGCGGGTGCCGTCCAGGTCGACCGACTTGCCGTTCGACTCCATGTCCAGCTGCTGCAGATACGCCGGGAACCGAGCGAGGTCATTCGCGTACGGCAACACCGCCTTGGTGTCGTGTCCGAGACCGTTTGCGTACCAAACGCCGAGGAGCGCCATCAGCACCGGCGCGTTGTCTCGTGCCGCCGCAGAGCGGAAGTGCTCATCCATGACGTGGAACCCGTCCAGGAACTTGCGGAACCCGTCGGGGCCGATCGCGATCATCAACGAGAGGCCGATCGCCGAGTCCACGGAGTAGCGGCCGCCCACCCAGTCCCAGAACCCGAACATGTTGGCGGTGTCGATCCCGAACTCCGCTACTCGCTCAGCGTTCGTCGACACCGCCACGAAATGGTCGGCCACTGCGTCTTCGCCGAGGGCTTCGACCAGCCACGCCCGAGCCGTGCGCGCGTTGGTGAGGGTCTCGATGGTTCCGAACGTCTTGGAAGCCACGATGAACAACGTCGACGCGGGTTCACAGTCGGCGAGCACCGA
>CALIOL010000333.1 GCA_938044705.1 uncultured Ilumatobacter sp. | reverse complement strand
CGCGTCTTCGACTCCTATGCGAACTTCGTGAACGTCTTCTCGTTCCGGTCGCACGCGAAAGAAACCCGACGGAACGATGCCCAGATGGAGGAACTCAAACGCGACGACGTGCACTTCAGCCTGGCGCTGACCGCCTACTGGGGCGGCGCCTCGGTCCTCGTCCGGGTCCTGCTCTGGGGAGCGGTGATGACGTTCAGCTGGTGGCAGTTCGACCGCGGCGCGATCTCACTGACGGCCATGGTCGTCTCGATCACCGTGCTGCTCGACTTCACGACGATGTACTGGAACATCGCTCACTTCCTCGGCGAGTGGATCGACAAGTCAGCCTCGCTGCGAGAGGCCTACGCCTACCTGTTCGGCACTCGAAACTTCATCAAAGAGCGCCCGCCCGAAACCGAGACGATGAGCTCGAACCGAACGGTCGCCCCGGCCCCGGCCTCGAGCTCGGCACCGGCGCCATTTCTCGAGGTTCACAACCTCAGCTTTGCCTACCCCGACGAGCCGAGCCGCTTGGTACTCGACGACATCAGCTTCACCCTCGCCGGTAACGAGCGGCTCGGAGTCGTCGGACGCAGCGGTGAAGGCAAGTCGACCCTGATCAAGATCCTGCTGGGCTTCTACGAACCGACGAGCGGTGAGATCCTGCTCCGAGGCCGGCCGGCAACGGCGATCGACCTGGCTGCGATCCAGTCGTACGTTCCGCAGGACACCTCGCTCTTCCAGGAGACCATCGAGTACAACATCGGCTACGCGGAACCCGGTCCGGTCGACCATGCGGCGATCCGCAGCGCCGCCACGAGGGCGAACATCGGCGACTTCGTCGACTCCCTCCCCGATGGCTATCGCACCATGGTCGGCGAACGCGGGATCAAGCTGTCGTTGGGCCAACGCCAGCGCATCGCGATCGCTCGAGCGTTCGTCAGATCGAGTGATCTCGTCATCTTGGACGAGGCGACCAGCGCGCTCGACTCCGAGACGGAGGCGAGGATCCACGACTCCCTCACCGAGTTGTGGAAGGACCGCGCAGCGATCGTCATCGCTCACCGCCTTGCGACCCTCAACGACATGGACCGCATCATGGTGATCGAGCAGGGCCGCATCGCTGAGCACGGCACTCGCGATGAGCTGCTCGACGCTGCGGGCAGGTTTGCCGACATGTGGGGTCTTCAGCGCGCCGGCCTGAGCTGAGCGCGGCCACGCAACTAACGTTTCGACATGGCAGATCTGGTCATTCGAAACGCTCATCTCGTCGATGGATCGGGAACGCCGGCCCGATCCGCCGATGTCTCGGTCAGCAATGGAGTGATCGCGTCGGTCGACGAGGCCGGTGCCGCCCCGACAGCGCAACGCGAGATCGACGCGAGCGGCCTCCTGCTGACCCCCGGTTGGGTCGATGTCCACACGCACTACGACGCGCAGGCTTCGTGGGATCCGTACCTGACTCCGTCGTCATGGCACGGCGTCACGTCGGTGGTCATGGGGAACTGTGGCGTCGGATTCGCCCCGGCGGCGCCTGATCGCCACGACTGGCTGATCGAGATGATGGAGGGCGTCGAGGACATCCCCGGGTCGGCAATGACCGAAGGCATCACGTGGGACTGGGAGAGCTTCGAGGAATTCATGGACGCGCTCGACGCTCGCCACTACGCGATCGACGTTGGGGCGCAGATCGCCCACGGCCCGGTCCGCGGCTACGTCATGGGCGATCGTGGCGCCGACAACGAGGCGGCCACTCCCGACGACATCGCAGCGATGTCCACCATCGTCGAGTCAGGCCTACGCGCCGGCGCCCTCGGTTTCTCGACATCGCGCACACCGCTTCACAAGTCCTTGTCCGGAGAGCTCGTTCCCGGCACGCACGCAACCGCAGATGAGCTCGTCGGCATCGCTGACGCGCTCGGCCGAGTCGGACACGGCGTGTTCCAGTTCGCTCCCGATCACGTGGAGGTCCCGATCAGCGAGATGCCGTGGATGCGCGAGATCGCACGCCGAACGGGCCAAACCGTGAGCGTGAACCTCAACCAGCCCGACAGCGCACCCGAGCTGTGGCGCGAGGTGCTGTCCCAGCTGGATGCTGCGCGCGACGAAGGGCTCTCGATCGTTGCTCAGGTCGCTGGGCGCAGCGTCGGTCTGTTGATGTGCCTGGAAGGGTCGTTCAACCCGCTCGACTTCCATCCTGCCTACGGTCCCGTCTCGGCGCTGCCGCTCGCCGAACGAGTGAACGCGCTTCAGAACCCGGAGCTTCGAGCGGCGCTTCGCGTCGAGCCCGATCGGGATCTCTTTCGGCGTGTCGTACTCGACAAGCTCGACTCCTGGTGGGCGGTCGAGGATGGCGACATCGACTACGAACCCCATGTCGACGAGTCGATCGGCGCACTCGCTCGACGAGCGAACGTGCATCCGGTCGATCTGATCATCGACCAGCTGTGCGCACACGACGGCCACGGGATGATTCTCACGCCGTTCTTCAACTACGCCTACGGCGATCTCTCGTTCCAGTACGAAGCGCACCAGCACCCGTCGACTCGGATGGGATTGGCAGACGCGGGTGCTCACTGTCGCGTGATCTGCGACGGAGGGACACCGACGTTCATGCTCACCCACTGGACCCGCGATCGTCGGCGCGGGCCGACGTTGCCACTCGAGCTCATCGTTCATCGCCAGACCCGCCAGACCGCTGAGCTGTACGGGCTGAACGACCGTGGGCTGATCGCTCCCGGCCTGCGCGCCGACATGAACATCATCGACTACGAACGGCTGACGTTCGGCCCGCCCCGAATGGCATACGACCTTCCTGCCGGTGCACGACGCCTGGTCCAAAAGGCCGACGGCTACGTGGCAACGTTCGTCAACGGCGTGCAGACCGTCGACCACGACGAGTTCACCGGGGAGCTTCCGGGACGCCTCATCCGCGGTCCACGCTGAGTGACCGGGCGGACGCCCAGCAGCGTCGTGGCATCACTGATGACATTGTGCGCATGTGATGTTGCATTTGTGTGACGAACAGCAAGTCTGGGCACCTATGAGAAAAACAGTGACCCGCAAGCTTCTGGCCGCTTCCGCAGTGGGCGTGCTCGCCCTCGGTGGTGCTGCCTGTTCCAGCTCCGACGACTCACCGGGCGACGACCCGATCGATGATCCCGTCGAGGATCCGGTCGAGGACGTCGTCGACGAAGGTGAGACCGTCGACGAGTGACGTGACCGCCTGCGGTTCCCGGCCCATCCCCTCTGGGCCGGGAACCGTGCGGACAGCTCTTGAGACTCAGTCGACCTTGGGGAGGATCTTGAGACCGAGCTCCTCGACAGCCTTGGGGTCACCGGGAATCGGGCTGTTGGTCATTGGATCCTGACCCGACTGGGTCTTGGGATAGGCGATGACCTCACGGATGTTGTCTTCGCCCGCCAAGATCGCGACAAGGCGATCGAGCCCGAATGCGAAGCCGCCGTGCGGCGGGGCGCCGTACTCGAAGGGGTTCAAGAAGAACCCGAACTTGCGCTCGGCTTCTTCGTCGCTGATACCGAGCCCCGCGAACACCTTGCGCTGCAGTTCCGGCTCGTGAATTCGAATCGAGCCCGAACCCAGTTCCCAGCCGTTGAGCACCAGGTCGTATGCGATCGATCGCACCGACATCGGATCCGACTCGAACTTGTCGATGTCCTCCGGGTGCGGCATCGTGAACGGGTGATGCCCTGACTTCGGGTTGCCCGTCTCCTTGTCACGACCGACGAACAGCGGGAACTCGACGATCCACACGTACCGGTACGGTCCCTGGTGCACCGGAGGCCGACCGATCTCGTTACGCAGCATGCCGAGCACCTCGCACGTCGGCTCCCAATCGTCGGCGACGATCAGCACGAGATCGCCGGTCTGTGCCTCCATCGCAGCTTTGAGCGCAACGATCTCATCGTCGCTGAGGAACTTGGCGACGGGGCTGTCGAAGCCTTCGTCGGTGGCCTTCATCCATACCAGGCCCTTGGCTCCGGCGCTCTTGGCCTTGTCGGTCAACTTGTCGAGGGCGTTACGGCCGTAGTCCGCCGCTCCCCCGTCGACCTTGATGCCCTTGATCGCCTCGGCTCCAGCGAATGCCTTGAACTCCGTGCTCGCGAACACCGCCGTGAGCTCCTGCAGCTCCATGTCGAAACGCAGATCGGGTTTGTCGATACCGAACCGGTTCATGGCCTCGTGCCAGGTCATCCGTTCGATCGGTGCCGGCCGCTCCCCGGTCGCTGCCTCGGCTGCGGCCAATACCGCCTCGGAGACGGCGTCGAGCACGTCGTCCTGGTCGACGAAGCTCATCTCCATGTCGAGCTGCATGAACTCGTACTGGCGATCGGCGCGCAGGTCTTCGTCTCGGAGGCAGCGAGCGATCTGGTAGTAGCGGTCCACGCCGCCGACCATCAGCAGCTGCTTGAACAGCTGCGGCGACTGCGGCAGAGCGTAGAACGAACCCGGCTCCTTGCGCGACGGGACGAGGAACTCACGAGCGCCTTCCGGCGTGGACGGCACCAGCATCGGCGTCTCGACCTCGACGAATCCCTGATCATCCATCGAGTTCCGGACCGCGGCGTTGATCGCCGACCGGATCCGCAGGTTCTTCTGCATCCGCTCGCGGCGCAGGTCGAGATAGCGGTACTGCAGTCGGATGTTCTCGTCGACATCGTCGGCTCGCTCATCGATCGGGAACGGCGGCGGCGTGGCGACACGCAGGATCTCGACCTCGCAGTCGCCGATCTCGACGCCGCCGGTCGGCAGCTTGTCGTTGACGGTGCCATCGGGACGAACACGCACCGTGCCGGTGATCCGCAGCACGTATTCGCTGCGCACGTCGACGTCATCGTTGATGACGCATTGCACGATGCCAGAGTGGTCACGCAGATCGACGAAGGCGAGGTGTTCGCCGTGCTCGCGTCGACGCCCGACCCAGCCACAGACGCTGACGGTCTCGCCGATGTGCTCCGGGCGGAGGTCGCCGCAGAGATGGGTACGCATGGAAGTGGAGCTCATGAGGTTTCTTTCAAGTGAGAGATCAGATCGGATCGAGAGATGCGTTGTTGGTCGCCGGCGTCACGTGCCATCGGTCGCACGATCACCGAGTCGGACGCGACTTCCTCTTCACCAACGATGA
Source organism: uncultured Ilumatobacter sp. (assembly GCA_938044705.1). Classification (GTDB taxonomy): domain Bacteria; phylum Actinomycetota; class Acidimicrobiia; order Acidimicrobiales; family Ilumatobacteraceae; genus Ilumatobacter_A. Next base: position 5,464 of record CALIOL010000333.1, on the reverse strand, counting down.
TCGCCAGTGGCGCCGCGGAGCGATTGGCGAGCTTCATCTGCGCCTTCATGCTCCGGTTGTCGTAGCCGCGGTCGGCACTGAATCCGGCAGCGCGTAGCTCTGCAGTGATGGCCACGGCCTCCTGCCCACCCACGACGTCGACGACGAACACATCGACCGGGGCGGTGTCGTCACCGAACACCCCTTCGTCTTCACACGCGAGCAGCGTGCGATCGACGCCGAGCGCAAAGCCGATCCCCGGTGTGGCAGGACCACCGAGCGCCTCGACCAGCCCGTCGTAGCGCCCACCGCCACCGAGTGCGTTCTGCGCCGAATCGAGCGTGCCACCCTGGAATTCGAAGATCGTCCGCCGGTAGTAGTCGAGGCCTCGCACCAGCTTCGGTTCGACCGTGTACGGGATGCCGAGTCGCTGAAGGCCCGATTGCACCGTTGCGAAGTGCTGAGCGGCTTCCGACGAGTAGAAGTCGGCGATGGTCGGTGCGGCAGCAACCGCGGCGGCGTCCCCCTCGCGCTTCGAGTCGAGCACTCGGAGCGGGTTCTTGGCCAGCGTCGCCCGACCCTGCTCGGTGAGATCCGACGACTCGAAATGCGTTCGCAAGGCCTCGACATACGCCGCACGATCCTCGGGTTCACCGAGACTGTTCACGATCAGGTTCACCTCGGTGAGACCGAGGGCCGCATAGAACTCCCAGGCGAGGGCGATGACTTCGACATCGAGATGCGCGTCATCGACACCGAGCACTTCGATGCCGACCTGGTCGAACTGACGAAACCGCCCGCGCTGAGGCTTCTCGTAGCGGAAGTTCGAGCCGGTGTACCAGACCTTCCATGGGAGTGCCGCTGGCCGGTGCTGAGCAAACGACCGGCAGACGCTTGCGGTCATCTCGGGCCGCAACGAGACGTGCCGGTCGCCCTTGTCTCGGAAGTCGTACATCTCCTTGGTGACGACGTCGGTCGCATCACCGATGCGGGTGAACACACCGATGTCTTCGAGCAGCGGAGTGATCACCTGGCCGTAGCCGGCCGAACCAGCGATCTCGGCGAACACGGCGTTGAGGCGCCGCCATCGGGCGGTATCCGCGGGCAGGATGTCCCGCATGCCGGGACTGGTCTGGAAGGCTGGCACGGCCCGTCAGGCTACAGGCGCGGCTGCCCCCGGAACGGTGCGATATGCGTCGTAGACCGAGTCGATCCCCTTGATCGTGCTGATCACCGAGTCGAGGTGCGCTCCGTTGGCCAACTCGAACTCGAAACGCATCTTCGCCTCGCGGTCGGCGCCGGTGATGGTCTCACACGACACGATGTTGACCTGGTGATCGACGAGCGCGATCGCCACGTCCGCGAGGAGCTTCGAGCGGTCGAGTGCGACCACCTCGATACCGGCGGTGAACGTGTTGTTGAACTGGCCTTCTCCGTCCCAGTCCACGTCGATCATGCGCGTTGCCTGCTGACTCATCAGCGAGACGGCGTTGGAACAGTCGGCGCGATGGACACTCACGCCCCGACCACGCGTCACGAATCCCGTGATGTCGTCGCCCGGCACCGGTGTGCAGCACTGCGCCAAACGCACGAGCATGTCGTCGAGCCCCTCGACGTGCACGCCGACCGCTTGTCGGTGGCCTTCGCGCCGTTCACGACGGGGACGTTCCACGGTCGCCGGGAGCTGGACTTCTTCGTCCCCCGACCGATAGCCGCGAGCGACGCGCTGCGCGACGCTGCGGCCCGACACGTGGTGTTCACCGATCGCAGCGAGCAGCGAGTCGAGGTCGACGTAGCTCATCTCGGTGACGACGTGTTCGAGCTGTTCGGACTTCCAGACCTGCTGGACGGGAAGCGACTCGCGGCGGAATTCGCCGTGGAGTTCGTCGCGACCCGCTTCGATCATGTCGATACGACGCTCTCGGCTGAACCACTGGCGGATCTTGTTGCGAGCGCGCGGTGACGCGACGAAACCCAGCCAGTCCTGGGACGGACCTGCGGTCTCCACCTTGGACGTGAAGATCTCGCATGAGTCGCCGCTCTGCACGACGTGGTCGAGACCCACGAGTCGGCCGTTGACCTTGGCGCCGATCGTGGCGTGACCGACCTCGGTGTGGACGGCGTAGGCGAAGTCGACCGCCGTGGAGCCGACCGGGAGGCTGATCACCCGCCCCTTTGGCGTGAACACATAGACCTCGTCCTGTTCGAGGTCCGTCTTCAGGCTCTCCATGAACTGAGCCGGGTCGGAGATCTCTTCTTGCCAGTCGATGATCCGCGTGAGCCAGTCGGCTTCGGTGTCCTTCGCTCCGTTGCCGTTCGAGCGATCCTTGTACGCCCAGTGTGCAGCGACACCCCATTCGGCGCGTTGGTGCATCTCGGTCGTTCGGATCTGCACCTCGATCGGTTTGCCCGACGGCCCTACGACCGTGGTGTGCAGACTCTGATAGAGGTTGAACTTGGGCATGGCGATGTAGTCCTTGAATCGCCCGACCACTGGTCGCCAGCGCCCGTGGATGCAGCCGAGCGCCGCGTAGCAGTCCTTCATCGTCGGCACGACCACGCGAACGGCGACCAGATCGAAGATGTCGTCGAACTCGAGCCCCTTGACGACCATCTTTTCGTAGATGCTCCAGAGGTGCTTTCCGCGTCCGGTGACCTCGGCATCGATCTTCAGTTCACTGAGGCGGCCGCGCACTTCGGCGACGGTCTTGGCGAGATACACATCGCGCTCGGGCGTCCTCACCCGTACCAGGTGGTCGAGTTCGGCGAACCGCTTCGGATGCAGCGAGGAGAACGACAGGTCTTCGAGCTGCTGCTTGATCTCCTGCATGCCCAGCCGGTGAGCGAGCGGTGCGTAGATGTCGAGCGTCTCCTGGGCAATGCGCTGCTGCTTCTCGAGCGGCATTGCTGCGATGGTGCGCATGTTGTGAAGACGGTCGGCCAGCTTGATGACCAAGACCCGGAGGTCTTTGGCCATCGCGACGAGCATCTTGCGCATGGTCGCGGCTTGCTGTTCTTCCCTGCTGTCGAAACGAACCCGTTCGAGTTTGGTGACGCCGTCGACGATCGCTGCGACCTGCGCTCCGAACTCGCGATCGACGTCCGCCAACGTGATCTCGGTGTCTTCGACGGCATCGTGCAGGAGCGCAGCCGCGACCGAGATCTCGTCGAGTCCGATCTCGGCGACGATCTTCGCAACGGCGAGCGGATGGTTGATATAGCTCTCACCGCTCTTGCGCATCTGCGACCGATGAGCGTCCGACGCCACCCGGTACGCCCGGTTGATGTCGCTGATCGAAGCTTTCGGGTGTCGACGCCGGTAGGTCTGCAGCAGTGGAGCGAGCTCACCGGTCGCTCCGGAACCTCCGGGCGACGACGCTTGATGTCGACGCCAAGGAAGGACTCGGTCGACGGTCGCCATGGCTCAGGTGAACTGCAGGAGCGAGCGAACGGGGCGATTGCCGAGCCGTAACCGGCCGGCGAGTGGTTCGATCTCGAGGAGGAACGCAAGACCGGCGATCTCTCCTCCGAGGGTTTCGACGAGTGTTGCTGTCGCAGCAGCGGTGCCACCGGTCGCCAAGACGTCGTCGACGATCAAGATGCGTTCGCCCGGGTGGATGGCATCTCGATGGATCTCGAGCTTGTCGGTGCCGTACTCGAGCTCGTACTCCTCACGCACTACCGCCCACGGCAATTTGCCCGGTTTGCGGACGGGCACGAACCCAGCTCCGATTCGATAGGCGACCGCGGCACCGAAGATGAATCCTCGAGACTCGACTCCCACCACGCGGTCGACCTCCACGCCGGCAAATTGCTCGACGACACCATCGACTGCCGCGGCGAACGCATCGGCGTCGCCGAGGAGCGGCGTGATGTCGCGGAAGATCACTCCATCGGTCGGAAAGTCTGCGACATCACGAACCAACGTGCGCAGTGAGCCGTGTTCCATGTCTGGAGGATACCGCGATGGCCTACCGCTTCTTCTTCTTGCGCGGCCTCGGCGGATGACTCAGAATCCGCTCGGCCGGCTGGTGCACGGTGTCGGCCTCGACAATCTTGGGAGTTGCCTCGGAATCGTCGGCGTCGGCGTCGTCAGCCGACTCGTTGATGAGTACTCGTCCGCTCACCCCGGCCCCGACGACTGCGGCACGCAGATCGTCACCGGTGAGGCGCTCTCGTCGCGAGGTGCGCCCGACGTTCGCGCGAAGCGATGCGAGCAGCGGCGACGCCACGAAGATCGACGAGTAGATGCCGGCGATCATGCCCACCAGCAACGCGAGGGCGAACTCGCGCAGCGAGACGGCGCCGAGGAAACCCGACCCGATCAGCAACAGCGATGCCACCGGAAGGATCGATGAGATGCTCGTGTTGATCGAGCGCATCAGCACCTGGTTCATCGAGATGTTGACCACGTCTGGGTACGGCATGCGCACGCCCGCGTACTTGCCCTCGTTCTCTTGGACTCGGTCGAACACGACGATCGTGTCGTAGAGCGAGTACCCGAGGATCGTGAGGAACGCGATGACCGTCGCAGGTGTGACTTCGAATTGGAACACCGTGTAGACGCCGACCGCGAACAGCACGTCGTGCGCCATCGCCACCAGCGCAGCCAACGCCATGCGCCATTCGAATCGGATCGAGATGAAGATCGCGACGATGATCAAGAAGATGACGAGGGCGCGCACAGCGGCCCGCGTGATGTCGGCCCCCCACGACGAACTCGTGAACTCGAAGTTGAGTTCGTCGGCCTCTGCGGTGGAAGCCGCGGCGAAGTCGGTCGTGAGCGACGCTGCGGTCGCTTCGTCGACCACCTCGATCTGGATGGCGATCACCGAACGACTGTCGGAGTCGCGCTGCTGGATCTTTGCGCCTGCCGGATCGACGCCGTTGTCCGACAGGACGTCGGCAGCGGTGTCGACGTCGAACTGCTCACTGGCCGGAACGTCCCACGCTTGCCCGCCCTCGAAGTCGAGGCCGAGGTTCAGCCCCTGCGTGAGCAGCGAACCCGTGGTGATGACGACGATCGCAATGGCGATGATCAGCCCGATGCGGCGACGTCCGTAGAAGTCGACAGCGGTCTGACCTCGGTACAGGCGCCCGGGGCCGGTCGAGGCAATCTGATCGGCGCGACTCATTGTGCGACCTCCAGGCCGAAGGCTCGTTTACCCACCATGAACTTGCTTCGGGCGAGCAAGAGCACTGCGGGCCGGGTGAAGAAGAAGCAGACCAGGAGGTCGCAGAGCGTCGTGATTCCCAAGAACAACGCGAACCCGCGAACCGAGCCGACGCTGAGCCAGAACAAGATCGCAGCGCCGATCACCGAGACGAGGTCGGCTGACCAGATGGTGCGCCAGGTCATCTTGAAGCTTCTCGGTGCCGCGTTCTTGAGCGTTCGACCGTTGCGTATCTCGTCCTTCATTCGTTCGAAGAAGACGACATAGCTGTCCACGGTGACGCCGACGGCCACGATGATGCCGGTCACGCC
>CALIOL010000332.1 GCA_938044705.1 uncultured Ilumatobacter sp. | reverse complement strand
GCCACTGGTCGTCGGGCCCGAGCAGCTGCAACCCGGGGACCGGGTCGGCGTAGAGCATCGTGCACATCCCGTAGTCGGAATGCGCCCCGAGGCGAAGTTGGCCCGGTTCGAGCGGCGGCGCTCCCGCTTCGCTTCGGTAGTCGAGCGCACGGAGCGCAGCCGGCGCCTGTCCGGCCTGGGAAGCGAAATACTCCTCGTCGAGCTCGAGGGCCACCGCGAGGATTCGCAGCATCCGCTGGCCGAGGTCGTACACGGCACGAATGTATTCCTCCCACACCTGCTGCATCGCGGCGGGTTGGCTCGGCCAGTGGTTCGATGCGTACAGCGACGCGTGTTCCGGCGGCCGGTCCTGGGGATCGATGGTGTGGATCTGGGCGCCGACGTTGAACGCTTGGAACACGTCCGGTGGTGTTTCCAGCCCGAGCGAGTAGGACAGCGCTTCTGTCCCCGGCGGCGAGTATCCGCGGTTCGTGCCTGCGGGCATCACATCCTCGAGCTTCGAATCGAGTGGCTGATCGAAGTACTCCGTAGTGACGGCCATCATCGTGTCGATCAGGTGCTGGTCGATGCCATGCCCGCTGATCTCGAGGAAGCCGATCGTGCGGTACGCCTGGTCGACGGCCGCAGCAATCTCTCGACGACGCTCCGCGGACGCAGTCTCGAAACCGGAGATGTCGACGACGGGAAGCGGGCCGAGGCGGGTCATCGAACACCTCGCAGATAGGGCGCACCGAGATGGAGCGGCGAGTTGCTCCGGGATCGGTTGACCACGAGCGCAACGATGGTGAGCACGTAGGGCATCGCCAAGAGAAGGTTCAACGGCAGGTCACTGCCCTGCGCCTGCAGTGTGAGCTGGTACGCCTCGAGGAAGCCGAAGAACAGCGAGCCGATCAGGATCCGGCCGGGCCGCCAGTTACCGAAGATCACGATCGCCAGCGCGATCCAACCTCGGCCACCCGCAATCGCCGGGAAGAACTGACCGGTCGAGAAGATGCTGAGGAACGAGCCGGCGAGACCCGACATGAAGCCGCCGAAGAGCAACGCCAGGTACTGGACCTTCGCGATGCTCACCCCGCGGAGATCGGCCGCCTTCGGGTTGTCACCGACGCTGCGCAGCTCGAGGCCGAAGCCGGTCCGGTTCAGGCCGAACCACACCAGCGGAAGCGATGCGAAGGCGACATACGCGAGCCAGTGCTGCGAGAAGAAGATGTCGCCGATCCACGGGATGGACGACAGCAGCGGGATCTCGACGACGTCCCAGGTCTCGACCGACAGCACGTCGGTGCCACTCTCACTGAAGATCGCCCGCAGCAGGTAGAAGGCGAAGCCGATCCCGAGCAGGTTGAGCGCCAGGCCGGCCACCACCTGCTCCACCTTGAACGTCACGGTGAGCACAGCCATCACCAGGCTCACCAACATGCCCGAGAGCACCCCGGCGACGACACCGAAGACGAGCGAGCCGGTCTGCTCGACAGCGACGAATGCGCCGAACGCGCTGAAGGTCAACGTGCCTTCGATGCCGAGGTTCAAGATGCCCGACCGCTCGACGACCATCTCTCCGATCGCAGCGAGAAGCAACGGCACGCCGATTCGGACGGCGCCGACGAGAACGCTCAGTGCGAAGATTGCGGTGATCTCGTCAGCCATCGGTCTGTGGCCTCCTGATTCGGTAGTTGACCATCACGGCAGCGAGGAGCACGAACACGAGGGCGAGCCCGGTGATCACGTCGACGAGCGCAGCGGGGACACCAGTGGTGATCTGCATCGTCGTCGCACCGTTCCGCAGTGCGCCCGCAGCGATCGCCACGACGATCACGCCTGCAGGCCGGAGGCGAGCGACGAGCGCAATGATGATGCCGGTGAATCCGAAGTCGCTCGAGATGCCGGGCTGCAACCGCAGTTGGGTTCCGAGCAGTTCGCTCGCTCCGGCGAGGCCGGCGATCGCACCGCTGATGAGCAGCGTGGCGATGATGATCTTGTTGCTGACGATGCCGCCGTACGCAGCCACTCGCGGGTTGGCGCCGATGCTGCGCACCTCGTAGCCGAACGACGTCCGGGCCAGGACGAACCACACGAGCGCCGCAGTCGCCAGTGCGATCAGGAATCCGAGATGCAGACGCCCCGAGCTCAGCAACTGAGGGAGTTGGTACGCATCGGACATCCGGTCGGTCTGTGCGTAGAACGACGCCGGGTCCTGCCACACGCCGTTGAGCAGGAAGCTCAACACGTTCAACACGATGAAGTTGAGCATGACCGTCGTGATGATCTCGTTGACACCGAAGCGGGTGCGTAGCACGGCAGCAATCCCCGCCCAACCGGCGCCCATCAGCATCGCCAACACGAAGCACGCCGGAATCAACACGATGCTCGGCAGCGAGTCGCCGAGGATCCTTGACGCCCAGTAGGCACCCATCGCGCCGGCGTACAGTTGGCCCTCGCCACCGATGTTCCAGATCTTGGCCCGGAAGGCGAACGCTGCTGCGAGTCCCGTGAAGATCAGCGGTGTCGCCTGAACGAGCGTCTCGACGAAGGCGTCGCGAGTGCCGAAACCGCCGCGGTACAGCGCCCGGAACGACTCGAGCACATCGGAACCTGCTGCCGAGATGAGGATCGACGAGGTGAGGATCGCTGCGACCATCGCAAGAACGACGCCACCGACCTCCAGGTACCACGACGTCTCGAGGCGGCGCTCGATCCGCCACCGACCACCGGTCTTCTCGTCGCCGTTCTCGTCGTCCGCGTCGGCATCAGGCGCTTCGGGTGGCGTGTCGACTGCGGTCATACGACCACCTCGTGGGTGTCGGTCGTGTCGAGCACCCCTGCCATGTAGGCACCGATCCGGTCGAGATCGAGTTCGTCGTGGTGCATCTCACCGACGATCTTGCCGTCAAACATCACGCCGACTCGGGTCGAGAGGCTGAGCACCTCGTCGAGATCCTCGGACATCAGCACGATGGCGGCGCCGCGGTCACGTTCGGCAATCAGCCGCTGGCGCACGTTCTCCGCAGCGGAGATGTCGAGACCGCGAGTCGGTTGGTGGACGATGATCAGGTCGGGTTGGCCTTCCAGTTCACGCGCCATCACGATCTTCTGCAAGTTGCCGCCCGAGAGCGTGCGGGTGATGTGCGACGCCGACGGGCAGGCGATCTCGTAGTCCTCGATGGCCTGCTCGGCTCGACGGCGGAACGCCATCCGCTGCAGCACGCCTCGGATCGAGAACGGCCGGTCGCCGTGGCGACCCAACCCGATGTTCTCGTCGATGTTGAAGTCCATGAGCAGAGCCTGGTTGATCCGGTCGGCGGGCACGCTGCCGACCCCGAGCTTGCTCACCGTCCGCGGATCCATTCCCGCAGTGTCGGTGTCGTCGATCGTGATCGTGCCCCCATCGGGTTCACGGACACCGACGATCGTGTCGAACAGTGCGTCCTGCCCGTTGCCCGACACACCGGCGATGCCGTAGATCTCGCCGGCACCGACGTCGAAGCTGACGCCGCAGAGCGATCCGCGTTCGCTGGGCTCTCCCGCGACGAGGTCGGTGACGCTGAGCTTGGTCTCACCAGCAGGTGGATGATTCGTGGCCTTCGACAACTCCACCGAGCGGCCGACCATCATGCGAACGAGGTCGGCAGCCTGCACGGAGTCGGTCTGGACGGTGTCGATGACCTTGCCCTTGCGCAGCACGGTCACGCGGTCCGAGATCCCCGTGACCTCGTGCATCTTGTGGCTGATCAAGATGACCGCGAGTCCGTCGTCGCGCATGCGTCGGATGGACTCGAAGAGCCGCTCGACGCCAACGGGGGTCAGCGCAGCGGTCGGTTCGTCGAGGATCAGCAGATCGACACCGAGATACATCGTCTTCAGGATTTCCACCCACTGCTGGAGACCGACCGGCAGTCCCCCGACCGGCGTGTCGAGATCGAGGTCGATCCGATAGGCCTCACACAACTCCTCGAGGCGTGCGCGAACCTTGCCCAAGTCGAGCCGACCGGGGCCGGTCGTCCCGAGCGCAACGTTCTCGACCGTCGCGAGCGGCTTCACCAGCTCGAAGTGCTGGTGCACCATCCCGATGCCCTTGGCGATCGAATCCTTGGGCGAACGCAGATCGAGCCGCTCGCCGTTCAGCGTGAGGTAGCCCTCGTCGGGCCGATGCACGCCGTACATCGTTTCGGCCAGCGTCGACTTGCCGGCTCCGTTCTCACCGAGCAGGCAGTGGACCGTCCCCCGGTGGATGGTCAACGACACGTTGTCGTTGGCCACCACACCGGGGAATCTGGTCGTCACGCCGTGGACGCCGAGTAGCTCCATGTCTTCAGTCACTTCTCTCGACCCCCATGTTCGGCTTGTTCAGTTCGTACCTGTTCCTGTGCTGCTCACTCGAACGGTGAGTCGTCGAAGGGAATCTCAAGATCACCGGCGAGGATCGCGTCACGGGTCTCGGCGACCAGTTCCGCAACCTCGGCGGGCACCGAGTCGGACAGATCCGTGATGTCGCTGCCACCGTCGACCATCGAGTCGTACACGATGCGTTCCTCGGCCGGAGCCGAGAACGCCGTGCCCTCGGTCTCGAAGGCGTACCAGGCGTCGATGATGTCCATCACGGCCGGGTCCCACAGCGCCACGGCGCTCGCCAGGACGATGTCCGGGTTGAGCGACGACTGGTCGGTGAAGTGACCGAAGGCGAACACGTTCTCCGCGCTGGCTGCGGCCTCGACCGGTCCGAAGCGCTCGGCGTAGATCATGTCCGAGCCCTCGGCGATCTGTGCGATCGCCGACTCGTTCGCCGTCACGGCATCGAACCACGACTCGATGTAGGTCACCGAGTGCGTGATGTCCGGGTTGACGCTGAGCGCACCGTCGACGAACGCGTGCACCGGGGCGTTCACGTTCGCAAACGGGAACCCGGCAACGGCACTGATCTGGTTCGACTCGGTCATCGAGCCGGCGATCTGTCCGAGGAGGTAGGCCGGCTCGTGGATGAACACGTCGATCCAGAACACGTTGCCGCCGATGGCGAGGTCGTTGCCGGAGCCCGACAGACCGAATGCGATCTCGGGGAAGTCCGGGGCGATGGCGTTGGTGCCGTCGACGAACGCCGAGTGCATGATGATCATCTCGTAGGTCCCCGAGCTCGCGAGCTCACGACCGATCCGCTCGCCGTCCGCGTACTCGATGTTCTCGATGATCTCGTAGGTCAGAGTCGCTCCGTAGGGCGCCTCTTCTGCGATCCGGTCGAGTGCTTCGATCATGGCCGTGTTCCAGCCCTCCTCCTGCACGCCTTCGAGCACGAGCGCGATGTCGAGCTCGGTCGGGCCATCTCCCGTTGCCTCGGCGGGCTCTTCTGTCGTCTCCTCGGCCGGGGCTTCGGTGTCGGCCGTCTCCTCGGCGACTGCGTCGTCGGCCGACTCATCGGTGTCCGATCCACACGCCGCTACCGCGGTCGTGAGGGCTACCGCGAGGGCGACCCTTCTGATCATCTGCTTGCGCATTCTGGCTCTCCGTTCTTGTTCACGATGTGCTGTCTCCAGCGTCCGCCCGACGCGTCCACGTCGAGTTGGCGAGAAACTACGCAGTCCGTGTTTCGTGCGTGAGGCCGAACATTACCGCAGTGTGAACAACGTGTTGGCAGGCGCTCTGACCCCTTGTTCTCGGCGACGCGTCGTGACTAAATCATGTTGACGGGCAACCAGAACTCGTCGCGACCTCGTCGCGGCCGTTCTTCCGACCACCCTGCCCGGCGTCAAAGGAGTTGCGATGGACGACATTCCCATCATCGACATCGAGCCGTTTCTCAGCGGCTCGCCAGCTGGAATCGCCAGTGTCGCGGCCGAGATCGACCGTGCGTGCACCGACATCGGGTTCTTCCAGATCGTCGGCCACG
>CALIOL010000331.1 GCA_938044705.1 uncultured Ilumatobacter sp. | reverse complement strand
TCCTGGCCCGCCTTGGTGGCGCCGTAGACGAAGTTCGAGGGTCGTGTCCGTACCCCAGCGACGCTCGACAGGACCACGAGCACGCCGTGCCCCTGCGTGCGGAGTCGAGCAGCGACGGCGAGTCCGGAGCTGACGGCCCCGGTGACGTTGACATCGACCAGATCCCCGGCCGCTGTCGGGTCGCTGTTGACGGTGTCTGCGCCGAGCTGTCCGAACGCTTGGATCACCACGTCGAGGTCGCCGTAATCCTCGGCGACTCTGTCGACCAATGCCTCGTGGGATGCGTGGTCGGTGGCGTCGAATGCGACGCTCACGACGTTCGCAGTCTCCGGCAGCCCGTCGATCTCAACCGCGTCGCCCCCGCGGTGGGCGAGGATCACCGTTCTCAATGACGCCGACGCAAGCTCGCGCACGATGGCGTGGGCGATGTCGCTGCGTCCGCCGAGGACGAGGACGTTCTGGGGCTGGTCAAACGCGTTCATCATGCTGCTCTCGTGTTCCTGGGATCTAGATCAAATCGAGTCGACGCGCCTGGTCGCTCGCCCACATGCCGTCGGGGTCCACCCGTCGGCGGATCGACTTCCATTCCTCGAGTCGGGGATAGCCGGCGGCGACGACGTCGCTCGTCGCGAGCGCGTCTTTCGCCAGGTAGTGACGACCGCCGACGCCGAGCACCAGTTCGTCCAGCTCGGCGAGCCACGGTCCGAGACCTTCGACGCCTGCTGGCAGGTCATAGGTGAGGGTCCAACCCGGTTTCGGAAAACTCAGCAGCCCGCCGCTCTCGGCTCCCATCCGCTTCAGCACCGCAAGAAAGCTCGCATGGCCTTCTTCGGAGATCTTCGTGATGATCGTGCGCATCGTGTCGATCGCTTCGAACGGGACGACGAACTGGTACTGAAGGAAACCACGCCGGCCGTACAGGCGAGTCCATTGGCCAGCCATGTCGAGCGGATGGAAGTAGCCGGTGAGCGACTCGGTGCCGTGATGGTGCTTGGGAGTCTTGCGATACCAGAGTTCGTTGAAGACGCGGACTGCGTTGCGGCTCCAGACGTTGAGCGGTTGTTTCGGAATGTCGGGAAAGATCGGCGGGTCGAAGTCGAGCGGGTTGGAAACCGCTTTGCTGTTCAACTCGCGGAGGTCGTCGATGGTTGCGTGGTTACCCATCGACAGCACGGATCGCCCGAGGTTCTTGCCGGTTGCGACCAGATCGATCCAGGCCACGGAGTACCGGTACAGGTGGTCGCTCGCCTCCATCTTCTCGATCAATTGGTCGAGGTTGGGGACTCGTTGCGTGTCGACCACACAGTGACGCGACTCGATCGGGAGGAGCCGAAAAGACACGTCCAGGATGAGGCCGGTCAGCCCCATTCCTCCGATCGTCGCCCACCACAGGTCCGGATCGCTCGTTGCGGTGATCGTGCGGGTGGAGCCGTCGGCGAGCAGCATCGTGAGCGCAGTGCAGTGCGCTCCGAATGAGCCGTCGCCGTGGTGGTTCTTGCCGTGGATGTCGCTCGCAACGGAGCCGCCCACCGTGACGAACCGCGTGCCTGGCGTGACCGGCACGAACCAGCCACGTGGCACGATCTCACGGAGCAGCGTGTCGAGGCTGACACCGGCATCCACCGTGGCAATGCCGGTCTCGCTGTCGATGCGAATCGGGTCTGAACCCGGCTGGAGTTCGATGACTGCTCCCCCGCCGTTTTGCGCGGGGTCTCCGTAGCTTCGGCCGAGGCCGCGGGCGATCGCGCCTCGTGTGTTGATCAAGGCGTCCTGGCCTCGATCGCTCTGGAGTTCCTCGGCCGACGCGCGAAGCACCGTGGCGACGGAGGGAGCCGTCCGGCCCCACCCGGTCAGTGCGCGCTGTTCTGACTCCACGAGGATCCGAGGCTACTGGCGAGCACCCAGGAGTGTGCTGGACTGGGCGTATGGCGAAGCTGCGTGTGGGGTGCCCGATGTGGGCGCATCGGCCCTGGGTGGGCCGGTTCTACCCGCCAGGCACCAAGTCTGGCACCGAATTGGGTTTGTACAGCTCGTGGTGCAACGCAGTGGAGGGGAACACGACGTTCTACGCGCAGCCGTCGACCGACACCGTTGAAAAGTGGCGCGAGCAGGCGAGTGGAGATTTCCGGTTCGCGTTCAAGGTCCCGCGAGTCATCACTCACGAGAAACGATTGAGCGACGTGGCCACGGAGATTCGCTCCTTTCTGAATGCGATCGAACCACTTGGTGATCTGGTCGGCCCTGTGCAGATTCAGCTGCCGGCGTCATTCGCACCGGATCAGGTCGACGTCCTCTTCGCGTTCATGCGGCGCCTCCCGGCAGCGTGGTCGTGGGCGCTCGAGCTTCGTCATCCTCGTTTCTTCGATGGCTCCATCGCGCATCGGCGAGTCGACGAGTACTGCAACCAGTACGGGGTGGGCCGCATCGTGCTCGACAGCCGGCCGCTCCATGCCGTGCCTGCGACGTCCGATGCGGCTCGCGACGAGATGCGTAACAAACCCGACCGGCCGGTCGTGCTCGATGCAGTCGGAGCGAACCCGATCGTGCGGGTGATCGGCGAAGACCGTCCAGATGGCACCCTCGACGGGCTTCTCGCCTGGGTTCCTCAGGTCGTTGCATGGATTGATGACGGTCGCGAGCCATTCGTGTTCGTCCACCAGCCCGAGAACCTCGACTCGCCAGGCTTGGCGCGAGCCTTCCACGAAGCGGTCGCTGCGGAGATCCCTGACCTGGAGCCGCTGCCTGCGCCGCTCGGTCAGACCTCGATGTTCTAGCGGTTCGGCCGCGTCCGCTGCGATGGGGACTGCTCCCCATGTCGCTGGCGCAGACGTTCCCGTACCTTTCGCTCCATGAGAAAAGTCATCACCATCACCGCACTCGCTTCGATCGGCGTCCTCGGCCTCGCCGCCTGCGGCGACGTCTCAGCCGACGAGCTCCGCGACTCGCTGATCGAGGAGGGCGTGGACGAGGACGCAGCCCAGTGCGTTGTGGACTACATGGAAGAGAACCTCACCGAGGAGGAATTCCAGAACGCTGCGAAGGCCGACGAACCCGATGACATCAGCGAAGAGACGCTGGGAGTCATGTTGGACGCCACGCTGGAGTGCGAAGCGTTCTGACCGTCACCGGCGTGAATCGGGGTTCACGTTGCGTCAGTACGGCCACTCGGCTTTGACGACCTTCAGGGTGATCAGCACCTTCAGCCCGACGTTCTTGGCAAACCATGGCAGCTGCGCTAGCTGTCGTGCAGCGTTCTTGAGTCGGGAGAGCGGAGAGGCTCCGAGATCGGCGCGATAGATCGTCATGGAGCGGGCCCGACCCACGTACCGGAACTTCTGGCCGACGACCAGCTGGCGCAGAATGGCGAGCGTGACCCCGATGGACGAGAACGAGTCGTGGATCAACATCGTTCCACCGTCGTCCACGCGGTCTCCCCAGGCCCGGATATCGGCGAGTGCAGGCCCGTACCGGTGGGCTCCGTCGACATAGAGCACGTCCACAGCACCGTCGACCATGTCGATCGCTGCGTCTGAGAACTCTCGTATGTGGCGGACGCGATCTGTGACTCCTGCGTGGGCCAGGTTGGCGGTGAACACCGCATGATCGTCGGCTGCCTGCTCAGCGAACCCTTCGATTTCTTGAGGGCCACGGTCGTTGCCGGCATGCGGGTCGATCGCAACGATCTCTACCGAGGGGTCGGCGGCCAACGCGAGCACGATGGTCGATCGCCCTCTGAAGCTCCCGATCTCGACGATCCGGCCACCGTGCGGGCAGTTGATCGCCGAGTCGAACAAGGCGGCGCCTTGCCCAGGGCTCATCCAGCCCTCGACGTCGTCGACCAGTCTCATGGTCTCTTGCAGGTTCTTGCTCATGCTGTGTACACCGCGACTCCGTAGATGATGATCCAGATCACTCCGGCCAATTGCAAGACGCGATCCCTGGCGAAGACGTCTTCAGGCGCCGAGCCTTCCCCGCGTTCGAGCACCAAGAGGTACCGGAACAGTGCAGCGATCATCGGCACGATGGAGAGCTCGTAGAACGGCATGTCTGAGCCCTCGGCGGTCTCGAATGCCCAGACGCAATAGCTCAACAACGCTCCGGCCAAGCTTGCAGAGAGCAGCATCCGCAAGAACCCGGGGGTGTAGGTGTCGAGCGTCGCGCGAGTTCCCGCGTCGAGACCGACCTCTTGCAGTTCGGCGTAGCGCTTGCCGACGACGATGAAAAGAGAGCCGAACGTGACGCACAGCACGAACCATCGCGACATCGGGACGTCGACCGCCACCGCTCCTGCCGCTGCTCGAAGTACGAACCCCGCCGCGACCGCCAACAGGTCGATGATCGCCACCGTCTTGAGCCAGAACGTGTAGCTGAGTGTGAGCATGATGTAGACAGCAACGACCGCCACGGTCTGCCATCTCCCCGTTGCCGCAGCGACGGCGAGCGCGGCGACCGGCAACACCGCGCCCATCGCTCGGCCGGTGCCGATCGATACCGTTCCCGCAGCGAATGGCCGCAGCCGCTTCGTCGGATGCGCCCGGTCGGCCTCGACGTCCTGGAGGTCGTTCCACACGTAGATGCCACTCGCCGCCAGACAGAACGCCACGAAGGTGATCACGGTCAGGGTGAAGTCACCGCCGTCATCGAGTACTCCCGCCGCTCCGGGTGCTGCGAAGACGAGGACGTTCTTGAGCCACTGCTTCGGGCGGAGCGCCCGCACGAGCGGGGGCATCACGCCGCCTGACCGTCGCGGGTGACCCAGTGCGCCTCATCAGCGTCGGCCAACATCTCGCGGTCGCCCGCGGAGTCCCCGTACGCAACGAGTCGTACGGCCGAGCGGTCGACGAGCCATTCGTGGAGCCGTGCGACCTTCTCTGGCCCACGACAGTTCGGACCATCAAGGGCTCCGGTCGCAACGCCGTCCTCGACCTGGAGGCGTGTGGCGAGCACATCGTCCACGCCAAGCAGTTGAGCAAGCGGACGCAGGTACACCTCGAACGACGCTGACACGAGCACCGTGCGATCGCCAGCGTCCCGATGCCGCTGGAGGGCATCGAGCGTGTCGCTGCGCAACCAACGCTCGTGCACCATCTCCGCGAAGGTGACTCCGGCGGAGCAGAGTTCGTCGTATCGATGGCCACGGAATGCCGCTGCTGCCGCCAGTGCCTTCAGTCCGTCTCGGTCACGGCCCGCCAAGATGGGCAGCAGTCGATGCGGTCGCATGCCCAGCCTCGGGACGATGCGACGAGCACCGCTGATCCGCCTCATGAACGGAACGACGCAATCCCTGGTGGTGATGGTCCCGTCTACGTCGAACGCGGCAACGGTCTGGGAAGACTTCACTGCGACCGCGCCGGGATCTCGTCGAGGGCGTCCCAGTAGCCGGGCCAGCTCTTGGTGACGACATCGGGCTCGGAGATCTCGATGCCGTCGACCACCAGCCCGAGCAGACCAAACGACATCGCGAGCCGATGGTCGTGATGCGTGTCGAGGCGAGCGCCGGTCAACATATCCGTCGGACGAATCGTGAGCCCGTCGGGGTCGACGTCGATGTCGGCGCCGAGCTTCGCAAGCTCTGCGGCGAGATCGCCGAGACGGTCGCTCTCCTTACCGCGGATGAAGCCCACCCCGGTGATCCGGGTCGGCGTCGTGGCCTGGGTAGCGACGACCGCCATGGTGGGCACGAGGTCGGAGATGTCCGCCATGTCGATATCGATGCCGCGCAGCGGCGTGTCTCGGCGACGCATCACGACCGTGTCGGTCTCGCCAACCGTGACCATGCAACCCATCTGACCGAGAACGTCGCAGAAGGTGGCGTCGCCTTGGAGGGACGAACGGCCAAGGCCCTTCACGCTGACCGCTCCGCCGACGATCGCAGCGGCTGCCAGCGGGTAGCTCGCGGACGATGCATCTGGCTCGACCTGGTACGCGGCGGCTTCGTACGCCCCAGGAGCGACGGTGATGTGGCGCTCGCCGACCGACACGTCGTCGGCACCGAACGCTGCCATCACCGACTTGGTGATCTCGACGTAGGGCCGACTGACGAGCGCGGTCGACAGCCCGAGCGAGATGCCACCGCGGATCATCGGCGCGATCAGCATCAACGCCGTCACGTACTGGCTGGAGACATCGCCCGGCATGACGATTGCGTCGGCACCGCCGACTGGCCCGGACACGGTCACGGGCAGGTGACCCCACGCTTCACCGGGCTCGAGCACAGCGCCCAACGAATGCAGTGAGTCGTGCAGCGGCCCCATCGGACGCGAGCGCAGCGGCGGCTCGCCGTCGATCGTATACGGGCCGGGTCCCAGGGATGCGAGCGCGGTGATGAACCGTGAGGTCGTCCCGGCGAGCCGAGTGTCGAGCTGAATCGGACCGACCGGCAGAGCGCCGCCGGTACCGACCACGTTGCCGACGAGTTGCCCATCACGGTCTTCCACCCCGACGGGAATGGCCAGCGCGGACAGGCATGCGATCATGGCGTTGGTGTCGTCGCCGGGCGCCAGCCCGACGATCTCGGACTCCCCGGCGGCCAACGCCGCGCAGATCAGCGCACGGTTGGCGATGCTCTTCGAAGGCGGCACTGCGACATCGGCAACGACTGGCCCGTCGGCTCGGCGAACGGTTCTCGTGGTCATGACAGTGCCTGCACAGACGGACGGAACCCGCGGGCGATGAGGCCGCCACGGAACAGCTCGGCATGATCCTGGTCGACGAGCACCACAGCGACGCCGCGGTTGTTCTCCGCTGCGTGAACGACCTCGAAGTTCGCGATGTTGACGGACAGCTCACCGGCGAGCGTGAACAGCTCTGCTGCCGCGCCGGTGCGGTCGGGGATCGGGACGCGGACCTCGGCCAGGTTCTCCGGGTGGACCACGCGGCCGGGCAGGTTCGCCCTGGCCTCGCGTGCTCGCGTGAGGCGGTCGCGGATTCGGTCCCGGTCGCCGGTGCCAACGGCATCTCGCATCTCGATCAGCTCATCGATGAGGTGCGTGAGCGTTGACACGATCGCTCGATTGTTCTCGGCGCAGATGTCGAGCCAGATGTCAGGTCGTCCGCTCGCGATGCGGGTCATGTCGCGAAAGCCGCCCGCTGCCAGGCGGAGCAGGGTCGCATGTTCGATGGACCGATCCGCAGCGAGGCCCATCAGCGAGGCCGCGGTGAGGTGCGGGACGTGGCTGACCACTGCGACGATCTCGTCGTGACGGGCTGGGGCGATCGCAACAACATCAGCACCGAGTTCCGCAACGACTGCTGTCAGCTGCGTGAAGACCGCGTCGTCTGCGTCGTCGTCGGGAGTCAACACCCAGATGGCTCCTTCGAACAGGTTCGAATCGGCGCCGTCCAGGCCGTCTCGCTCGCTCCCTGCCATCGGGTGGCCACCGACGAATCGAGGGTCGTTGATCGCCGCACAGATCGGGGCCTTGACGCTTCCCACGTCGGTCACGATGCCCGATGTGGCAGCGAGGACGTCGTTCACGACGTCGGCGCCGCGCTGCACCGGTACCGCCACGAACGTGATCTCGGCGTCGGCATCGAGGCCAACCGCGTCGATGATCTCCCGTTCACGGGCGGTCACCACCACCTCGTCGCGATCGTCGGATCCTGAAACGTGCCAGCCTCGTTCGCGCAGTGCGACCGACAGGGAACCTCCGATCAGGCCGAGTCCGACCACGTTCGCACGTCGACTCAC
Organism: uncultured Ilumatobacter sp.; assembly: GCA_938044705.1. Taxonomy (GTDB): domain Bacteria; phylum Actinomycetota; class Acidimicrobiia; order Acidimicrobiales; family Ilumatobacteraceae; genus Ilumatobacter_A. The sequence continues at coordinate 4,968 of CALIOL010000331.1, read as the reverse complement.
GACTGGCCCTTCGTTGCAGCGACGGCGTCGATCATGGCGTTGCGTTCATCGGTGGTCCACTCCCGCCAAGCGCCGGGCTCGAGGGAACGGTCCTGCATCGGGCCGATGCGGGTCCGCACGAGGCGAGTGACGGGATGACCGACGGCTTCGCACATGCGGCGGACCTGTCGGTTCTTTCCTTCGTGGATCGTGATCTTGAGGATTCCGGGTGATGGCTGCGACACCTTGGCAGGCGCGGTGACGCCGTCGTCGAGTTCGACACCGTCTCGAAGCGAGCGGAGCTTTCCAGCGGCCACCTCCCCGCCATCGACCTCTGCGAGATACTCCTTGTCGACGCCGTGGCTCGGGTGGGCGATGCGGTTCGCCAGCTCGCCGTCGTTCGTGATGAGGAGCAGCCCTTCGGTCTCGAGGTCGAGGCGGCCGATCGAGAAGACGCGCGGTTCGCTCGGGACCAGGTCGAGCACCGTCGTTCGATCGTGAGTATCCGAACTGGTCGTGATCACGCCAGCTGGCTTGTTGAGGACGTAGTAGACGAGCCCGGGCTTGACACCGATCGGTGCTCCGTCGACCTCGATCAGGTCGTTCTCGGCGTCCACTCGCCGACCGAGTACCGCAACGTCGCCGTTGACCGTGACGCGCTCGGCAGCGATCAAGTCCTCGCACGTTCGCCGGCTCCCGAAGCCCACGGCAGCGAGCACCTTCTGCAGCCGTTCCCCTTGCGGCAGCTCAGCGTTGCGTTGCGCCAACTGCTCCCACAGCGGTGGCTCGGGTGTGCGCTCAGTCATCCTGGTGGGGTCCAGCGGTCGTCACGTCGATTTCGGGCGTGACCCGCAAGCCGTGCTCGAGCGCCTCGACGACATCGGGCCCCGGGATGAATTCGGCGATGGCCGGGAGGTCGTCGACAGACTCGAGACCGAGCTTCTCCAGAAATGAGTCGGTGGTGCCGAACAGGATTGCCTGTCCGGGGCCGTCGTCACGGCCCACCTCGTCGATGTACCCGCGTGCTTGCAAGGTGCGCAGCACGCCGTCCGGATCAACGCCGCGAATCGCGGCGACCTGGGCTCGAGAGATCGGCTGCTTGTACGCCACGATCGCGAGCGTCTCGAGCGCGGCACCGGAGAGGCGCGCACGTTGGTCGTGCAGGAGGAACCGCTCGACGTACGGCGTCAGATCGTCCGCTGTCTGGTAGCGGATTCCGCCGGCGACACGAACGAGACGAAACCCGTGATTCTCTTGGCGGTACACCCCGGCCAGCTCGTCACACCACTGCTCGACGAGCGCGGTGGGCTGCTCCAGCAGTTGGGCGAGTAGCTCATGCGGCACGGGGTCGTGCGAGACGAGCGCAATTGCTTCGATCGCTCGCTTGTACTCGGAAACGCGTGCAGCACGTTCGGTCTCGTCGATGAATTCGTCGGTCATGAGTACCTTCAGCCGTCGTAAGCGTCGATCAGAATCGAATCGGTGTCGACATCGTCGCCTGGGGACCAGACCACTTCGATGTCACCGAACCGCTCGGGTTGTTCGAGATCGATCGCGCCTTGTTTGAAAAGTTCGAGGAGGGCGAGGAATCGCACGATGACCTCGATGCGATCGCCCAGGTCCGCCGTGAGTCGCCGAAACGAGATGCGGCCCGCACGCGGGAGCTCGTCGAGGAGTTCGGCGACGGCATCGGCGACCGTGATCTTGATCGGGTTGACGTGGAAGAGGTCGACGACCGGAACCGGACGTGGAGTGAGCGCACGGATCGCGGCCCGCTGCAGACTCTTCACGCTGGTTCCTTCCAGCAGGTCAGGCATCACGTCAGCAAAACGCTCGTCAGCCCCGACAGCGCGCGGGAACGACAAGTCGGCGTCCTCGGCCAGTTGCGAGAACACACCGGCGACGTCTTTGAATGTCTTGGCTTCGAGGAGACGTGCGAGCAGCAGGTCTCGCTCTTCCCAGAGCGCCAGTTCTTCATCGAGGTCCATATCCGACTGATTCGGCAGCAGTCGTCGGGCCTTCAGATCGACGAGCGTGGCCGCAATCAGCAGAAAACCGGTGATCACGTCGAGGTCGAGGTTCTTCTCCGATTGCATCCGCTCGATCTCGATGAGATAGGCGTCCACGATCGTCGACAGGTTCACTTCGTAGATGTCGACCTGCTCTTTCAAGATCAACTGCAACAGCAGATCGAACGGGCCCTCGTAGACGGGCGTGGCGACATCGACCATTCGGCCGATACTACAGCCGCGCCGACGTCAGATCGTTGAGGTTCAGTGCATCGCGCATGTCCGCTGACATCGCAGCCGTCCCCTGGTCAAGCGGGGTTCCGGTGGCGTCAGCGATACGGGTCATCATCGAGAAGTTCGCGTACACGGCCAGCGCATCGATCATCAGGTCATGGCCCATCTCGTCCGCTGCAGCTGATCGTTCTGCGGCAAGGGATGTTTCGTCGCCGTCGAATGCCGCTCGAACGAGTGATGCGAGCCGGACTCCGTCCGGTACGCCGGCGCCCTCGTCCAGCTTCAACGGGTCGAACGTCGCGTCGTCGGTGCTGCCCAGACCGAGCAACGTTGCATGGCTAGTCGTTCAATAGAAGCACTCGTTCAGGCTGGAGGTCATCGCAGCCACGTACTCGATCTGTGGTCGCGTCAGCGTGCCGCGACTCCAGGTGAGGTCGCCGACGATCCGATCTTCCGGTACGTAGTGGCTCGCTCCGATCTGGCGGGTCGACTCCCATGCAGCGGGCACTGCCGAGAGCGCGCGGAGGACGTTCGGCCCCCGAACCGAGGTGGTCGGCACCCAATGGGTGGCCACGGCAGCCTCGACGGTAATGCGCTCCGGTTCACCGACCGTTGGCGTGGGCAGGTCGAGCGGTGTCGTGTCGAGCGCATCGGCGAAGCGGTCGACGGCATTCATCGCTGCGACGACGCCGACCAATTCGACGTACTGCAGCGGGTCGAGTTCGGTCGTGATTGCGACGTACCAGTCGTGGGTGAGCGTGCCCGGATGATTGGTGATGCGCCAGACCGCGTCGACCGCGGCGGCTTTCAGCGTGTGGTCGTCAGGAATCATGGCGTCGATGGTCGACGGCGCTTGCCACGGCATGAGGTCGGCGTGGAGTCGCGCCCGACGTACTTCGGCCGCGATCGCCACACGCTCGGCTCCGGTCCACCAGGTGCCAGGTCCTGCGAGCTGGGAGACGAACGTGGTTTGTGCGTCGACGAGATCGCGGCGCACTCCCCGTTCGTTCATCGTCTGCGTCGCCACCAAACCGACGGTACGCCGTGGGATCCCGACGGATAGCGTCGGACGCTGTGAGTAGCACGCGAGTCCTGTCCTGTATCCAGCCAACCGGGGACGTTCACCTCGGCAGCTATCTCGGGGCGTTGAAGAACTGGGTGTCTGGCCAGCACGAGAAGGACGTGTTCCACGGCATCGTCGATCTGCATGCCCTCACCGTCATGGAAGAACCCGGCGTCGTCGGGCAACTCACGGTCGAGTTGGCGGCGATGTTGTTCGCCGTGGGCCTCGACCCCGATGTCGCAACCGTCTTCGCACAGTCCCACGTCGTCGAGCACAACCAGCTGGGTTGGGTCATGGAGTGCACGGTCAGCTACGGCGAGCTGAGCCGGATGACCCAGTTCAAGGACAAGACCGCAAAGCGCCAACAACAGTTCATCTCCGGTGGTCTGTTCACTTACCCGGCGCTTCAGGCCGCCGACATCTTGCTGTACGACACGAATGAGGTCCCGATCGGTGACGACCAGCGTCAACACGTCGAGATCACTCGCGATGCGGCGATTCGCTTCAATCACCGATTCGGCGACACCTTCGTCATTCCCGAGGCGGCGACGCCCGCTGCTGGCGGCCGCGTCATGAGCTTGCAGGACCCGACGTCGAAGATGTCGAAGTCAGACGAGTCCGGCGCGGGCTGCGTCTACCTGATCGACGATCCGAAGGCGATCATGAAGAAGTTCAAGCGTGCCGTGACCGATTCCGACACCGGGCCTGATGCCGTTCGCTACGACCGGGAGAACAAGCCGGGCGTCGCCACCTTGCTGGACATCAACGCGGCCATCACGGATCGCACCCCTCAGCAGGTCGCCGAGCAATACGAGCAGTACGGCAAGCTAAAGGTCGACACTGGCGAAGCGGTCGTCGAGACGCTGACACCGATCCGCGAGCGCTATTTCGAGTTGATGGAAGATCGAGGCGAAGTCGCTCGCCTGCTCGGCGCCGGTGCCGACAAGGCTCGCGAGGTCGCGTCGGTCACGCTCCAGCGGGCGTACGACGCCATCGGTATGTTGCCCAGTTGACCCAGCTCGCGCTCACGCCGGTCGACCGACGAATCCTCGCACTGGCCCTCCCGGCCTTCGGAGCGCTCGCAGCGGAGCCGCTGTATCGCCTCGTCGACACCGCGATCGTCGGCCGGATCGGTACGGAGGAACTGGGTGGCGTCGCCGTTGCGGTATCGATTCTGACGCTGGTGATCGCCGGGTCGAACTTCCTCGCCTACGGCACGACGCAGCGCGTCGCCAATCGGTTGGGCTCTGCTGATGCTTCCGGGGCATCGAATGTCGGAGTGCAGGCGATCTGGCTTGCGGCGATCATCGGCGTCGTCGCGACTCCTCTGCTGGTGCTCTTGGCAGAGCCGCTTCCCGACCTCTTCGGCGCAAGCCCTGAGGTGTCACCGTTCGCAACCACGTACCTTCGTATCTCCGCGCTCGGCGTCCCGTTCGTCCTGGTCGGGCTCTCGGCGCAGGGCACGCAGCGTGGGGCGAGCGACTATCGGTCGCCGCTACTCGTCCTCGTTGCGAGCAACATCGTCAACGCGGTCGTGGAGGTCGTCCTGGTCTTCGGGTTCGACCTCGGCGTCGCAGGCGCTGCGTGGTCGACCGTGGTCGCTCAGGTGCTGGCCGGGACGGCACTGTTCTGGCTCGCAACGCCGCATCTGCGAGCGGCTTCATCGCTGCGTCCGACGTGGGG
>CALIOL010000330.1 GCA_938044705.1 uncultured Ilumatobacter sp. | reverse complement strand
GCGAGCGCGAGCATCGCGTACACGTCGCTCCAGATCATCTGACTGTCGGCCATCCACGCATGGGTGAATCCCAAGCGCTCCGCGTCGACGACGTACGCGATGTCGGCGGGCCGGGAAGCAACACAGATTCCAAAGTCCATGAGCAACGATGGCACGTCGGCGCGAAGCTACGCCCATGCCGAATGACATCTTCGATGCTGAGATCGCTGCAACGTATGACGATGATGTCGCGGCCATGTTCAGTCCAGAGGCGGTTCAGCCTGCGGTGGACGTGCTCGTGGAGTTGGCCGGCGATGGGGCGGCGCTCGAGTTTGCGAGCGGCACTGGGCGCATTGCGCTCCCCCTCGCCGCACGCGGTGTACACGTCCACGGCATCGAACTGTCCGAAGCAATGGCGTCAGAGATGGCGCGCAAGCCTGGCGCGTCACAGGTTCCCGTCGAGATCGGCGACATGGCGACGACGAGAGTCGAGGGCTCCTTCTCCCTTGTCTTCCTCGTGTTCAACACGATCACCAACCTGCTCACTCAGGACGAGCAGGTCGACTGCTTCGCCAACGCCGCTGCGCATCTGGACGACGGTGGCCACTTCCTCGTCGAAACGGGGATACCGAAGCTGCAGCAGCTACATCCCGGCGCGCGGTTCATTCCCTTCGACGTGACCGCTGCCCACATCGGTGTCGACGAATACGACGTGGTCAACCAACGGTCGACATCGCATCATCGCTGGACGCGCAACGGCCACACCACGTCCTTGGCCTCCGACCACCGGTGGGCGTGGCCCGCCGAGCTCGACCTGATGGCGCGACTCGCAGGATTGACGCTCGTGCATCGTTGGGGCGACTGGCATCGGACCCCGTTCACCGCAACAAGCACCTCGCACATCTCGGTGTGGCGCCGAGCCGGGCTCAGCAGTTCAGCAGATCGAGCTTGATGCCGTTCGAGGCGGCGAGGCGAAGCACGCTGCGGCGCTCTCGCTGAGTGAGGCCGCCGGCTACGCCCATGATCACTCGACCGCGGCTCTCTTTTCGTAGTGCGTCGTCGAGGCACTCGTTCTTGACTCGACACTGGATGCACGTCAGCACCGTGGTGTCCCACGGGGTCACCCCGGATCGACTGCGTCCACAGATCGACGCGGCCTCCCACGACGTGGTCGAAGGTGATGCAGTGTGTTGCGCTTGTGTCATTGCCGCCTCCTTGAGGTTGTTCCCGCTTCGTAGAGACGCACGAGCGGTGACAAAAGTCGCAAAGCGGGGTACAACGTCAACCATGACCACCTTGTCCGTCGACTTCGACGCACCCACCGTCGAGATCTCCGAGGACCGACTTCGCAAGCTCCGCTCGTTCAACGCGCTGATGGGAGCACTGCACTTCGTGTCCGGCACCTTGATGGTGACGCTCGGCGACACGAGCGTCGAGTTGGCGACGAGCACGTTCAACATCAACGGCCCGCCGGGCACCGCGCTCGCCGATGGCACCCTCAACGAGGTCGGCGGACTCCCGATCGCTCTCGGCACCGCTGCCTTCATGTACCTGTCGGCGCTGTTCCATTTCGTCATCGCAGCACCCGGTGGGTTCCGGTTCTACAGCTCAGAGCTCCGTCGCGGTCGCAACCGACTTCGGTGGGTCGAGTACTCGCTGTCGGCATCGCTCATGATCGTGCTGATCGCGTTGATCACCGGGATCACCGACATCGCTGCGCTCATCGCGATTGCGTTCGTGAACGCATCGATGATCCTGTTCGGCTGGCTGATGGAGATGGTCAACACTCCCGACGGCGACCGCTGGTGGACGCCGTTCTGGTTCGGGTGCATCGCAGGCATCGGCCCCTGGGCGGCCATTGCGGCCTACCTCGTGATCAACGCAGGTGTCGACGGCGCCGAGCAGCCGCCGACGTTCGTCTACGGGATCATCGTGACGATCTTCATCTTCTTCAACTCGTTCGCCCTCAACCAATGGCTGCAGTACCAGGGCATCGGTAAGTGGAAGGACTACGTGTTCGGCGAGACGGTGTACATCGTGCTGAGCCTGTTGGCCAAGAGCGCCCTCGCCTGGCAGATCTTCGCGAACACGCTCATCCCCGACGCCTGATCAACTCGAACGATGTTCCGCCCGGTACGCCGCTGGTGACGTGCCGACGACCTTGCGGAAGTGGCGACCAAACGCGCTCTGGTCGTAGTAGCCGCATCGCGTCGCCACGTCGGCGAGTGCGACATCGGTCGTGGTGATGAGGCGAAGCGCCTCCTCGAGACGGAACCGCATGATCAGTTGCTTCGGGGTGAGCCCGAGCACGCGGCGCGCCGTGCGCTCCAGCTGACTCACCGTCATGTCGGCCGCAGAGGCGAGATCGGCCACTTCGAGGCGCTCGGCGTATCGGCGCCGCGCCACCTCCACCGCGTCGGCCAATCGCGCGTGAGGGCCCGCTCCGTCGACTGCCGTGCGCAGGTCGACCGACACGCAGACTACGCCCGCCGCCTGTCCGGTTTCGTCGGTCCATCGAGACTTCGAGGTGAGGAACCAGCCATACGAGCGGTCCGGCCGGGTGATGACCTCCAACTCGTTCGTCAGCATGAGACCCGACTCGATGACGGCGCGATCCTGAGCTTCGTACTGCTCGGCGAGGTCGGTGGGGAACAACTCGGCCGCGGTCCGCCCGACGACCTCACCTTGGCCGACCACACCCGCACGTTCGGCGAACGCACGATTCGCTGCGAGGTACGAGCCGTCCACCGATTTGATGCTGAACATCACGTGAGGAACCGTCGCCAGCACATCGGTGACCGCTTCGAGCGACCGGTCCAACATGTGACGAGTCTGCCGCGGTTTGGACGCTGCTGGGCGGAAATCGACCGGCCGGACGGTCGAACGCGTACAAGACTCGTGGCCCTCGTCCCGTGTTCTCTGGATGTATGACCGACACTGTCGAGGCGCCCGTCTCCCACCGCTGCGACGAGGAGCTCACCACTTCCGCGATCGAGCTTGCTCGCCGCCTTCTCACGACGAGTTTGCAGGACGAGTCTCGACGCGAAGTTCGCCGTCGCGAGCGTCTGGGCGCGATCCTCGCCGACGATCGGGGCCGGCAGCTGATCTTCGCGATGACCGACCAGGTCCTTCGGATCGACGACCCGGCGCTCGCAGCGCATCGCTTCGCCGATGTGGTTCGGCGGCATCACACCGACGTGGTGGGGCGCGTCGACTCGGTACTGCTGCGCGCCGGTGCTGCGTTCGCTCCGCTCCTCCCCCGGTTGGTGATGCCTCTCGTGGTGAAGCGGATCAAGGCGGAGACTCACGGCATCGTCATTCCTGCGGACGACCCGAAGTTCGGCGCTCATCTGAAGCGACGCGACGCCGACGGGGTCGGCATCAACGTCAACCC
>CALIOL010000329.1 GCA_938044705.1 uncultured Ilumatobacter sp. | reverse complement strand
TCTGGTGACTACGAGCTCGTGCCGCGTTGGCTCGAAGCCCTCGAGAACCGACGAGTCGGTGGCGGGACGAACGGCGGCATCGTCGTGGCCTGACGTGCATCGAACCAGCGCCACAGCACGGGCTCGATCAGCAGCATCGCTCCAGCAGCGACCATCGCACACGCCGCGATGATCCAGGAGCCCCCGATTGCCGACCACGCGGCGCCACCGACCACGACCACCGGTCGCGTGAACGTTCCCGGGCCCAGCACCAACATCGTCGCAAGGCTCTGTACTTCGAGCCAGGGCGAGAAATACGCGGCGAACCCCACGGTTACGACGAGTGCATACAATCCATAGATGAGCGCCATGCGTTCCCCTGCGTGCTCGAGTTCGTCGTACGTGGCTGCGCCAACTGCGATCAGGCCGAGCAGCAATATCGCGAGCCCGACGAGGGCGATGACACCGGCGATGAAGCCCGTCCGTGCGGCCAGTGCCTTGGCGCCTCGCTTGGCGATCCTCCCGTCTCGACCGGCATGGGCTCGAAACCCTGAGAATGAGGCGTCGGCGAGGGCGAGCAGGCACAGCACGACCGCGGTCATGGTCGAGTGACCCGTCGGCCGAGCCGGCCGAGACCGGCCACGAATCCGTCCACGAGGTCGGGTCGGATGCCGATGATCGGACGCATCACGTTCAACACCGCGAGTCGGCGACCGACAGCGTCGAAGAGCAGCGGGTCCCAATCAGGGGCTGTCGAACGCATCGCGTCCACCAGCGCCTGATCGCCGTGGGCGCGCAGCGCCGAGTTCACGCCGTCGTGGCGTGCGAGCCGTTCGCGCATCCGGGCTCGATGAAACAGCCATGCCCCAAACGGGGTGACTGCGGTCGGCGCCACGTCGAAGTGGAACGCAGCAGCGGCTCCTGCGGCGGCCTGTCGTGCGAAGAAGGCTCCGAGGTCGGCTGCGGCGAAGTGGTGGATGACGCCGGTGGACATGTAGATGTCGGCGGGCTGGTCGAGTTCGAAGGCATCGCCAGCGATGAACTCGCAGTCCAGCCCTTCGGCCTCGGCCAACACCCTGGCGCCGTCGAGCAACGTTCGGTTGAAGTCGACGCCGATGATCTCGACGTCGGCGCCGAGCGCACCCGACTCCGTCAACGCTCGCACGAGAAAACCGAGACCGCAGCCGATGTCGGCGATACGCACCGGCCGATCGATCAGCTCGATCAACGGGCCGAGCAAACGAGCGACACGTTTCGGATGTTGAATCTCCTCCGCGAGGCGCTGGAGTTCGAGGTGAGAACGAAGCAGGATCGCGTCGGCGTCATCCTCATCGAAGAACTCGCCTCGAGAAGCGATCGAGCGAGCGATGCGCGCACTTCGTTCGTGGCCGCTCGCCTCGAGTGCGGTGATCACGTCCTGACGACGGACTGGCGTCCGACCAACGGCGTCGAACGAGACGATCAGGTCGGACAGTTCCGGGTGAGCTGCGCGAGCCTCGCTGTGGTCCACCGTTCAGCGCTTGGTGTTGCGGCGCCGGCGGCCGTGGCGTTCGACGGCCAGATCGACCAGCCGGTCGATGATCTCGGGATACGTGACGCCGTCCGCGATCCACATCTTCGGGAACATCGAGATCGGCGTGAAGCCCGGCATGGTGTTCACCTCGTTGCACAGGAAGCCGCGGCCGCGACCGTTTGGGTCGGCGGGGTCCTCCCAGAAGAAGTCCACGCGAGCCAAGCCTTCGACACGCAGCGCCCGATACGTGCGGATCGCCAGTTCTCTCGCTTCGGCCAATGCCTCGTCGCCGATCGGCGCGGGGATCACGGCGAACGAGGCGTCGGAGACGTACTTGTCGTCGTAGCTGTAGAAGTCGTCGCCAGGAACGATTTCACCGGGGGTGGCAGCCTCAGGCGCGAGGTTGCCGAGCACGGCCACCTCGACTTCCTTGCCGACCACGGCTTCTTCCACGACGATCATCTCGTCGTAGGTCAGCGCCAGCTCGATGGCATCGCGGAGCTCTTCGACGGTGCGCGCCTTGGACACGCCGACCGACGAGCCCATGTTCGCGGGCTTCACGAAGACCGGAAGGCCCAGGTCGCTCGCAAGCTCGGCGGGTAGGCCAGGGGTGATCTCGTGCTCAGCGAATGAGCGAAACGCGGCCTGGGGAATGTTCGCCGCAGCCAACACCTGCTTGGCCATGGCTTTGTCCATGGCGACTGCCGACGCGAGCACGCCGGCTCCGACGTAGGGCACGTTCGCCAGTTCGATGAGACCCTGCACCGTGCCGTCTTCGCCCATCGGGCCATGCAGCAAGGGCATGATCACCGTGGGCGACTCGTCGTTGTTCGCGGCCGACAGCAGCTCGGTCGGGGAGATATCTGTTCCCGTCGGATCGAGCTTGCCCGGAATCGCGCCCCGGCCCTGCGACAGGGCCAAGGCTGCATCCTCGGCAATCGCCCACTGGCCACTCGTCGAGATACCGACCGGGGTGATCTTGTACTTCGCCGGGTCGGCCGCTGCAAGGACGTGCGCCGCGGTCGTGCATGACACGTCGTGCTCCGCTGACTCGCCACCGAAGAGGATGACCAAGTTGATCCGGTTGCTTCGCTTCGGCCAGGTCGAAGGATCTGCGGGCTGCATCCCGGAATCGGTCATGATCGCGACGGTACCGTCAGCCTCTATGAAGATGCTGGCATCCCAGGCCGCCGAAGGAATCGGCGGACGTCTGCTCGGACCCGACGTCGAATTCGACGGCGCGTCGTTCGACACGCGTTCCATCGAGCCGGGTCAGCTGTTCGTTCCGATCGTGGCCGAACGCAACGGACACGAGTTCATCGGCCAGGCGTACGACGGAGGAGCCGCACTCCATTTGACGAGCGAGGCCGACGAGTACCGCAAGGACCACACCTCCATCGAGGTCGTCGACACTGCTCGCGCCCTCATGGACCTGGCGAGGTTCGCTCGCCAGCGCAGCATGGCCCGAG
>CALIOL010000328.1 GCA_938044705.1 uncultured Ilumatobacter sp. | reverse complement strand
CGACGATCCGCGTGTCCGGGCCACCCTCGACCGGTACCGTGCCGACCCAGATCCGATCCTCGCAGAGCACGCCCAGTGGGCAACCGAGCGAATCGCAGCGCGACACGAATGATCCGATGAAACACCTCCTCGTCACGAACGACTATCCGCCCAAGATCGGTGGGATCCAGTCGCTGCTGTGGGAGTGGTGGCGCCGCCTCCCCTCGGACCGATTCGCCGTGCTGACGAGTCCGTACGAAGGCACCGAGGAGTTCGATGCCGGCGAGCCGTACCGCATCGAACGTACGCCGGAGCCGGTGCTCCTGCCGCACCCATGGATGGTGAAACGGATCAACGACTTGGCCGATGACTTCGGAGCGGACCTCGTCGTGCTCGATCCTGCCGTTCCACTCGGCCTCGTCGGCCCGTCGCTGAAGCTGCCCTACGACCTCGTGTTGCACGGAGCCGAAGTCACCGTCCCCGGTCGGCTTCCGCTGTCGAAACAGGCGCTCGCGTACACGTTGAAGCGTGCTCGCCGGATCATCGCTGCCGGTGGCTATCCCGCAGCCGAAGCCGAGCATGCTGCCGGAGGTGAGCTGCCGACCACGGTCGTGCCCTGTGGCGTCGACCCGGAGCGGTTCACCGTGTTGGACGACAACGAGCGCGCCGCAGCTCGTATCCACTTCGGTCTCCCGGTCGACGCCGAGGTGATCGTGGCGCTCTCGCGCCACGTGCCGCGCAAGGGCTTCGACACCGCGATACGCGCGGTGAATCGGCTCAAGCACAAGCGCCCCGACCTGGTGCTCGCGATCGGTGGAGGTGGACGTGACACGGACCGACTGCGTCGCCTTGCCGAGGAACTCGACGCTCCGGTGCGTTTCGTCGGTCGAATCGATCACGAAGACGTCCCGAAGTTCTACGGCTGCGGCGACCTGTACACGATGTTGTGTCGGACCCGCTGGGGAGGTCTCGAACAGGAAGGCTTCGGCATCGTCTTCATCGAGGCCGCAGCGTGCGGAATCCCACAAGTCGCCGGCGCATCCGGGGGAGCTGCCGAAGCCGTGGCGCACGGAGAAACCGGTCTGGTGATCGACGACCCCGAGAACACCCAGGCCGTGGCGGATGCCTTCGCTCAGCTGCTCGACGACGACGAGCTTCGTGCGTCGATGGGCGTCCGTTCGCGCGAACGGGTGGAGACGGATTTCGCGTACGACGTGCTCGCTCGGCGCCTCGGCGAGACGCTGGGGGCATTTTCGTGAAGCCCGCAAGCGATTCTCCCGGAGCCGTGATCGTGCAGGCGAACCTGCTCGGAACCGCGGTCTTTGCGCTGACTTCGATCATCGCTGCGATCACATTCGGGGGAAGCGAACGCACGGTCGCTGCGATCGTGTCGCTTGGGCTGTTCTTCGCAGGCATCGTGGCCTTCGCTTGGTCGTTCTGGAACGCCGTACAACGCAGTCGCACCGAGATGGTCGCAGTGACGCAGCTGTACCTGCTGCTCGGAACCGTGGCGCCCCAGTCGGTGCGCCGCCCGATGCTCGCTGCACTCCTCGTGCAGTTCGTCGTGGGCCTCGTCACGGCGATCGGGCGCGCCAACGCACCCGACGGCAGCCCCGGCACCTCACTCGCTCTCGGCGTGCTCGTCCCAGTCTTCGGTTTTGGCCTGAACGGCCTGTGGGCAGCCTTTCATGGTGAGTATCGTGAGCGGACCGATCCACATCGACAAGAATGAGTTTCCATGGCTGAGACCGCGACAGAGATCATCACCATCGATGCCACGCCCGACGAGGTGTGGAGCGTCGCTGTCGATTTGCCGCGCTACCCCGAATGGGCGCGCGACATCAAAGAGGTGACGATCCACGCAACCGACGACGAAGGTCGCCCGAGTGAGGTCGAGTTCCGTGCTTCGGCGCTCGGGCGCAGCACGCACTACACGTTGCAGTACCGCTACGACGAAGATCCTCGGCTGCTCGGTTGGTCGATGATCCGCGGTGACATCCAACGTTCGATCGACGGCGCCTTCACGTTCGTGCCGACCGCGGACGGAAAGACCGAGGTTCGCTACGACCTGGCGATCGACCTCGTCGTGCCGCTGCCTGGGTTCGTGAAGCGGCGCGCCGAAGTGCGCATCCTGAACACGGTGCGTGAGCTCAAAGTCCGCGCCGAAGCTTGATCGCGCCGCACGGCACTGTTCGGACCGTGAGACCTGTTCGATGATCCGGCGAGTCGGAATCGACGTCGGTGGGACCAAAGCGCTCGGCGTCGCGCTCGACGAAACGGGGGCCGTGATCGCAGAAGATCGCCGGCCGACGCCGCGTGGCGACCACAGCCTCGAGCCGCTCGTCGACACGCTCGTCGAACTGGCCGAGTCGTTGGGTGTCGATGGCAGCCTCGGGGTCGGTGTTCCAGGTCTCGTCACTCGCGAGGGAGTGCTTCGAGCAGCGCCGAACCTGGACGGAGTGGCCGACTTCGAAGTCGGCCGGCTCGTCGCCGAGCGACTGGGTCACCCCGTATCCGTCGACAACGATGCGACCTGCGCGACCGTGGCGGAGTGGCAGCTGGGCGCTGCTGCTGGCACGGAGAACATGATGCTCGTCACGTTGGGTACGGGAATCGGCGGAGGTCTCGTGGCCAATGGCGCCGTGCAGCGAGGACTGAACGGGTTTGCCGGCGAGTTCGGCCACATGGTCGTGCATCCCAACGGGCCGCGGTGTCCGTGTGGCCGCCGCGGTTGCTGGGAGCGGTATGCGTCTGGCTCCGGTCTCGCGATGCTCGCACGCGAAGCAGCCACCGGCCGGCGGCTGAGAGCTGTCGTGGAGCACGCCGGAGGCGATCCCCAGAATGTTCGCGGCGAACACGTCCAGGCCGCAGCCCGTGAGGGCGACGCTGACGCGCTGGCGGTGATCGACGATTTCGGTCGATGGGTAGCACTCGGGCTGTCCAACCTGACCAACGCGTTCGACCCTGAGATGTTCGTGTTGGGAGGGGGGCTCGCGGCAGGTGCCGAGCTGTACCTTGACCCGATCGTGCGTTGGTACAGCGAGTTGCTGTACCAGCCGCAGCTGCGGCCGCTGCCTCGAATCGAGTTCGCACAGTGGGGTCCACTGGCGGGAGCGGTCGGCGCAGCACTGATGCCAGGCGTCACGTAGTCGCGAACGCACCGCGGCCTGAACGCGGCGCACAGCTATCGTCATCCAGATGGAGTTCCGCCGCATCGAGAACCTGCCCCCGTACGTCTTCTCGATCATCAACAACTTGAAGATCGAGGCACGCCGACAAGGTGCCGACGTGATCGACCTCGGCTTCGGGAATCCGGACATGCCGTCTCCCGACATCGCCGTCGAGAAACTCGCAGAAGCCGCCCGGAACCCCAAGAACCATCGATACTCGCTGAGTCGAGGACTTCCGAAGCTGCGCGAGGCAATCGCGGGCTACTACAAGAACAAGTGGAACGTCGACCTCGACACCGAGCTGGAGATCACCAACGTGATCGGAGCCAAGGAAGGCTTCAGCCACCTGATGTGGGTGCTGCTCGAACGGGGCGATGCTGCCATCGTGCCGACGCCGAGCTACCCGATCCACATCTACGGGCCGCTGTTCGCTGGCGCCGATCTCCGCCAGGTGCCGATGAAGTTCCTGGCCGACCCGTCGGACCGTGAGACCTTCACCGAGGACTTCATGGAGAGTCTGCACACCGCGTACGACGTGGGCTGGCCGAAGCCGCGGGTGCTCGTGATGTCGTTCCCGCACAATCCGACGGGGGCCATCGTCGACCTGGACTTCATGCAGCAGGTCGTCGACTTCTGCCGCGAGCGCAACATGATCGTGATCAACGACTTCGCGTACGCAGACATCGGCTTCAACGGGCACCAGCCGCCCAGCATCTTGCAGGCCGAAGGAGCACTGGAGTGTGCCGTTGAGCTGTATTCGATGACCAAGTCGTTCCAGATGGCGGGATGGCGTTCGGCGTTCCTGCTCGGCAATCGCGATGTCGTCCAAGCCCTCGTGAAGCTCAAGAGTTACCTGGACTACGGAATGTTCCAGCCGGTGCAGATCGCGGCCACCGTTACCTTGAACGAAGCCCAGGAGTTCCCGGATCAAGTGCGCGAGATCTACGAGTCGCGTTGCGACACTTTGGTCGACGGGTTGCAACGCATCGGTTGGGACATGCCAAAGCCGGGTGGCTCGATGTTCTGTTGGGGTCCCGTTCCCGAGCCCTATGCGGAGATGAGCTCGGTCGAATTCTGTTCGCATGTCGTGCAAGAGGCCGACGTCGCACTGTCTCCGGGTGTCGGATTCGGTCCGGGCGGAGAAGGATTCATCCGATTCGGCTTGATCGAGAACGAGATGCGGATCAACCAGGCCGTGCGCAACCTGAAGCGCGGCCTACCGAAACTCGGCTGACACGCCGACGAAACGTCGCATCGGTAGCTTCTCCGTCTCATGCTCACCACGGTCGTCGTACGTGTCTGGATGCCTGATCGCCCCGGTGCGCTCGGGCAGGTAGCGAGCCGTATTGGAGCGGTGCGCGGCGACGTGCTCGGCATCGAGATTCTCGAACAGGGTGCTGACCGGGTCGTCGACGAACTCACGGTCTCGCTTCCCGACGAGGATCTCATCGCGCTGTTGGCTGCCGAAGTGGACGCGGTCGACGGTGTGTCCGTCGAGGACATCAGAGTCGTGGACGCTGACCGGACCGATCCGAGCCTTGCTGCGCTCGCGGCAGGCGCGGCGATGGCCGAAGCGGAGCCTGGTGAGCGGCTCGACGTCCTGTGTGGCGCTGTGCAGCGCATGATCGAAGCGGATTGGGCCGTGGTGCTGCGGGACGACCGGATCATCTGCCAAGTCGGTGAGTCCCCGGAAGTCGGTTGGCTCGTCGCTTTCCTCGCAGGCAGCGGGCATCTCAGCGAGGTGGATGAGGCACTTCCGGGCGACCTCGTGTGGGGTCACCTGGTCACGGCGGGTCTCACCGTCGCAGCCGGGAGGGGCACGCACACGATCCACGAGCGCGAGCGGGTCAGGGTGAGCTTGCTGTCGCGTCTCGCCGACGCCCTGGTCTGAGCGGTCCGCCCGCTACGACTCCCACGAGCGCGAGCGCTCGACAGCGCGCAGCCACTGAGCGTGGAGCGCATCGGCCGCTGTGCGGTCCGGTGCCGGCTCGAACTGCGCGTCGAGGGTCCACGCTGCTGCAATGTCGTCGGTCGACTCCCAGACGCCCTCAGCGAGCCCGGCAAGGAACGCTGCACCGAGCGCGGTGGTCTCTTGGTCGACGGGTCGCTGGACCGTGACACCGAGCTGGTCGGCTTGCAGCTGGCACAGGAGATTCATCACCGAGGCACCGCCGTCGACGCGCAGGTCGACGATCGACGTTCCGCTTGCTTCGACCATCGCGTCGATGACATCGCGAACTTGGTACGCCATCGACTCGACCGTTGCGCGGGTCAATTCGGCTCGCCCGGTCCCTCGCGTGATGCCGACGATCGTGCCCCGTGCGTACGGGTCCCAATACGGCGAGCCGAGGCCTGCGAACGCCGGGACGACGTAGACCCCGCCGGTGTCGGCGACCGATTCGGCCAACGGGCCGGTCTCAGCAGCGTCATCGATGATGTTGATGCCGTCGCGAAGCCACTGGATCGCCGCGCCCGTGACGAAGATCGCGCCTTCGAGGGCGTAGTGGGTGGTCCCGTCGGCGAGGGTCCACGCAACGGTGGTGAGCATCCCTTCGGTGGGAGGCGGGCATTGCTCACCGACGTTGAGGAGCACGAACGAGCCAGTGCCGTAGGTGTTCTTCGCCATTCCCGGCTCGACGCAGGCTTGACCGAAGAGTGCGGCCTGCTGGTCGCCAGCCACACCGCTGATCGGGATGCCCGCTGGTACACCGCACTTCTCCGAGGTGACACCGATCCGACCACTCGAGGGCACGATCTGCGGCAGCGCGTCGATCGGTACGTCGAGCAGGTCGCAGAGGTCGCTGTCCCAGGTTCGGCTGCGAATGTCGCACAGCATGGTGCGACTGGCGTTGGTGACATCGGTGGCGAAGACCTCCCCGCCGGTCAGGTTCCAGATCAACCAGGCATCGATCGTGCCCAATGCGAGATCGTCGTCGACGGAAATGTCCCGGTTGGCGAGTAGCCAGCCGAACTTGGTCCCGGAGAAGTATGGATCCAGGACAAGCCCGGTGCGTTCGCGGACCATGTCGAGTTGACCGTCGGCTTCGAGCTGATCGCAGAGGTTCGCGGTGCGGCGATCCTGCCAGACGATGGCGGTGCCGTGTGGCGCTCCGCTCGAGCGAGACCACGCAACCACTGTTTCGCGTTGGTTCGTGATGCCGATCGCTCCGATCCGGTCCTGGCCGACGGCCTCGACGACTTCGTTGAGCGTTTCGACCACCGCAGCCCAGATCTCGTCTGCGTCGTGTTCGACCCAACCTGGCTGTGGATAGTGCTGGGTGAACTCGCGATAGGCGGCGACGGTCGGGTCGTCGCCCGTGAAGACGGCTCGGCTCCGGACTCCGGTGGTTCCGGCGTCGATGGCGATGACACAGTCGGCGTTGCTCACGCCGCAGAATCTAGTGCCAGGTCGAACACCGGCTCGTCGTCAGCGGCGGCGAGGTTTCGACTTCGGGCGGTTGCCTCCACCCGAAGTCCGCTTCGTCGGGGCCGGCCGCGACCGTGTCGACGCTTCGTCGACCGGCTCGTCGTCGCCATCCTTCGACTTCTTCTTCGAGACACGAGGTTCGGCCTGTGCCGTCCGCAGGTCCTTCAGCGTCTTGCGCTGGTACCCGAGCTTGGCGAGAACGAAGCCCATCAGGAGGTACAGCGGACCGGAGATCAGCAACCCGGCGAATGCGCCGATGACGTTGGTGCTCCTGAACACGACGAGCAGCACGACGGCCATCACCGCCACGTAGATCAACCATTCCCGAACGAGGCGCTGCCACGGCACCGGTCTGCTGGAATCCCATGCCATTCTCACATTCTATTCGGAAACGGCTTCTGGCCTTCGGAATCCGGGGTTACGATCGAGCTAGTGCGCGTGGGGATTCTGACCGGCGGTGGGGATTGCCCCGGCCTCAATGCTGTCATCCGAGCGGCAGTCCGCAAGGGCGAGCGTGCCTTCGGCGACGAGCTCGTCGGATTCCTCGATGCCTGGGACGGTGTGCGTGACCGCAGGACCACCCCGCTGACCGTCGAATCGATGCGCGGCATGCTCCCACGAGGGGGCACCGTGCTGGGAACGCGTCGCGGAAGTCCGTTCGACACGCCCGACGGTGTCGACAACGTCAAACAAACCATGAGCGATCTCGGCATCGATGCGCTGATGGTCATCGGCGGAAACGGCAGCCTGTCGATTGCGTGCCGGCTGCACACCGAGCACGGGCTACCGGTGATCGGCGTGCCCAAGACCATCGACAACGACATCGAGGGCACCGACCTGACGTTCGGCTTCAACACCGCCGTGCAGATCGCAACCGATGCGATCGACCGGCTCCACACGACTGCAGAGAGTCACGATCGTGTGATGGTGGTCGAGGTGATGGGTCGCCACACCGGTTGGATCGCAACTCACGCCGGCATTGCCGGGGGAGCGACGGCGGTCTTGATTCCAGAGATTCCGTTCGACATCGACGAGTTGTGCGCCCGGCTGAAGCGCCGACACGACCGCGGTCGGTTCGCGTCGATCGTCGTGGTGGCCGAAGGCGCGGAGCCGATGAAGGGCACGCTGGAAATGGAAGAGAAGATCTACGACCGGTTCGGTCACGTTGTTCTCGGCGGCGTCGCCACCCGGATCGCCACCACGATTGCCCAGCGGACGGGATTCGAGACACGAGTCGTGCAGCTGGGGCATGTCCAGCGCGGTGGAACTCCCACGGCGTTCGACCGGGTGCTGTCGACTCGCTTCGGCGTCGCTGCGATCGACGCAGCGCACGAAGAAGCATGGGGCAAGATGGTCGTGCTTCGAGGCGACAAGATCGAACTCGAGGACCTGACCGTGGCCGTTGGCAAGACCCGCACCGTCGACCGCGACCTCTTCGACGGCGTCGCGTCGCACTTCTTCGCCTGAGGGTCGCCTCGCTGCCTCAGGCAGGGGGCGGTGCCGGAAAGTCCGGCTGGGACGTCTCGAGAAACCCGGGGTAGTCGTAGATGCTCAGCGGCTGGTCGGTGCCTTCACCGTCGCCGGTCGGCCACACCTGGATCTCTCCGTCGACTCGCAAGCGAACGAGTTGCACCTGCTCGATCGCGACCGCGGTCGCGACGATCTGTGCCAGTGCCTGGCGCAGCCCGTCCTCGGAGAGTTCGTTGAGCGCGTCGTTGATGTCGATCGTGAGGCGGGTGACGACGATCGACGCATCGAGGATCTCGAGATCCGCCGGAATCGCCGAGCTGAGTCCGAGCGCACTCTCGGCTTCGTTCGCGCCGAGCACGAGCGACCTCAACAGCTCTTCGGGGTTTGCCGGCTCGACGCGAGACACCGCACGGAGTTGGGTCTGCGCGTCCGGAGCGACCGGGCTGAGGAGGTAGATCCGGCCACCGCCTTCGGCGGCGTCTCCGGTCGCGATCTCACCGAACGAAACCAGTTCTTCTTCGGGGATCGCTCGGGGCTCGGGGTCCTCGCGAATCGCGCAGCTCGTGAGTGCGATCGCTGCCGCGAACAACGTGAGTGTGAATCGTCGCATCAGTCGTCCAAGTCGGTTGCCATGAGTTCGATCACGAATCGTGCGCCGGATTCACCGTCGAGGCGATCCTCGACCCACACGCGCCCTCCGTGCATCCTGATGTGCTCGTCGACGAGCGACAGGCCGAGACCGGCGCCTTCACTGCCGGTTCGTCGCCCGGCGCCGCCACCCCGAGCGAAACGCTCGAAGATCAGAGACCGTTCGGCCTCGGCCACACCCTCGCCTCGATCCTCCACCGCGATGGTCAAGTGGGAGACGGGCTCGGAGTCGAGGTTGTTGATCTCCATGCTGATCTCCGGGGCGCCGCCACCGTAGGCCCGTGCATTGTCGATGAGGTTCGCGATGACACGGGCGAGGCGACGCTTGTCGCCGCGGATGAGCGCCGTCTCCGCGCGGTCGCTGACCATGACCGGTGTCTCCGGGTGCGAGCTCACTGCAACCGCCTGACGAACGAACTCTGCAGCGAGCAGTTCTTCCATGTTGAGCCGGATGGCGCCCGCATCGAACCGGGAGATCTCGAGCAGGTCCTCGACGAGACCTGAGAAGCGCACGACATCGCTGGAGAGCAGGTCGAGTGCGGACTGCGCCCGATCGGGAAGGTCGTCGCGGCGGGCCTCCATGACCTCCACGGATGCGGCGAGGGTCATCAGCGGGGATCGCAGCTCATGGCTGACGTCGGAGGCGAAGCGAGCATCGCGCTCGACTCGCTGCTCGAGCGCTTCGGCCATGTCGTTGAACGACTCGGTGAGCACGCGAAGGTCTGGGTCCTCGGTGCCTTCGAGGCGGGTGTCCAACCGGCCTCCAGCGATCGCCGAGGCGGCCTGCGCCGCAGCACCGAGGGGGCGAACAGCACGCCGAGCCGCGAACACGCCGACGAGCACGCCGAGGCCGGTGGTGATCAATGCTGCCAGCACCAATGCGACGCGAAGGTTGGTGAGGTTCGAGTCGACGTCGTCGAGCGGGAAAAACTCGAAGTAGACGCCGACGTCGGGAACCGACCAGCCGACGACGATGTTGGGCTCGCCGTCGATGTCGACGATCTGGCGAGCGGACTCGCCATCGGTGATGACCCGCTCGATCAGTTCTGGCGGCAGGTTGTCGTTCGTGTACGGCGTGTTCCCGAACCAGAAACGGTCGCGGTAGAAGATCGTGTACCGCTGGACTCCGAAAGTGTCGAGCGAGCGCTGAGCAGCGGCAGGCTCGGTCGGCTGTGTCGGCCGGAGCGTCTGCGCCACGATCTGCGCGTTGCGTCCCGAGGTCTCGATGGCGACTTCGTCTCGCTCGGTCACCAGGTTCGAGCGCGTGAGGCCGAACGTCGTGGTGGCGAGGAACAGCGAGAGTGCGATCGAACCGAGCGTGATGATCAGCAGGATGCGACGTCGCAGACCGAGCGCAGCCGGTCGGGATCGGTTGATGAGGCGACGGATCGGACCGGCCACGGATGCACCGACCTGTGGTCAGGTCTGAAGGCGGTAGCCGAGGCCGCGCACCGTCACGACGTGACGTGGGTTGGCCGGGTCGTGCTCGACCTTGGTGCGGAGGCGCCGAATGTGAACGTCGACCAGGCGGCCGTCACCGAAGTAGTCGTAGCCCCAGACCTTGTCCAGCAAAGCTTCGCGGCTCAAGACCTTCCCTGGGCTCTCCGCCAGTTCGCACAGCAACCTGAACTCGGTCTTGGTCAGATGGACCTCGTCGCCCTCGCGGATGACCTTGCCTTCATCCGGGATCAATTCGAGGTCACCGAAGACCAGGCGAGCGTGCCCGGGAGCGCCGGGTCGGATGCGCCTGAGCAGTGCCCGAATTCGAGCGGAAAGCTCCTTGGGAGCGAACGGCTTGGTGAGGTAGTCGTCGGCGCCTGCCTCGAGCCCGGCGACGATGTCGTGGGTGTCGTTGCGGGCCGTCACCATGACGACAGGGACATCGCTGGTGCGACGCAGCGTGCGACACAGCTCGAATCCGTCGATGCCTGGGAGCATGATGTCGATCAGTACGACGTCGGGCGCCGACCGTTGGAACAGGTCGATCGCCTCTTCGCCGCTTTCGGCTTCGTCGACGACCCAACCTTCGTCTTCGAGCGCGAGCTTCACCGCTGAACGGATGCGCTCGTCGTCTTCGACAGCAAGGATGCGTGTACCCACGCCTCCATGATGCCGCATTTCACCTGCTCGCGACGAACATGGTCAGGAATTGGTCATGAAGTGCCGGTGTGGAGGCCATGACGCCGGCCGGGTCGGAGACGTCGATCGCGACCCCGTCGAACGCCGTGACGGTGCCGCCGGCCTCGGTGACGAGGAGGACTCCGGCGGCGACGTCCCACGAGTTGACGAACTCTTCGAAGTAGGCGTCGACCCGCCCAGAGGCGACGTATGCGAGGTCGAGTGCGGCTGACCCTTGGCGTCGGATGTCCCGGAGTCGGGGGAGCACGCGTGCCAGCCGGTTCGCCTGCTCGACTCGCCGTTGGTCGAGGTGGTAGCTGAATCCGGTCGCCGCCAGTGACGTGGCGAGTTCGGTTGCGCCAGACACGCTCAAGGAGACCCCGTTGACGGTTGCGCCGTGTCCGAGCGCGGC
>CALIOL010000327.1 GCA_938044705.1 uncultured Ilumatobacter sp. | reverse complement strand
GGTGAACAACCTGGTGAGCAACGCGGACAAGTTCAGCCCTGTCGGCACACCCATCGAGATCGTCGCCGGTGGCGGATCCGTGAGCGTGCGTGACGCCGGGCCAGGCATCCCGGTCGAAGATCGGGCTCGTGTCTTCGATCGTTTTCATCGCAGCGTCACCACGCAATCGATGCCCGGCTCGGGTCTCGGTTTGTCGATCGTGTCACAGATCGTCGAAGTTCACGGCGGCGCGGTCTGGGCGTCGGAGTCACCATCGGGTGGCGCCGACGTCGGTTTCAAGATCCCGATCGAATCGGCTGACTGAGCTCATCGGTTCTCCCCGTGGTGCGACGCTTGACCGCGGCGTCGACCCGGTCGGCGTCGAGGAACGTCATCAGACCTGCGACCATCGCGAATCCGAAGAATCCAACGAGCACCAACGCGTCGATCGTCAGATGGAGCACTACGCCGAGCACGATCAGGTAGGGCCTGAGTCGCTTCACCCAGAGCAGCGCAGCGAGCGCGAGTTCGACGACGAGTGTCGACCAGGTGAGGAACGTCACGACCCAGATGTTCTCGACGATGACGCTCAGCTCGCCAAAGCGTTGGAGGTCCTGTAGTCGAAACGCTGTCGACACGGCGGTGCCGTTCTTCCAGAGCTCACCGCTCTTCGACCAGAAGGCGAAGAAGTACACGACGATCAGTTGCAGCTGAACCAGACGGAGCCCCCACGGGGCGACGGTCGCCGACGTCCAGAACGAACCACGTCCGTGCTGCCGCACACGGTCCACCGACATGGCTGCCCCGGTGGGTGCCAGTGCAAGCAGCAGCGTCAAGTCACGCAGGATGATGTCGCCGGAGTTGAGAATCATGTCGTTTCTGCGCTGCACCGCAACCAGCAGTGCGAATGCGACGAGGAACCAGAGCGAAGGTCTCCACCCGACGATGATGGCGATCGCGACGAGGCTCAGCACGAAGAGCGCGATGTTGATCGCCACGGTCGAATCCAGCGCGAGATATCGAGCTCGATTGCTGGCGAATTCAACGCCGACCAGTGCGTCGTCGCCGAGGAGTGCAGAGGAATCGAAAGCCATCGTGATGGCCCACAGCAGGATCGCCACGCCGATCACGACGCGAGCGATGGCAGCTGGCCATGCAGTCCGCGGTGCGACGAACAGACGATGACCGAGTTCTTTCACGTCCTCGATCACAGTTCGCGCTCCCAGACGAAGAACTCGAATTCGTTCCAGCCCGAATCGGGTGCGGGCGCTCCGGCGATCAGTGGATCGTGGTCGATCCACCGGCGAATCATGGTCACGCGTCGCGGCAACCGCCCATCTCGCTCGTACTGGTGAGCAATCCACTCGGCGGCTGCGGGCCATCGGAACTCGCGATTGTTGAGGCGAATTCGTTCCTGCCACTTGTGCCATCGGTATGAACGCAGCGCGCCGATGGTGGGGTCGAATTCTGGAACATCCCAGAAGTCGATCGAACCGTCATCGAATTCGATTCGCGCTCGAACGTCGATCGACTGGCTTCTCGGGTTGGGGCTGAAGACCGCCCAGTCCTGGACCAGCCCCATTTCTTCCGCCGGTTCCCAGAGCCAGTCGACTTCGTCCCGAATGGCGGACGACGGGATATTGGGTGCGACGATCCAGAAGCTGGCGATCGCGATCAGGAGTCCGACCCGGAGTCTCCCGAAGCGCTCGGTCAGCACGCGGCTCTGCCAACCGCCGTCGCTCGGTCGCCCTCCTTGCTCCATTCGGTCATCGTGGCAGACCGGGGAGCGGCGCTGGAGGCTCATCGTCACCACTGGGCGGCTCGGTGCCGCGGCATGGTCGAGCTACGGGGAAGAAACCCAGGCTGAGCGCAGAGCAGCGGCGCTCTAGCGTCTCGGTGTGGCCACATCGATCGCGATCAGCGGCGCGTCCGAAAACGGACTCGTCGGCGGAGCGGGGTCGGACGCGCCACAGCATCCCGTCGAGCCGAAACGATCGATCGACCGTCGGCGACTTCGAGGCAGAACCACGACGTTCGCCCTGGTCGCGGTGGGAGTCGCGTCGATTGGTCAGGCCTTCGGTGCGCTGGTCATCGGACGTTTGGCGGAATCGCCCAGCTGGGCTGCGGTCGGTC
Source organism: uncultured Ilumatobacter sp. (assembly GCA_938044705.1). Classification (GTDB taxonomy): domain Bacteria; phylum Actinomycetota; class Acidimicrobiia; order Acidimicrobiales; family Ilumatobacteraceae; genus Ilumatobacter_A. The sequence continues at coordinate 11,281 of CALIOL010000327.1, read as the reverse complement.
TGCTTGCGGTGCTGATCGTCGGCGCGGCGGTCTTCGACACCATCGGCCGAGTTGCTTGGAGTGCCGCAGCAGATCGGGCAGAGGGCAAGCTGCGTGCTGATCTGCTCGACGCAGTGATGCAACAGCCGCTTTCGGCGCTCACGGAGCAAGCGGTTGGAGAGATACTGGACCGCGTCGACGACGACACCCACGAGATCGGTTCGTTGCTCCGCCAGCACGCGTGGAGAGTCATCCGGCTCGGTTTCGTCTCGTTGCCACTGCTGATCGTGGCCGGCTTCACGTGGTGGCCTGCGTTCGTGCTGTTCCCCATCACCGGAGCAGCGATCTGGCGGGCGATCAAGCCTCCGCTGGATCGGATCGTCGACATCAAGGTGCGAGAGGAGGAGGCGTGGACCGATCACGCTGCTGCGACGGAGGAAGGCGTCGCAGCTCGCCACGACCTTCGCACCAGCCTCGGTCAGGCCCACGCGTTGCAGAGGTGCGCCCGTCTCGCTGCGGTGATCCACGAACGGTTGCACGAACTCGTTCGTGTGGAGGCCGCCGTGTTCCAGCGTGCGGGCCTTCTGGTCCACGGGCTGTTGGCGGTCGTTGCCATCGTCGGCGTGACCGTGCTCGGCGGTACTCCGGAATCGACGGCGACGCTCGTCACGCTTTTTGCGGTGACCGTGACCTTCGCTGGTCAGATCGACCAGGTCGCGCACCACCTTCCTGACCTGCAGGCAGGTGTCGGCGCGCTGCTTCGGTTGCGCGGGCTGATGGCCGTGGAGCCTGAACCGACCGCCGGCGACCCGGTCCCCGATGGGTCCCTGTCGATCGAGCTACGCGATCTGCACTTCGCGTACGAACACGGTTCGTTTGCGCTCGAGAACGTGACGCTCACCGTCCCGGCCGGAACGACCTGCGCGCTGGTCGGTCGAAGCGGTTCGGGAAAGTCGACGCTCGCGTCGTTGCTGTCGCGTGCTGTGGAACCGGAGCCCGGCTCACTCTTCCTCGGCGGAGTGGATGTGACTCGACTGAACCTTCAGGAGCTGCGCTCGAGCGTGGGTGTCGTGACGCAGCGCACCGAGATCATTGCGGGAACGCTGGCGGAGAACATCGCAATGTTCTCCGATGTCGAGCGTTCGCTGGTTGCCGACGCTGTCGCCGAACTCGGGCTGACGGAGTGGGTCGCGGCGCTGCCGGACGGACTCGACACGGTTCTCGGCCCCGCCGGACTCACGCTGTCGGCAGGCGAGGAACAACTCGTTGCATTTGCTCGGCTGCTCGTGCGCGACGTCGCGGTGATCGTGCTCGACGAGGCAACGGCCCGGATGGATCCGGTCACCGAGGTTCAGGTCGTGGACGCATCTCGCCGCCTCCTGGCTGGACGCACCGGGATCTTGATCGCACATCGACTCACGACGGTCGAACGAGCTGACGACGTCGCGGTGCTCGATGCCGGACGAGTGGTCGAACACGGCGCCCGCGTCGACCTCGCGGCGCGCGATGGGGCATTTCGGCGACTGCTGGACGATGCGCGCAGGCCGAACGCGGAGGCTGCATCGCGAGGGACCGACGATGTCGGGCCGACAGCAGCGGTTCGTCGATCAGGCGTGCAGCCAGAGCCGATCGCAGTGCCGAGTCCACCACGCCTCGCACGCGGCATCTGGAACGCAGTGCGCCTTCACCCACATTGGGGGCTGTTCGGGGTGGTCGGGTTTCTCCTTGCGTCGCTGCTCGGTGCATATGGCTCGGTGACGGGTTGGCTGTGGGGTGAGATCGTGGTTCGTCTGCAGCGCGGCGAGTCTGCTGCCGTGCTGTTGTCGGTGATGGTCGCGGGACTGGTCTGCTCGCCGCTGTTGCTCGCCGAAGCGATCCGCCGGTACCCGCGGTGGTGGATCGACGTGATGTTGCGGGTGCGCACCGTCGTGTTGGTCGGCCAGACCGAACAGCATCGTCTTCCCCCGACGCCACCGGGTGAGGTCGTCGCTCGAGCGATGGACTCGGACCGATATCTCGAATACGCCGACCGTTGCGTCGACTTCGCGAACGGGCTGGTCATCGTCGTGGTCACCTCGCTGCTCGCCGGAACGCCGCTCGCAGGCGCGGTGCTGCTCGGGGTGATGTTCCTGACCGGCTCGACCTCCGCGTTCGGCTCGCCCGTTGCAGGTCGATCGGCTGACGCCTCCTCCACCGCTCGCGCCGGATTCGGGCGAGTGCTCGTGTCAGCGCTCGAGTCGATCCGCACGGTGAAGTTGTCGGGGGCGACGTCCGCGGTTCACCGTCATCTGCGAAGCGTCGATGACGGGCGCGTCAGCGCAGCGGTCCGAGAGCATCGCATTCAGGCGCTTCTGATCGGGCTTCCGACGGTCCTCGTGCAAGCGGGAGTCGTCGCGGCCTGGGCGATCTTCGTCGCAGGATGGTGGGGCCTGTCGACGGCGTTGCTGGTGTCGGGTGCCGTGGCGGGCTTCGAGTGGTTCGGCCGTGTCGCGGGCGCCGTGATCACCGACGCGCCGGGCACACGCGCCTGGCAGCAGGAGACGAGCCGGCTTGCAGGCGGGCGTGACCTGATCGACATCCCACCGGGCATCGACCTGGTCGCAGGTACGGCCCCGCGAGCGACCGGTGGCGGTGCGGAATCGCTCGACGTGCTCGAACTCCGAGACGTGTCGGCCATCCACGACGATGGCACCGTTGGCGTCAAGGCGATCGACCTCGATGTTCGTCGCGGCGAGCAGGTGTTGCTGCTCGGTCGCATCGGTTCGGGCAAGTCGAGTCTGTTGGGCGCGCTTGCGGGCCTGGTGCACACGACGGGCTCGATGGCATGGAACGGAGCTCCGATCGAGGACCCGGAGGTCTTCCTTCGACCGGGCCGAGTCGCCTACGTCGCGCAGATTCCGAAGGTGTTGTCCGGGACCTTCTCCGACAACATCACACTCGGGCACGATCGCGACGTCGACGAACCGATTGCGCTCGCACGCCTGGAGCGCGATATCGCCGACGCCGGAGGCGCCGAGTCACTCGTCGGTCATCGAGGTGTTCGGCTATCCGGCGGCCAGGTGCAACGACTCGCGTTGGCGAGGGCGTTGGCGACGGATTCGGAACTCCTCGTCGCGGACGACGTCTCGTCGGCGCTTGACGCCACGACGGAGATCGAGCTCTGGAACGCGATGCGTTCGACCGGGAGGACGGTCATCGGCTCGACGACCAAGCGTGCTGCGCTCGAGCGCGCCGATCGCGTCGTCGTCCTGGTCGACGGCTGCATTGCGGACGTCGGGCCGTGGGACGATCTCGCTCGATCGTGGGATCACCTGGCCGGGTAGGCCGGGCAATCGGAACGGTCGAGTCGACCCGCCCTCATCGATGGGTTCCGACACACATCGATGAGGGCAGGCGATCAGCCGGTGGCGAACTGACGAACCTCAGCGAGGAATTCGTACACGTCGGACTGCCCGAATCCGTCGAGCCAGAACGACTCGCTGAATCCAGCAGCGATGACGACGCCGTCACCGGGAGAGTATTGGAGCGTGACCGAGCCACCGTTGTGGCCGTAGGAGGCCGGGGTCACCGTGCCGTCACCATTGGGTGCGCATGGGCAGACGGGGAAGGTTCCGAGTCCCGAATACAACACTTCGTCGATCTTCGTCATCTCCGCCAGCGAGCTGGCGGACACGACGTCTCCGGTCCGGTACAGGTGGGTGCCCCACAGTGCGAGATCGCCGAGGCTCGAGGAGACACCGCCGGCTGAACCACCGATCCAGCCTTGCCGTGGCGTCGTATCGACGGTCGTGTTCGTGAGCCCGTAGGGCTCGAGGATGCGCTGTGCAAGAGCGGTCCCGTAATCCTGGCCGGTTGCGTTCTCGATGAGCAGGCCGAGGGCGAGGAAGCCACTGTTCGAGTAGCCAGCGGCTGCGCCCGGTGCCCACTGCAAGTCGGTCGCGAGCGACATCTGGACCGCGGTGACCGGGTCGAGTGAGGTCGAGGGGTCATAGCTCGGCGTTTCTTGATACGGGGCGAGTCCGCTCGAGTGGTTGAGGAGCTGACGAACCGTGATGGGCGTGTCGCCGGGGACGTCGCCGGCTCCAGGGATCGAGGTCAGCGGTGCGTCGAGTTCGAGTAGACCTTCGTCGACGAGTTGCATGACGAGTGCGCCCGTCATGGTCTTGGTGACCGAGGTGACCGCGCTGACACCGTCGACGTCCATGGGGCTGCCGTCACCATCAGTACCGCTCCCGGCGAAGACGGTGCTCCCGTCGGGCATGACGACGGCGACGCGAACGCCCGTGATTCCCGATGTTGCCAACCATTGATCGGTGACGGCCTTCAGTGCTTCGGCCTCCGGGGACGGCGCCGGGCTCTCGGTCGTTGCAGGTTCTGGTGCTGCGGTTGGCTCGGGTGGAGCCGCGGGCTCTTCGCTGGTGGTGGCCGCTTCGGGGTCGGGTCGGCCTGATGGTGCCGGTGGGAGTGCGAGACCGGTGTCGGCTGCCTCCTCGGGTTCGGCGGCGGCTGCCTGGGGGTCGGGTCGGCCTGATGGTGCTGGTGGGAGTGCGAGGCCGGTGTCGGATGGTTCCTCGGCCGCTGCCACTGCGGCGAGCGGGTCGGGTCGGCCTGAAGGCGCAGGCGGAAGGGCCAACCCGGTGCTGTCAGCGGCAGCGGGCACTTCGGCAGGTTGCGGTGCGGCGGTGAGCGCAGCGCCAGGTGCAACCGCAGCAAGGGCGATCAACGTCGCGGCGCAGCCTGCTGCGATGGCACCGACGATGCCGTGTTGGCGGGCGGGCACGATGTGGCCGAGGGTGTCGCGAACCATGACCTTCTGCGACGACAGTGTCGGCCAGATCTCTGCCGGGTTGCCACCGGCAATGTCTTCGATCCAGCCGGTGAGCACGACGGCGAGGATGACGAGCGGAACGACGATGCCGAGCACGATCGCAGGGCTCGGTGTGAGGTTCAGCTCAGCTGCGATCAGGTACGACGCAACGATCGCCGGGCTGTGCCAGAGGTAGATGGACATCGCTCGTCGCGTCATCCAGTAGAGAACACCCCCGAGCACTCGCACCTGCGGAACGATGCTGAGCAACGGTCGAGCGAGGAACGCCACGGCGATCCACGCGATTCCCGACGCCCAGAGGGCCGGGTAGCTGTGGTTGAGCACGCCGCCCTCGGCGGGGAAGAAGTGCCATGCCACGGCGGTTGCCGTCGCTGCGACCATGAGCCACTCGACGATCTCACGAATGCTGAGCCGTTCGAAGGCCCCAGAGGCGTGTGCGAAGCCGAGCAACACGAAGAACGCGTAGATCCCAAGGTCGCCGAGAATCCAGATGGAGCTGTTCGGGCCGGGGTCGGTGTGTCGGGAGAGCAACTCGCCCGCCATCATCAGCACGAGTGGGGCAGGGAGCAATGCCATGCCGAACCGACGCCAGGCCTTGAGCAGCACGGGAGACAGCAAGAGCAGCCACAAGTAGGCGCGGATGTACCAGAGCGGGCTCGACGCCCATCCCGCTTCCCAACCGGATGCGGTCGGATTCACCAGTGGCAGGAACCATGAGAACAACTGCTCGGGGGAGAAGTTCGTCGTCGGTCCCGGGTTGCTGAGATGAACCAGTGAGAGAAAGCCGAGGACGATGGCTCCGAAGAACCAGAACGGGACGAGCAGGCGGCGCAGTCGCGAGCGCAGCACCTGACCTGCCGGGCGGGAGCTGAGCGAGCGGTGGAGCAGCGAACCGGCGACGAAGAACATCAGCGGCATCGTCGAGATCACCCAGGAGATGACCGGCGTTCCGAACGCGTGCCAGAGCACCACGCGGATGATTGCCACCGCTCGGAGAGCATCCAGGAAGCCGTCTCGAGGCTTGGCGGAGCGAGCAGGAGCAGGCGCTGCCAGGTCGGCGTCGACCTGCACTCGCTCAGTGGTCGGGGGCGCTGGGAGCACTGCTGCGCCGGCCGAGGACCGTGTTTGCATCGTCGCGGTCATCACAGCTCGACGATCTCGAGGTTGTCGAACGTGACGCCCGAGACCGATGTTGCCAAACCGATGTACCCCGGATCGACCGCATCGAACTCGCCGAACGGCTCACCGTCGAGCGAGATGAAGGCACGATCGGAGTTCGACCGAACGGTCAAGGTGTGCATCGCTTCGGGGTCGAAGTCGGCGTCGACCGGGAGGCCGCCGAGGTATTCGTGTTGCCCCGTCGTCGGGTCGTAGCGGCCCCACCTGAGGAAGCTGCCGGCGTCGGTGAAGTCGATCAGCGTCGCACCGTTGCGCGAGCCGAGAGCGGGTTGTCCGATGAGCAGCCCGCCGCCGAGTTCTGGTGTGGTGGCGGTCATCTCGACGCTGATGGCGAACTCGGTCGGAGGAGCCTCGTTGTACTGGGTGATGAGGTCGTACCCGGTCGCGTCGCTCTGGATGTACTGCCCCTCGGAGATCTCCCAGCTGCCGGACATCGGCAGCCAGTTGCCGGTGTCGCTCGAGAAATCGTCGGTCCGCCACACCGTTTCGACCGACGCCGGTTCGGTGGTCGTCGTCGGTGTGCCATCGCTGTTCGTGAAGGCGTTTGCCGTGACGTCTTCTGCGTCGTCGGGCACGGTGCTCATCGGTGCCGTCGTGGTGGTTGGAGCTGTCTCGTCCGCAGCCGCGGGTGAGGCCACGTCCGGGGCTGCTTCGGTGGATCGATCGAATTCGACCACCGTCGAGCCAACGGCAACCGTCGCCAGCGTGGCGATGGCGACGAGTCGGAACGTGGAGCCTGGAAGCGATGTCGTTGAGGTCATGTCGGAACCTGTCGTTTTGTCGGAAAGTGGGAAACCGCTGTTCCCGTGTGTTCGACAAATCCTCGGTCGCCAACATCGGCGCCAACGCGAGACCAGATCAGGTCTCGGTCAAGATTGGTGAGAGGGCTGAGTTGTTCAGATCTGGAGCTGAGCGGCGAGGGATTCGACGGACTCGATGAACTCCTCGACCATGTCCATCACGACCTGGGCCGATCCCTTTGGCTGGTTCATCGTGCCGACGACCTGCCCGACGAAATATCCGGCCAGCTCGTTTGCCCCCGAACCCACCGTTGCCGACGCACGGTTGATCCGAGTGACCGCTTCGCTCGTGAGGATCGGCTGCAACGGCATACCGAGCGGGTCAGGGGTGTCCTCGCGTTCCCATTCCTCGGTCCACTTCGTCTTCAGCATCCGAGCGTGCTTGCCGGTCATCGACCGCGAACGGATCGTGTCGGCTGAGGTGGCTGCGAGGAACTTCTCCTTCACGGCGGGCTGTGTCTCTGCTTCGTTCGTGGTCAACCACACCGACCCACACCACACACCTTGCGCACCGAGAGCCATTGCTGCGGCCATCTGGCGACCGCGACCGATGCCACCCGCGCCGAGTACCGGGATGTCGACGGCGTCCACGATCTCGGGAATCAGGACCATCGAGCCGATCTCACCGGTGTGGCCACCGGCTTCGGATCCTTGAGCGATGATCAGGTCGACGCCCGCAGCGGCGTGGCGTTCGGCGTGTTGCGGCCGGCCAGCGAGCGCTCCGATCAGTTTGCCGGCCTCCTTGCAACGGTCGATGAAGAACTGTGGGGGCGGCCCGAGCGCGTTGGCGACGAACGCGGTGTCGTGCGCGAGGGCGATGTCGAGGAGCGGCGCTGCGCTCGCGGCGCTGAATGGTGCGTCGCCGTCTGCACCGTACGTGCCCTGCTTTGCTTCGTTCTGGTCCGCCAACGGCGGCACGTCGTAGCGAGCGAGGATGTCGTCGACGAACTCCCGGTGAGTGTCCGGGATCAGCTTCTTGATGTCGTCCACCGTGTAGCCACCGTCGCCATCACCGGCGTACTTGGCTGGGACGATGAGGTCGACGCCGTAGGGGCGCCCGCCGACTTCGTTCTCGATCCAGTCGAGGTCGATCTCCAGTTGTTTCGGGGAGTGGGCAACGGCACCCAGCACTCCCATACCTCCCGCTTTGCTGACGGCGGCGACGACGTCGCGGCAGTGACTGAACGCGAGGATGGGGAACTCGATGTCGAGCATCTCGGTGGCGGCGGTCTGCATTTCTTCAGTCTCGCAATGTGAATCGAGTGCAAACGAATGCGAGATGCAACACTCGGCGACGTGGCTGATGTCTTGTTCTGCACCGACACGTTTCTTTCGACGCACGGCGACCGCCTCCGCGAGCTCGCGCCGGAACTCGAGTTTGTGACCTTGAACGGTGACGAGCAGGTCGCCGAGGCTGATGTCGAACGCATCACGCTGACGTTCTTCTCCCACGACGCCTGGCCCGAACGTGCGGCCAACTTCTTCGGGGTGGCGATGCGCGCCGAGAACCTGCGCTGGTTCCACACGATGTCGGCGGGGGTCGACAGCCCGGTGTTCTCGACCTTCACCGATCGGGGTGTTCGACTGACCACCTCATCGGGCAGCAGTGCGGCGCCGATTGCTCGCACTGCGATGATGTACCTCCTTGCGCTGACCCGCGACCTGCCAACCATGCTTCGCTCACAGGACCGGGCAGAGTGGAACTGGCATCGTTGGACCGAGCTCGGCGGTCGCAGCATCGCCGTGGTCGGGTGGGGTCCGATCGGCCAGGAGGTCGCCCGCCTCGCAGATGCCTTCGGCATGGAACCGACGATCGTTCGACGAGCGGCGCACGGCGACGAGCCATATCCCGTGCAACCGCTCAGCGAGCTTCGACAGGTCGCATCTGGTCACGATGTGATGGTCGTCGCGATTCCACTCACACCTGACACGTCCGGCATCGTGTCCGACGAGGTGCTCGACGCGCTGGGACCCGATGGTCTCTTCGTCAACGTCGGTCGCGGCGAACTGGTCGACCAGGCGGCGCTCACGTCCGCCCTGGTCGACGGACGTCTCGGTGGTGCGGGGCTCGACGTCACCGACCCCGAGCCGCTCCCGGCCGACGACCCGCTGTGGGCGGCTCCGAACCTGATCCTGACTCCACACAACTCGGGCTCGACCGACGGAACGGGCGAACGAGCTGCTCAGGCGTTCCTCGCGAACCTCGAGCGTTGGGTCGCCGGCGACGACTTGTTGAACGAGGTCTGACCCCGTCAGCCGGTGTGATATTGAACCGCGGCTCGCTTGGCGACGTGCGGCTTGATCATTTCGGCGATGATCCGCTGGTGCTCGGGATGATCGCGGTACACGGCGTAGTCCTCGATCGACGCGTAGTCACCGACCATGACGTAGTCGAAGTTGCCGTCCGAGATGCCCGCATCGGGCCCGTGGACGTAGCTGACGACTTCGGGAATGGTGGCGACGAGCGCATCGAGCGCTGCAGCCATCGCATCGATGGCGGCGTCGTCCACGCCATCGACCCACTCGAACATCACCACATGGCGGAACATCTCGCCAGTATGGCGTGCACCACGACGCCGCAGCGTCAGCCAGAGGTCAGCGCGGGCTGATCGGCCTGCGACGGCGGGCGACGACCTCCGAAGACCGATCGGTCGAGAAGACGCTGCGCCTTGTCGTCGTACACGCCGGCGTCAGCGGCACGCATCATCTCGGAGAGCTCGCTCGGACCGCTACGGGCGACGACTCCCATGCTGAATTCGAGACCGATCTGTCGGTCCTCGATCTCGACGGATTGCAGGCGGAGCAATTCGAGCTGCCGGCGGACCTCAGCGACATCAAAGTTGTGCTCACCGTGCAGTGTCAGGAGGAACTCGTCTCCACCGAGGCGGATCACGCTGCATTCTGCGTCGGCTTGTTCACCGGTGAATTGCGCTGCGAGTTCGCGCAGCTTGGTGGCGACTTCGACGAGCATTGCGTCGCCTGCGGCGTGCCCGTACACGTCGTTCACCATCTTGAAGTCGTCGAGGTCGATCATCGCAACGACGTGGTGACCGAATCGAGCATCTTGCGAGTCCGACTGACCGCGAGCGTTGAGTTCGTGTCGATTGCCGACCCCGGTGAGCGCATCGCGCCGCGCCAGCTGGGCGCGCTCACTCGCGATGCGAATCGTCCGGGAGAAGCGCCGCCAGGTCATCAGCAGTGCAAAGGCAGCGAGCAGCGCCGTGGCAGCGGATGCTGCGAACAGTAGGCGACGCTCGGATTGGGCGTCTGCGAGGCCGTCGTTGAGGGCGGTTTCCTCATCGGCGATGAGCTCGTCGATGATGGCGGCCAGATCTACGGTGAGCGCGTCGGCCCAGGCGAGCACGTCAGTCGGCGCGGATGGTGACGAGCCGTCGCCGTTCCCGTCCCCCAGGCTGCGTGCCCAGGCGTCGTAGTCGACGATCGGACTCGCAGCGGTGAGCTCGTTGAGACGGGTGACCGTGTCGGGGAACATCTCGCGGGCGTTGTCGATCTCGATCCAGATCGAGTTGTCGAGCGGTGCATCCGCGTCGATGCCGTACCAGCCACCTTCGGTGCGCACGATCTCGATCAAGTCGTCCATCAGTAACGAAATCGACGGATCGACGGCGCGGTCGCTGACGGCCACGTCAGCTGCGAGTCCTTCGATCATTGCATGGAGCGGCAAGGTGCTGACGAAGCTGAGTTCGTGGATGGCGTCGCGTCGCGTCGTCACGAGGCCGTCAGCTCCGGCCCAGCGCGATGCGTCCTCGGCGATGTAGAACAGCTCGTCGACGCTCCCGTTTGCCGGGTCGTCAATGGCCGCGTCGTCGAGTTCGTCGAGCAAGGTGATCGCCTCATCGGCGATCGGGCTGTCGCTCATTGCGAGTAGTTCGGCGGTATCTCGGGCGCCCTGCGCTCGCTCCGCGGAGGCCGCGAGCCGCGACGAGCGGTCGCCATCGACGCCGATGCCGTCGAGCAAGCGAACGACGACGAGGTCCAGCGTGGCTGCTTCGAGGGTCTCGCGAGCGAGTGCGAGTCGATCCTGGTCGCGGCGGAGGGACTGCTCCGCTTCGGTTTCGAGCTTGCCCTGTGCGGTCTGGAACAGCACGACGGTCAGGATGATCAGGGCAATCGCGCTGGCCAACGAGCCGAGCACGACGATGGGGCGCGTCGACCCCCGACCAAATTCCATACTTGGGTCATCGGTGTTGACACAGGTGACGAAGAGTAAAGAATTCGTATGTTTCGAGCGACGGTGCGCCCGGCGCGCGCCCTGTGAGCTTGATCAGGCGTTGGCAGCGAGCGCGAGGATCTCGCTTTCGTTCAGTCCGAACCATCGGCCGATCTCGTTGCCCTGCGTGTCGAGGAGGACGAATGTCGGCTGACCGGTGATCTCCAAGGAGATCCACGATTGGAACGTCTCGTCCCACAGCACGGTGAATGACTCGGTTCCGCGATCGTTGACGAACTCGACCGCTTCGTCACGACTGTCCTG
>CALIOL010000326.1 GCA_938044705.1 uncultured Ilumatobacter sp. | reverse complement strand
CCTCGTGCGAAGCGTCGCCCCGGGCGGTGCACTCGTCATCAGCGGGATCCTCGCTGCTCGCCATCAGCACGTGCTCGATGCTCTGGAGCCCATGACGCTGGACGCATCCGTGACGATCGAGGGTTGGATCACGATCCGCCTCCGCCACCGCTGACCGCCCCGAGGCCGTCTCACTCGAGTGGCCCGGGTGGCGGGCCCAGGATCTCGATGCCGTGAGCGGCACACACCTCAGCCACATGCGCCGGGTCGATGTCCATCGGGGCTGGCGGGGAGTCCCCTCGGTCGGACGCTCCCGTGCCTCGCTTCGATGTTCTGCGCTCCGCGCGGTTTGCTCGACCCGTGGCATGCTGCGGGCGTGAATGACACCGACCTCGATGAGCTCATCGCCCGCGCCGACCTCGATGGTCTGGTGCGGATGATCGATGATCGGTGCTCAGCATGCGATTGGCCGGGTCTGCTTCGGGTTCGCGATCGTTCTCGTGCCGCGGTCGAGACCGGCCGTCAGCTCTGGCCAGCCGCCACTCTGGCCGAGTATCGGCTCGCGCTGCTCGGCGATGCGGAGCACGCTGCGATCGTGCTCGACGAACGCGACGGTCTGTCGGGTCGCTTCACCATCGGGCCGCTGACCGAAGTGGTCGCTCAACGACACTCGTGGGGCGACCTCGCTGCGCTGCTCGATGTTGGTCCACGAGCGACGTTCGTCGCGCATGAGCGGGCGATTCGTGGCGAGCCGATCGACGCCGACCTCGCTCCGGTGCTCGACATCCCAGCCCGTCTTGCTCCGTGGGAACCGGACTATGCCGTGGCCGTCTACTCCGTCAACGGCGCCGAGTTCGCTGCACCTGAGCTGCCGTCCGACTGGCGCGACCTCGAGACCACCACAGGCGCCGAGGAGCTCGACGACGACGTCGAGCTCTCGCTTCGCCAGCTCGTCGAAGTCTGGACCACATCGTCCAACGGCCGCGCTGAAGTCGTGTGCGTCGACGGCGACATCGCTGCGGCGCTCGGAGCGCTTGGCGTACGACGCGTCAGAGTCTGCGATCTGACACCCGGCGAAGCGATTGCCTGGCTGGCCTGGGCGGGAGCGAGCGGCGGCGCACACGGGCGTCGCCCTGGAGCTGCTGCGGGCCGCTTCGGTGCATGGTGGTTCCTCGCTTCGCTCGGCGACCTGCTCGACGAGTGGCCGGTCGACCCCGACGAGCTCGACGAGCTCGCCTCAGAACTTCGCTGGTATCGATGGAACGCGTACGAGCCCGAGGTCGGATGGTCACTCCAGATTGCGATCGAGGACCCGGTGAACAACGTCGCCTGGGCCGTGACCGCCCTGGACCAGGACTGACCCCAGTCGAAAGGGCCTCGAAAACGACAAGAGCCGGACCCGAAGGCCCGGCTCCCGTTCGAATCAGTGTGCGATGATCAGCCGCGAGCGGCGAGCGCCTCGAGCAGCTGCGGGAGCACCTTGTGCACGTCACCGACGATGCCGAGATCCGCAACACCGAAGATCGGTGCCTCGGCATCCTTGTTGATCGCGATGATGTTCTTGGAGCCCTTCATGCCCACCATGTGCTGGGTGGCACCGGAGATGCCCGCAGCGATGTACACGGTCGGCTTGACGACCTTGCCGGTCTGGCCGACCTGGTAGCTGTACGGCACCCAACCGGCATCGACGATGGCTCGCGATGCGCCCGGCGCACCCTTGAGCTGCTTGGCGAGCTGCTCGATCATGTCGAACTTGTCGGCTTCGCCGAGCCCACGGCCACCACCGACGACGACATCAGCCTCGTCGAGCTTCGGACCCGAGGTCTCCTCGACGTGCACGGCCGTGACGGTTGCTCCGCCGGTCGCACCCAGATCCGGGACCGGAGCGGCAACGACCTCACCGGCGGCGCCAGCGCCGCCTGCAGGCTCGAAGCTCTTCGGACGGAACGCAGCGATGAACGGGCGCTCGCCGGTGAACGTGGAGTTCACCAGCTTGGTGCCACCGAAGACCGGAGTCTGCACGGTGACCGAGTCGCCGTCGACCGAGATCTCGGTCGAGTTGGTCAGCACGGTGCGGTCGAGCTTCACCGACAGGCGAGCCATGACATCGCGACCTTCGTAGTTCTGCGGGAACATGATCAGGTCGGGGCTGTCGCCGCCATCGATCACGGCCTGCATCGCTGCAGACACCGCTGCGCCCGGCAGCGCACCGGCGAGGTCACCGGTCTCGTAGATCTTCGCAGCGCCGTGATCTGCCATCGAGGCGGCAGCTCCGCCTGCGGCGCCAGCGACGAACGCCGTGACGGTTCCACCGAGGCTGACTGCCTTGGTGAGAAGTTCTGCCGTTGCGCTACTGGCGGCGTCGCCGTCGGCTTGCGCAAAGACCCAAATGTTGTCGATACCCATGATCAGATCACCTTCAGGTTGTCGAGGAACTCGACGATCTTGTTGAACGTTTCACCATCGTCTTCGATGACCTCGCCTGCCTCGCGGGCTGGCGCATCTTCGACGGAAGAGATTTGCTGAGCCCAGGAAACGGACTCGATGCCGAGGTCACCGGCGGTGACGGTGTCGACCGGCTTCGACTTGGCGGCCATGATGCCCTTGAAGCTCGGGTACCGCGGCTCGACCACTCCGGCGGTGACGGACACGACGGCGGGGAGCGAGCAGCTCACCTCGTCGTAGCCAGCTTCGGTCTGACGATCGACCTTGACGGTGTCGCCATCGACCGTGATGGTCTTGGCGAAGCCGACCGACGGGAGTCCGAGGACTTCGGCCATCTGCTCGGGCACGGTGCCGGTGTAACCATCCGACGACTCGGTGCCGGCGATGATCAGGTCGTACTCGCCGGCCTTGCCGACGGCCCCGGCGAGCACCTTCGCGGTGGTCAGGGCGTCAGCGCCTGCGAGCGACGGATCCGAGACGAGCACGGCCTTCTCGGCGCCCATCGCGAGTGCGGTGCGCAGACCGGACACTTCGTCGTTCGGGGCCATCGAGACCAGCGTGACGCTGCCCTCGCCAGCGGTGTTCACCAGCTGGAGAGCCATTTCAACGCCGTAGCTGTCGGACTCATCGAGGATGAGCTTCCCGTCGCGCTTCAGCGTGTTGGTCGAGGGATCCAGCTCACCCGGCAGTGCCGGGTCAGGGATCTGTTTCACACACACGATCACGTTCATAGGCACGCCAAGTTACCGCCGGGTTTAGTTCGCGCCCCAAATCGGACACCGGATGTCACACGAACCACCGAGGTGTAACTCCGTGTCCGAGTACTCTTCGGGGCTTGCGGATCATGCTGATCGTCAACTCGTTCGCGTCGTCGGTGACGGCGCGCAACACCGTGGTCGTACAGCGGCGCCTGTCCGAAGGCGTCCGCGAGACGCCATCGGAAGTGGTACGCAACACTCGGCGCCACGAGGTCGAAGTGGTCGAGACCAATCGACGAGGCCATGCGACTCGCTTCGCCCACGACGCCGCTCGCCGCGGGGTCGACGTGGTCATCGGGTACGGCGGCGACGGGACACTCAACGAAGTCGCCACGGGAATCGCCGGATCCGACACCGCGCTCGGCGTCCTCCCCGGCGGCTCGACCAACGTGTTCGCACGCACGCTCGGCATGCCCAACGACCCCGTCGAGGCCGTCGAACACCTGGTCCGAGGGATCGACGCCGAGGACTTCCGCCCAATCGGGTTGGGCCAGGTGAACGGCCGCTACTTCTGCTTTCACACCGGCATCGGTTTCGACGCCGCCGTCGTGCAACACGTCGAACGGCATGGGTCGCTGAAGCGATGGCTGGGTCACCCGCTCTTCATCTACGCCGGGCTGTCCACGTGGGCTCGGGGATACGACCGCAAGCGTCCCCACTTCAGCCTGTCAGGCGACGGCGGCAACGACCTCGACAACGGGTACTTCACGATCGTGCTCAACACGAACCCGTACACGTACCTCGGCAACCGTCCACTCGACCTCTCCCCGCACGCCGGCCTCGAACAGGGACTCGTGGCGATCACCTTCACCACGATGCGAGCACGAGCGATCCTGACCTCACTTGCCGGAGCACTCAAAGGTGGTGGCGTCCAGCCGGCACCGCACCTGGACATCAGAACCGACGTCGGCGCCTTGACGGTCACCCACGACGAACCGTTTCCCTACCAACTCGATGGCGACGCCTTGGGAGAGACGACCCGACTCGACATCACCCACGTACCCGACGCGGTCAGGCTCGTCTTTCCCAGCTCGGGTTGAGAACTGCAGGGTCGTCATCGCGCCCGAGTGCGATGCGTGCGGTTTCGGGAACATCGGTACACACGCCGTCGACGCCCATGGTCTCGAGCTCGCGGATCCTGTCCGGGTCGTTGCAGGTCCAGACGTTGACCGCCAAACCGGCGGTGTGGCACGCCTCGACCTGACTCGCCGTCAGCGTGCCCACCCACGGGTGGACGGCGACATGCCCGCCGTCGACCGCTGCGTCGACCGACTCAGCGGTCAGATCTGACACCAGAAAGGCGGTCGGGATCTCCGGAGCCACGCTGCGGCAGTGGTTCATCGTGTCGAGGTTGAACGACGAGAACAGCCAGCGATCAGCCCACGATGGACCACGCCGCCGCATCGCAGCGACGGTGGGAGCGACCATCGCCATGGTCGGGTCGTGCCCGCCTTCGTTCTCGGAGTTCTTGATCTCGACGTTCACCAGCATGCGCTCGCCGCAGGCATCGAGTACGTCATCGAAGCTCGGGAGCTCGTCCACTTCTCGCTGGGAGTCCGGCAGCGGGTTGTGAAAGACGACGAGTCGCGTGCCGCCATGGCCGTCCGGTGCAAGCCGCACGTCGAGCTCGACGCCATCGGCACCCATCTCGTCCGCGAGTGCGAAAGCAGCTGGGGTGTTCTCGGGAAGGCTGCCCGATGCACCACGATGTCCGACGACGTTCATGGCGCCAGTATCGCAACACGCGCGGGAACGACCCAGACACAACCTGCGTCGATGGTCACACGTCACATGAAGAGCCACTTGCGGCGGCCACTCCTCGCGCCTACTTTTCGTCCCGGCGGGGCCTGCGTTTGGGGCGGCTTTCGCTGTTTCCAGCCTCGGCGCCGCAACATGTGGCGCCTCCACCGACCCACATGGGGGAATCCGAACGTGTCGATTCTTGCGTCCAGCCTTGCTCTCGGAGCTGCCGACTACGACTGGCGCGATGACGCGCTGTGCCGGGATACCGATCCCGCGCTGTTCTTTCCCGTCGGCACGACCGGAAACGCGTTGGTGCAGATCGACCACGCGAAGGCGACGTGCGGCGAGTGCATTGCTGCCAAGGACTGCCTGGACTTCGCACTGGACACGAATCAGGATTCCGGCATCTGGGGTGGGCTGACCGAAGAGGAACGCCGCGTCATCCGCCGCAAGCGCGTCGCTGCAGCTCGAGCTGAGCGCCGCGCTGCCGCTTCTGCCTGACCCGTCAGGGTCTGCCTGACACCACTCGGCTGCTCAGTCCTCGAGCGTCGGGACCCGGAGTTCGACGACAGTGCCGCCAGGCCGCCCCGACTCCGACCCCAGACCGACCGCTGCGAGGTCAGCTGGCGTGGCCGGGTTCATGGTGATCGTGCCATTGAGTTCGGTGGTCACGAGTGTGCGAACGATCGAGAGCCCCAGGCCCGTTTGCGCGTCGAGGTCGAAGCCGGGCTCCACGCCACGACCGTTGTCGACGACGCGCAGTGCAAGGGTGGATCCGTCGTGGCTGAGCACCACGGCGACGTCGCCGCCGCCGAAGCCTTCCGGGAACCCGTGATCCACGGCGTTCTGGAGCAATTCGGTCATGACGACCGAGAGCGGTGACGCCGCATGAGCCGGCACCCTCCCCCCTGAGCCACTGACCGAGAAGCGCACGGGCCGGTCAGGCGACTGCAAGCCTTCTTCTGCGAGACGCAAGAGTGGGCGGACGATCTCGATGAACGCGATGTCGTCTCCGGGCTCACGTGAGAGTGATTCGTGCACCAGCGCGATCGTGCGAATTCGTCGAACCGATTCACCGACAGCGGCTTTGGCTTCTTCGCTCTCGAGGCGGCGCGCTTGGAGGCGCAGCAGCGACGAGATCGTCTGCAGGTTGTTCTTGACGCGGTGATGAATCTCTCGAATCGTTGCGTCTTTCGACAGCAGCAGTCGATCTCGCTTACGCAACTCGGTCACGTCACGGATGAGCAGGAGCCCACCGGCGACGACGGCGTCGTCACCGCGACCGCGGAGCAACGGAACACACCGCGCCAGCAGCGTGACCTCGGTCCCCTGCTCGAACTCCTCGACAACGGGCTCGCGACGCTCGAACGCTTGGCGGGCCGGGCCATCGTGGAAGCCGAGCTCGGCGAGTCGCATCCCGACCGGGTTCGCTTGGATACCGACGCGATGGAGGGCCGAGTTGGCGTTGGGAGACACGTAGGTGACCGCCGCGTCGAGGTCGAGCATCATCACACCGTCGCCGACGCGTGGGGCAGCACTGGAGTCTGCGACGCGGCCGGGGAACGGGAACGTGCCCGTCTCGATCATGTGCGCGAACTGTTCGAAGATCAGCGAGTAGTTCCGTTCGAGTTCACCGAGGTTGCGCCCTGCGCGGACCACCCACTCTTTGGTGAGCACCGCGATGACCTTGTCGTCGCGACACACCGGTATCGCAACGACACGCGCACTCGTTTCGTCGCCGCCGACGACCGGCACGTTGAGCGCGATCTCACCTTCGGTTCGAACACCGGTCTCGGCCGCCTGGGTCATCAGATCGTTCGCCTGCGTCGCCCACACACCGATGAAGTCGATCGCATACATCGTCTGGTTGGTCGCTGGGCGCACCTGGTCGACGATCATCCAACTGCCATCGTCCGAACGAACGTGGAGCAGCAGATCCCCGAACGACAGGTCGGCCAAGAATGCCCACTCGGCGGTCAGCCGATTGAGATGGTCGATGTCTTCTTTGCCGAGCGATGAATGAGTACGAGCGAGGTCAGCGAGCGACGTCATCACGGCAAGTCTGGCGCATCGGGGGCACCGCGTAGGTGACTCGCAAGCACTCCGAGGCCAGAGATGTCGTGAATGTCACCCTGAAGCCACGGCACGTCGACGGTCAAGGCCGCCAAAGAAGCCAGTTCGGAACGACGTTGCGCCTCTCGCGCAGCCACCATCGCGACGTCGTCGAAGCGCTCCGCCATGCGGTGAAGTACTGCGTCCACCACCTCAGGATTCGCGTCGATCTGTTCGGCCACGCGGGCCGCCAACACTCCGTCACCCTCGGGGCCGGTCTGGTCAGCGAGGTCTTCTGCAGCACGGCCAGCGGCCACGTCGGCGAGATGACTCGGCATCACCCGGTTCGCGACGATCGCTCCGATCGGCATCTTCCGCTCCGTCAGCGACTCAGCAAGGAACTTCGCTTCATGCGCCGGAGCCGCTTCGAGCGTCGACACGACGACGAACGCCGTTCGGGGGTCGACGAGCAACGCTTCGACCTCTTTTGCTCGGCGGACGAAGCCGGACTCCATTGCTTGGAACAGCACGAAGAAGTCGGCGATGTCCTGGAGGAATCGGGACCCGAGAATCGTGTCGGCGATCTTGTAGAACGGCTTCGACGCAAACGTGAAGAGCCTGGACCGGTACGGCACCGTCAGCCACCGCAGCAGCCGGCTCCCGAAGAAATCAGCCATGCGACCCGGCGCGTCGAGGATCGTCAGCGCGTTTCTCGACGGCGGGGTATCGACGATCACCAAGTCGTAGTCGCCAGTCGCATGCAGGTCGTGCAACTGCTCCATCGCGAGGTAGTCGTGGCTGTGGACGAAGCGGCTCGTGATGTTCTGATACAGCGGGTTGGCGAGCACCGCATCCCTCGTCGCTGCGTCCGGGGCATGGCGCCGGATCAGCTCGTCCCACCCCGCCTTGGTGTCCAGCATCGCAACGTGCAGCTCACCGCGAACCTCGAGGCCGGCCTCGACGAATGCTTCGTCGTCGATGCGTACCGGCGTGTTGCCAAAGGCTTCGAGACCGAGAGCGGTCGCGAGTCGGCGAGCAGGGTCAACCGTGAGGACCAGCACACGGCTCGACTGGCGTTGAACAGCCGCCAGCCCGAGCGCCGCCGCCACGGTGGTCTTGCCAACGCCTCCCGACCCGGCCACCAGGATCATCTCCCGACTCGCCAAGAGCGGATCGACGGTTGGAACGGCGTTGCGCTTCTTCTTCGTCGCCATCAGGTCTCGGGCCCTGCTTCGACGAGCGACTGTTCGAGCACGTCAGCGACGAGCGACACGACGCGCCGACCATGTGCACGGGAGAACATCTCCGGGACGGTGAGGATCGGCAACTCGACTGC
>CALIOL010000325.1 GCA_938044705.1 uncultured Ilumatobacter sp. | reverse complement strand
ACGTCGGTGGTCGCGACCACGTCGAGCTGGGCATCGTCGTCGACACTGGCCGGTTGCGCGTCGAGGATCTCCTCGGAGCGCCAATCGAATCGCACCACATCGGTCGGGCCGCGGCGAATGAGCGCAGCAGCGTCACCGGCGATTGCGAGAACGTCGCCACCGTCGATGTCGAGACCGGGCACTTCAGCGACCTCTTCGATCCCGTTTTCGCTCACGCAGAACAAGTCGTCGCCGCCACCAACCCATCCGCAGTCAGCCAACGGACCGGGTCGTTGGACCACGTACTGGTCACCTGCAGCGCTCGTGGCGTCTCGAGGAAGGTCGATCCAGTCGCCGGCGCCGACACGGACCCGCAAGCCGCTTCGGTCGAGAACGATGGGATGGTTACCGACCAGCGAGAGCGCCGCACCTTCGACGCCGATGCTCTCAGCGGTGGTCCCCGCCGAACTCGCGCGCTCGAGATCCCGGCCGACCAGCGACCAGATCGACCCATCCGGTGCGAGTGCAATGGTCTCCGACGCCTCGAAGCCGGCCGTGTCTGCTTCGAATGACAGGGTCACCGCCTCGCCGTTGTTCGGGAGCAGCGTCGCGTCGCCGGTCGACGGGTTGGCGACGACGAGCCCAGAAGAGCCGGCGCGCGCCATCGCGACACCGTCGCCGAGGCTCCCGATCACTTGCGGTGCGCCGAGCCGCAGATCCGCAGAGTCGATCGCGCGGATCTCAGCAGCAGCGTCGTCGAGGACGAATGCTTGACCAGCACCTTCGGCAACGAAGAAGTCGTCACCGACGGCACCGAGCTCGAGACTGGCGAGAGGACGTCCTCCGAAACCGTCGACGAGCACGACACGGCCGGTCGGCTCATGCACCACCCAACGAGTCGCACGGGACGACGCTGCATCGACGGCAGGCAGTCCGTCCGCACGCAACACGAACACGAGGCCAGCGAGCGTCAGCGCGACCGCGACGATCGAGGCAACCGCTTGTCGCCACGTGACCGTCTCAAGGGTCTGCCCTACCGCCATACGGCTTCCAGCCTACTCGTCGGTAGGTGCGTCGAAGGGCGCGCAAAATCAGCCAACCCGTCGTCTCTGCCCAGTACGTCCGCCTTCGGCCCGGGTGCGCACTTCTGCACCTCCACGGACCCTCTTTCGGCACGTCAGGGCGTGAACTTGAATGGTTCTTGAGGATTTTTTCCGCGCGATGCCCCGGCCAGGTCGACAAGTACCCGTTCGCTCGCCCCCATGGTTCTAGTGTCAAGGCGATGGACGTCATCGTGCGCACCCCTCACGGTGACGCAGACATCGACATCGTGGCCGCACCGGCATCGACAACCCTCGCCGACCTCATTCGAGCGGTCACCGGGCAATCTGCCCCAGCCGCGAGCCGCGTCGACGGACGCGCCACGGCGACAAGCCGCAAGCTCGCAGACCTGGACCTGGTGATCGGATCCCTGATCGACACACGATCTGAGTCCGTCGGCGACTCCTCGACATCGCCCACAGAGTCAGCAATCGGACTCGTCCAGCTCACGGGGCGCGGCGCAGGCACCACACTTCGTCTCCCACCCGGTCGCTTCCGTGTCGGGAGTGCGCGCCGACTCCACGCAGACGAGCTCGAGCGCGCCCCGGTCGAGACGGCGGCGTTTGACATCGAAGTCGGCTCGCGTGGCGTGCAGGTCTCCCCCGGCGCCGACGTCGCAGGAGCACTCGGCGTCTACGCGCCGATGCTGGGCAGGGAACCATTCGATCGCCTCATGCCGTGGGCCGGCGAGCCGCTCGCGGTCGGCGGGCGCCTGTTCGGCTTGGACACGCCATACGTCGCCCACGAGCGCCGACGACTCGCGCCACCGAACGAGGACGGCTCGATTCCGTTTCGCCGCGAGTCGGGCGGGCCAACGTCCGATCGTCGGGTGCTCGTCGATGCACTGCGCGACACGATGACGACGGGCGGCGGACTCTGGGCTCGTCGCCAGAACGACCAGCAGGCGTACGAGGTCGCGTACGGCGTCCACGCCGACGCAACGACGAGTGCGACGATCAACCTGCAGCGGCATCGCGGCATCGCGGTCGTCGGTTCCGAACGATTCACCGCGGCGCTCGCACGCACGATGCTGGTCGAGCTCACGACACAGCACGGCCCCGCCGACCTCGACATCGCCATCGCAGCGACGCCAGACCGCATCGGTCTGTGGAATTGGGCGAAGTGGCTTCCCCATGTTCGACAAGCTGGCCCGGCCAGCCCGCCAGAACTGTTCGACGACCGCAGTGCGCTCGCGACGTGGGCCGCGGCATTTCGCGACCCTGCGACCGCCGACAAAGGTCAGCGACCGATCACCTTGCTCGTGCTCGACGACATCTTGCTCTGGAGTCAGCGTGACTCGCCGATCCGGTCACTGCTCGTCGATCCGCCGCCTGAGCTGAGGATCATGGCGCTCTGCGTCGGGTTGCACGAAGCGCCGGGGATGTGCACGGCGTTGGTCGAGGAGGTCCCACCGATCGATCGACTCGCGCACCTCACCTCGGCAGGCCCCGGACGCCCCGCACTGTTCGGATCGATGGCCACCCAGCACACGCGGCTCGCGGATGCACCTCAGGTGGTCACCGACATTCGTCCTGCGCTCGCCGAAGTCCAGTTCGCAGCAGAAATCGCTCGCACCCTTGCGCCGCTCGATGACCTCGAGGCCGAGTTCCAATCACTGGCGCCAAGGATCGCCGCGCCCACCCTCGCCGAACTCGTCGACTACTCGGGTTCTGACCTGATGGACCCTGTCGACGTGCCGGTCGCGTCGTTGAACGTCCCGATCGGCATCCAGCTGCCAGTGCCCGGGGAACTGGCCACGGCACGTACGCCGGTGACCGTCGACTTGACCGCGCCGCTCGCAACGATCATCGTCGCCGGCGACACGTCTCGCCACGACCAGACCATCGCATCACTGTTGGTCGGCGCGGCTGCTCAGCGTCGACCCGATGAGATGGTGATTCTCAGCATCAGCCATGAGCGTCCGGCGTGGTACGACGATCTCCCGCACATCGCCGGGTGGGCAAGCCGCGACGACGCCGACGACGCCAGCCGGTTGGTGCATCGCGTCGCACACGTCCTGACGGACCGTCCCGATCTCCACGTGCTCGTCGTCATCGAGCGAGCATTCGCAGAGCAGGACTCGATGCCGGTCGAGCTCGTGAATGCGATGACCGAACTCGCTGAGTCGCTCCCGAACGTTCACGCCGTGCTGACCGGCGACCACCCCGACCTGGTGCCCGATGCGAACCGGGCGCGTTGCGGATCGCTCGCCTGGATCGGCGATGGTGGATTCGGCCGCCTCTGGATCGGCGATCGCCAACTCGCGTTCCAAGGTGTCGCCACCCAGTCCTCCGCCGAGATCGTGGTCGGACCCACGGCGTTCGACGCGCCGAACCTGATCATTCGGCCAACGACCCACGGCCGAGCGATGACCCCGCTCGAACGTCGCCTGACTCGCTCGGCAGCGGGCGAGCCTGCAGCGGGAAGCGACGAACTCCTCACCTCGGCAGTCGCTCGGAGGGTCTCGCAGTTCGCGTCAGAAGGAAATTCGGGCGGGCCATCTCTGCTTCCGCCCCCGCTCCCGATAGCTGTCGACCTGGCACTGCTCCTCGAACGCCATGAAGGCGACGGCGTCCCGATCGGTTTGGTCGATCGGCCCGAACGCGCCGAAAACGAGGCGTACTGGTGGCAACCGGGCAGCGGCGGGTCGATTCTCGCTGCGGGTTCACCGCGATCCGGCATGACCTCACTGGTCGACCTGGTCACGTGCGGCATCGCAGCGCGCCTGTCTGCCGACGACGTCCACCTGTATGCGATCGAGGCCCTGCCGCAGCGCAAACGGGCCTTCGATGCCCTGCCCCACACCGGCAGCGTGGCGTCGCCCGATGAGCCCGATGCGGTCAGCCAACTCGTCGGCGGCATACACAGAATCCACGTGGAGAGAATGGACAATGGAGCGAGCGGCGACCGGCCCAGTCTGGTGCTGTTGATCGGCGACGTCAGCCGGATGGTGCGGTCCCTGCCGACCGACACGGCAGGCGAAACCATGCAGCAACTCGCCGACATCGCTGCGTCGGGTCCGTCCGTCGGTATCAACGTCATCGCTGTGGCATCGCGACTCGCCGACCTCGGACCTCTCAGCCGAGTGACCGGCGACCGCCTGATCGGCGCGACCACCGACCCGGCGGATCAAACGTCGCTGGGCGCACCAGCACTCGGCGGGGCCGACCAGCCTCCGGGCCGCTGCTGGTCGACGACCGCTGATCGTCGCGTCCAACTCGCGACCCCTCCAGAGGTGGTCGACGCAGAGATTCGGCGCCTCGCTCCCGAGCCCGCGCAGCAACGTCGGCCCGTCTCGTTGGTGTCCGGGGCATCGTCGTGAGCCGGGCAGTGAACCGCGGCGACGGGGTCGGTATCGAGATCGCTGATTCCGTCGTGCGCGGCGTTCGCCTGCGTCACGACGTCAACGGGCGGCTCAGTGCGGCGGCGGAGTTCCCCGTCAATCTGTCGGACGACAACTCGACACTCGATGCGCTCGTATTGCTTCGTGCCGAGCTCGGAGACCCAGACGAGCCAGCGCGGGTTGCGACGTTTCCCGATGGAGCAATGCTGCAACGCATCGACATCACGGGCCAGCCTGGGCCCTACCTCAATGAGCTGCGGTCGAAGCTCGATCGACTACACGGCATCAACTCGACGGTCGTGATCGAGGATGGCCCCCGACGGTGGCTCCTCCTCATTCGCTGGGACGCTGCAGGTGTTCGCCGAATCGAAGATCTCGCAGAGCGAGCCGGCTTCATCGACGTCACCATCGAACCCTCACCGTTGGCCCTCGCTCGCGTCGCTGGGCCACACGCGACATTTCTTCGGCGACTCGTCGCTCAAGGGGACGCACATCGGATGATCGTGAAGAACCGGTTGCCGGTCGCGGCGATCGGCACGTCCGCTCCAGGTCGCTCACACCCGGACCTGGACATCAGCTCGATCGAGATCGCGATGGCCTACTTCGAGGACTTCATGACCGATCCCGCGCTCGGGGAGGTCATCGACCGCATCGACGAACGCGTTGCGAGCGAACCCCCGGCCGCAGACGGGTCAGCACCGCTTGCGCTCGAACTGGTCGATGTTGCCTATCCGCCGTTTCCACCGCACGACCAGCGGTCCGCACAGCGCCAGGCCGTCGCACTGGGAGCCGCCGTTGGTGCAGCCGGTCTGGCAGGACCCCTGCGACCAGTGGACATGATCATCTCCACGGTGGCGGTCGACGACCAGTTCGATCGACCGTGGGCGGTCGAGGAGTTGTCGGCGCTGCCCGATCAGAAGCCGGACGCGGGTTCGGGCGGCATGAAACGCATGACTCGGCGCTTTCGGTCACGCAAGCAACGCTGAACAGCATCGCCGGCGAGCGGCGCAACCGAATCAGTCGTGGTCGAACACGCTCGGCCGCTGGCCGAACACCGCAACCGCTTGCTTGAGGGGAACGAGGTCCCCACCGCTCGCAGGCGCAACCTTCTCCGCTTCGCGAATCGCGTGCAACGCGAGCTCGCGGGCTTGGCCCAGTTCATTGCGCAGGCGGGCGTTCTCGTTCTCGAGCGCCATGACCCGGCGTATGCCCTCCAAGTTCAGACCGGCATCGGTGAGCTCCGAGATTCTGCGCAAGAGTGCGATGTCCTCGTCGCTGTAGCGACGGTTGCCGCCTTCGGTTCTGGCGGGAGACACCAGGCCGCGACGTTCGTAGATTCGAAGCGTCTGAGGGTGCATGCCTGCCAACTCGGCGGCGACCGAGATCACGTAGACCGCTTTCAGTTGGTGCTTGCTCATGACTGCTCACTCATGGTCACGATGCCTTCCCATCCGCGTCGTCGGATGGTCCCACCGTAGACGCTGCTGCGAACGCCTCGATGGCCGCGCGCTGCTCATCGTTCAGTTCCGTCGGCACGACCACGTCGATCGTGACGATGAGATGGCCATGCTTCGTCCCCGATTTCGTGGTCCGGACGATGCCTTTGTCCTTCACCCGGTGCCGTGAACCCGACTGGGTCCCGGCCTTGATGCGCAACGTCACCGGCGAACCGTTGAGTGTCGGGACGTCGATGTCCGAGCCGAGTGCTGCATCTGCGAACGACACGGGGACCGTGACCGTGAGGTCGTCGCCACTTCGACCGAAGCGCGCATGCGGCATCACCTTGAGCTGGACGAGCAGGTCGCCCGTCGGTCCGCCGTTGCGGCCTGGGGAACCGCGTCCTTTGAGACGGATGGTCTGCCCGTCCTTCACGCCGGCGGGGATGCGAGTCTTGACCTCTCGCGGTCGACGCTCGATCCCGGTCCCTCTGCACGTGTCGCACTTGTATTCGATGACGGAACCGCTGCCTTGACAGACGTGACAGGGCGACGACATCGCAAAGAAGCCTTGGTTGTCGTCCACGACCCCCCGGCCGCCGCAGGTCTGACAGACCTTCGGCGACGTTCCGGGCTTCGCGCCCGAGCCCGAGCAGGTCGAGCACCCGGCGTCTGCGGTGAGGAACAGCGAGGTCTCGATGCCCGTGACCGAGTCCTCGAAGTCGACCGTGAGTTGCGCTTCGATGTCGGCACCGCGACGCGGACCCACGCCCGCGCTGCTTGCGCCTCGCCCGCGGCCCTGGCCTCCGCCGAACATGTTTCCGAGCAGGTCTCCGAGACCTCCGCCCTGCATGTCACCGACGTTGAACGAGAAGCCACCAGGTCCGCCACCGCGCCCACCCATCGGGCCCATCGCTCTGACCTCGTCGTACTCGGAGCGCTTCGAGGGGTCGCCGAGGACGTCATAGGCAGCCGAGACGTCCTTGAACTTCTCCTCGGCGACCGAGTTGCCCGGGTTCTTGTCCGGGTGGAGGTCCGCCGCGAGCTTGCGGTAGGCCTTCTTCACTTCTTTCTCGGTCGCGCCCTTCGACACGCCGAGCACCTCGTAGTAGTCCTTCTCGAACCATTCACGTTGTGCGCTCACTTGGGAACCTCCTCTCGGTCACCTCGTCGTCGTCGTTTCAATCCTTGGTCTTGACCATCGCGGCACGAAGGGTCCTGTCCTTCCAGCGGTATCCGCTGCGAAGGACCTCGGCGACGACGGGTTCGCCGCCCTCGCCCGGCTCGTGTGCCACGGCCTCGGCGACCTCGGGGTCGAATGGCTGACCTTCGAGATCGAGGGTTTCGAGACCGTGCTTCTTCAGCTCGACGAGCATCTGGTTGAGCAACGGGCCGACCTCTTCGGGGTGCCGCAGGAACGCCGCCTCGGCAGCGTCGAGCACCGGCAGCATTGCTTCTGCGAGTCGACCGGTCGCCCGGTCCGCGTCGGCTTGGGCTCGTACGGCTGACTGCTTCCGGAAGTTGTCGAAGTCGGCTTGGACCCGCTGCGCCATGGTCTTGTATTGGTCACGCTCATCGAGCACGGCGAGCACGTCGACGTCGGAGACGTCGATGTCGGCAACCTCGCCAACGGCTTCGTCGACGGCATCGGCGAGCTGTTGCTCCGCTTCTTCGGGGCTGAGTCCGCCCGCCGGGCGATGGATCCCTTCGGTTGCGTCGTCGATCTCACTCGATCGTTCGTCGGCCGCGTCGCCACCCTGTTGCTGATACGCGCCGTCAGGTTGCCCGGCGTGCGCCGAACCCGGCGAGCCGAGGTCGACGTCATCCACGTCATGGATTTCCGGGTCGAAGTTGTCGCCGTCGCCCGTGTTGCCGGCGCGGCCTGCGTCGGAGTTGGGGTCACTCATCGGCGGCCTCAGCTCTCGTCGTCGACGATCTCGGCGTCGACGATGTCGTCGTCTGCGGCACCAGCGTCACCTTCGGACTCCTGACCGGATGCAGATGAGCCTGCGGCGTCGGCGTCCTTGGCTGCGGCTTCGTACAGCTTTTGGCTGAATGCTTGGCTGGCGGTCATCAGCGTGTCGGTTGCGGTCTTGATCGCTTCGGAATCATTGCCGGCAAGCGCTTCTTTGAGTGCGGCGAGCGGAGTCTCGACAGCTTCCTTCTCGGCAGCGTCGACGTTGTCGCCCTGATCGCGCAGCACCTTCTCGGTCTGGTTGACGAGCGAGTCGGCGTTGTTGCGAATCTCGGCTTCCTCGCGCCGGGCCTTGTCTTCCTCGGCGTGCGCCTCGGCGTCTTTGACCATCGCGTCGATGTCGTCCTTGTTCAGCGTGGACTGACCGGTGATGGTCATCGACTGCTCTTTCTGAGTTGCCCGGTCGGTCGCCGACACGTGCACGATGCCGTTGGCATCGATGTCGAAGACCACTTCGATCTGTGGCACACCCTGAGGGGCGGGCGGCAGATCGACGAGCTGGAACTTGCCGAGGGTCTTGTTGTACTGCGCCATATCGCGCTCGCCCTGGAGGACGTGGATCTCGACCGACGGCTGATTGGCCTCAGCGGTGGTGAACACTTCCGACCGCTTGGTCGGGATCGTCGTGTTGCGCTCGATGAGGGTGGTCATGACACCGCCCTTGGTCTCGATGCCGAGCGACAGCGGCGTGACGTCGAGCAGCAGGACGTCCTTGACCTCGCCCTTGAGCACGCCGGCCTGGACCGAGGCACCGATGGCCACGACCTCGTCGGGGTTGACGGTCTTGTTCGGCTCCTTGCCGGTGAGGTCGTTGACGAGTTCGCTGACGGCGGGCATGCGGGTCGACCCG
>CALIOL010000324.1 GCA_938044705.1 uncultured Ilumatobacter sp. | reverse complement strand
AGCTCGTGGCCGAGCTGTTGACGAACGTGGTGCACCGACTTGTCCGCCCAGACCGAGTCGGGACGAGAGAAATACACGAACTCGAACGTGCAGCGAGCACTGTTCGCCTGGGGCGCCAGCACCTGCTGGCGTTCGATCTCGGCCCCGCGCAACGTGACCATCTCGCCGGGCTTCACTTCGTCGATGTCCACACAGCCGAGGGTCGACAACGCACACGTTTCCGATGCGACGGCGTGGCCACCGTGCGGCAGCCGACCGACCGAGAGCGGTCGGAATCCCCACGGATCGCGCACCGCGATGACCTGATCGGACGCGAGGATGACCAACGAAAATGCGCCCTTCCACGCTGGAAGCGTCCGCTCGATTCGTTCTTGCCAGGTCCGTCCGCCAGCGGCAGCCAGCATCAGCGTGAACACCTCGGTGTCGCTCGTGGCGGTGAGCCCGAACCCGCGCGACAACAACTCATCGCGCAGCCCAGCCGCGTTCACCAGATTGCCGTTGTGGGCCACGGACAACGGGCCGTGCATGGTCTCGACGAGAAACGGTTGGATGTTGCGTTCGGCGTTCGAGCCGGTCGTGGAATACCGCGTGTGCCCGATCGCGTGATAGCCCGTGAGCGGCTTGAGGGCTTCGGGGGTGAACACGTTCGCGACGAGGCCAGCCTCTTTGTGGAGCCGAGAGCGCTTGCCGTCGCTCACCGCGATGCCGGCAGCTTCCTGCCCTCGATGTTGGAGTGCGAACAAGCCGAAGAACGCAAGCTGTGCAACGCCGTCACCGTGAGGTGTGGACAAGCCGAGCACGCCGCACTCGTCGTACGCGGCGTCGTCGCTGTGCAGCGCAATGGATGGGTCGGCGGGCTCCGCAGGCACGGCGTGCACGGGAATCGATCGTGTCATGTCACTCCAGAGACGACACGGCGCGGCTGATGCGCTGTGCCGCGGGATAGTCGGCGTACACGAACGACTCACCAGTGAGACGCTCGTAGGCGTCAACGTAGCGCGCCGTGGTCGCCGTCCAGACGTCTTCGGGAAGTTCTGGGATCTCACCGTCGCCGCGGAAGTCCACGGCGGCGAGCGCCCGACGTACGACTTCCTTGTCGAGGCTTTCGGGTTCCTCTCCCGCATCGACGCGTTCGTCGTAGCTGGAAGCCACCCACCACCGCGACGAGTCCGGCGTGTGGACCTCATCGATCAAGAGGAGCGTGCCGTCGTCGGCGAGGCCGAACTCGTACTTCGTGTCCGCCAGGATCAACCCAGCATCACGGCCCAGCTTCATGCCTCGCTCGAACACCGCCAGCGCCGCTTCTTGCACGCGGGCCCAGAGCTCGGGTTCGACCAGACCTTCGTCGGCGACGGCCTGGCACGTGATCGGAACGTCGTGCTCGCCGGCATCGCCCTTCGTGGTCGGCGTGATGATCGGTTCCGGGAGACGCTCGTTCTTCTTCAGTCCGTCGGGCAGACGATGCCCGTAGATCGTGCGTTCACCGCGGGCGTAGGCCGTCCAGAGCGCGGTATCGGTCACGCCCGTGATGTGACTGCGGACCACGACTTCGACAGGCAGTGGTGAAGCGTTCCGAGCGATCGTGACGTGTGGGTCGGGGAGCGAAACGATGTGATTGTCGACGATGTCCTCGGTTTGCTCGAACCACCAGGCGGACAGCTGGTTGAGCACCTGGCCCTTGTACGGGACTCCGGCGATGATGCGGTCGAAGGCCGAAAGGCGGTCCGTCGTGACGAACAGCCGACGTCCGACATGCTCGCCTCCCAATGCGTAGGACACGCGAACCTTGCCGTCACGCCGGTCGGCGAGCGGCAGATCGACCTCGAGGAGCGGTTCGACGGTGGCCATGTCGCTCAGAGTTGCTTGGCGTGGGCGACGCCGGTCTCGAAGATGCGCAACCCGAGGTGGGACGTGCCACCTCCGCCTCGGCGATGATGCGGGTGTTGGCGAAGCACGATGTGGTTCTCGGGGTGTGGCATCAGGCCGAGCACCAGACCGGTCGGATCGCTGACGCCGGCGATGTCGTTGACCGATCCATTCGGGTTGGTGCTGCGGTATCGCAATGCGACCTGACCCGCCGCCGCGAGCGACTCCGGGTCGGGGTGGACGTACCGGCCTTCGCCGTGAGCGATCGGGCAGTGGATCGGGTCGTCGATCCCCTTGGTCCAGACGCTGTTGCTTCGCTCGACTCGGTCGAGCACGACCCACCTGCAATCAAACTCGCCTTGCGCATTGTGTCCCAAGGACCCGGGCAGCAGGCTGGTGCGACTGAGGACCTGGAAGCCGTTGCAGATGCCGAGCAGCGGTCGACCCTGCGCGACGAAGTTCTCGAGGCGGTCGCCGAGACCGAGCGTGAGGTCGAGCGCGAGCATGCGGCCCGCTCCGAGCGAGTCTGCGTAGCTGAAGCCGCCAGCGACGACGGCAACCCGTGCTTCGTCGAGGTGGCGGGGGTTGTCGACCACGGCGCGCGAACTCACGATTCGGACGTCTGCGCCGGCGAACTCGAGCGCGGTGGCGACGTCATGATCTCGGTTGGTTCCCGGCCCGGTGATGACGATTGCGGGTACGCGGCTCATTTCGTGTCTCCCGTCGAGTCTTCGGCATGGACCGCCGTCGCCCGGCTGTTGAACGCGTCAGCGAGGTCGGAGACCCCGATCGCGTCGACGCCTGGGAGCGACAGGTTGCCCGACTCACTCACGTGGCCGAGCGGGAACACATCGTCGTCCATGATCCGAAGGAATGCCGGAACGCTGCGTTCCTCGACTTCGACGACCAAACGGCCCGCTGACTCGCTGAAGAGTGCCGTGGCCAGGTCTTCGTGAGGCAGATCCTCGATCGTTGCGCCGAGTCGGCCAGCGATGCACATCTCGGCCAAAGCAACTGCGAGACCGCCTTCGCTCACATCGTGGCAGGACACGATCAAGCCCGCCTGCATGGCGGCATGGAGGTTTCGGTAGTGCATCGCCGCATCAGGGTCTGGAGCCGGCGCAACACCGGGGTCGTCCGGCTGGCCCAGGACGAGGTCGAGATGCGAGCCAGCGAACTCGGTCTCGGTCGAACCGATCAACATGAGCACGTTGCCAGGCGTCAACAGGTCCGGGGTGACGCAGCGATCGGCATCGGGAACGTGACCGACTGCGGTGATCACCAGCGTCGGCGGGACGGCGTGGCGTTCACCATCGGCGCCGACGTATTCGTTGTTGAGCGAGTCCTTGCCGGACACGAAGGGAGCGTTGAACATGAACGCTGCGGCGCAGCAACCATCGACGGCTGCGACGAGGTCGCCCATCGTCGACTCCCGTCGTGGATCCCCCCACGAGAAGTTGTCGAGCAACGCGATCTTGTCGGGGTCTGCGCCGACGGCCACCACGTTGCGGACGGCCTCGTCGACAGCATTGAATGCCATCCCTTCGGGGTCGTGCAGCCCGTGCCACGGATTGACCCCGATGCCGATCGCGATGCCGTGCGTGTCCGTCGGTGCTGCGAGCACGACACCGTCGGCCGGGCCGTCGGATGCGGCTCCGATCAGCGGGCGAACCACCGTCGCACCGAGGATCTCGTGGTCATATCGGTGGATCGTCGCCGCTTTCGATGCGATGTTCGGGTGGCCCAGCAGCGCCAACAGCGTCGCGGCTGGATCCTCGACCGTGCGGCTCGTGGCTCCGCTGCGCTTCGGGTCCGGCAACGTCGCATTCATCTCGCGCTGCGGCCGCCCATCGTGCAGGAACGCAGTGTCGAGTTCTGCAACCTTCTCGCCGTCGTTGCGAACGACGAGGATGCCGTCTCCGGTGAACGAGCCGATATCGGCCCAGTTGACCCCGGCCTTCTCGCAGCGCTTGGCCAACGCCGAGACGCCGCGCGGCGGAACAGAGACCACCATTCGCTCTTGCGCTTCTGAGAGCCAGACCTCCCACGGCTCCAGGCCGGGATATTTGCGCGGAACGAGAGCGAGATCCACGTCCGCTCCGACGCCCTCGGCCATCTCGCCGACGGCGGACGACAGGCCACCCGCGCCGCAGTCGGTGATTGCCGAGTACATGTCCTCTGCGCCGACGAGCACGTCGATCAGCAGCTTCTCCACGATCGGGTCGCCGATCTGGACACTTGCGCCAGCGACCTCGCCAGTCGTGGCGTCCATCGTCGCTGACGAGAAGGTGGCGCCTCGGATGCCGTCCCGCCCGGTCGCGCCGCCGAGAACGATGACGCGGTCACCCGAGTCGGGTCCCTCGTGCAGCCGCCTCGCTGGCGCCGTGCCGATGCATCCGGCGAACACGAGCGGATTGGTGGTGTACGCAGGGTCATACAGGATCGCGCCGGCGACGGTGGGGAGCCCGATCTTGTTGCCGTAGTCCGCAACGCCAGCGATGACGCCCTCTTCGATGCGGCGTGGGTGAAGCGATCCGTCGGGGAGATCATCCAGAGGGAGATCGGTCGGCCCGAAGCACAAGATGTCGGTGACGGCAATCGGCTTGTGGGCGATGCCCAGTACGTCTCGAATCACGCCGCCCACGCCGGTGTTGGCGCCCCCGAACGGTTCCACCGCCGATGGGTGGTTGTGCGTCTCCGCCTTGAGCGCGAGCGTGGTGCCCTTCGCGAACTCGATCACGCCGGCGTTGCCCACGAACGCGGAGCGGACGAACGGAGCGTCGATCTCCTCGGTGCAGGACCGCAATTGCTTCATGAGCGATTCTCGGCGTCGCGGCGACGACTCCCCGGGCTCGGTTGCGTGGACGATCGCCCGGAAGGTCTTGTGTGCGCAGTGCTCGCTCCACGTTTGCGCGAGTGTCTCGATCTCGACGTCGGTCGGGTCGCGGCCGATCGATTCGAAGTGGTCGCGAATGACTCGGAGCTCCTCCGGGTCGAGGTAGAGCGCTCGCTCCACGCCGACCTCGGCGAGGCCATCGTCGTCGAGCCCGCGGAGTGGGACCACCGATGCTGCGACCTGTGTCTCTTCGTCGGCCGCTGCCGTCGGCTCGATCGTCCCCATCGCCGATCGCTCGATGATCGGGTTCATCAGGAGCCGCTCAGCGATTGCGTGGACGAGGGTGTCGTCGACGCGGTCCTCGAACTCGACTCGAAGACCGGTCGACGCGTGTTCGATCGACAAGTCGAGCATCTCGGCGGCCGCCATGACGGCGTCGGCAGCCGTATCGGTCACACCGGGGAGGAGTGCGATCTCGACGGCTCGACCTGTCGGCGTCGACCACGTTCCCTTTTGGAGGAGCGGGTCGACGAGCAAGCTGTGCAGCTTCTGGCGATCGTCGTCGGATAGCTCGCCTCGGACGTGAACGAGGTCGGCGACGTGGACGTCACCGACGCTCGGCAAGCCGAGTGCGGCGGCTCCATCGTGGAGTTGAAGGACGCGCGGATCGGGGTCGATCGAGCGAATGGTCATGCGATGCCATGCGGACACCGACGCGACCATACGGAAAGGAAGCCGCAGCGACGAGCCTTTCGGCTGAATTGTCACAGACCCGTCGCGGACTTCGCGCACTTTCTCGTGCGAACGCCGCTGGCCCCTACCATCGGGTGGATGGCGGAAACCACCTCGAATCCCGTGAGTCCGTTGCCTGTCGATGCCGACCAGATCGTGATCACGCTGATCCGTCACGGGGAATCGGAGGTGACCGTCGACCGGGTCATCGGGGGAAAGCGGACCTGTCGTGGACTGAGTCCGCTCGGGCACTCACAGGCAG
Organism: uncultured Ilumatobacter sp.; assembly: GCA_938044705.1. GTDB lineage: Bacteria > Actinomycetota > Acidimicrobiia > Acidimicrobiales > Ilumatobacteraceae > Ilumatobacter_A. The sequence continues at coordinate 32,523 of CALIOL010000324.1, read as the reverse complement.
AGCGCCTTCGGGACCGCCTTCACGACGAGGGCGTCGCTCACATCAGTGCGCTCATCTCGAGCGACTTCCCGAGAGCGATCGAGACAGCGGACGTCATCCGGCCGATCTTTGGTGAAGTCGGGGCTCCTCACGCAGTCGGCAGGTGGGCGGACCTTGGTGAGCACGACCCGGGCCCCGAGATCGATGGGATGTCGTTCGCCGCGTACGTGGAGAAGTTCGGAACGCCAGACTGGTCGGGCGACGAGAACGTGGAGATCTTCCCGGGAGGCGAGACCACCCACCAGTTCCATCAGCGAGTCGAGCGAGGTTTGACGGCGCTTCGCAATGAGTTTGCGGGTCATCACGTCGCGGTCGTCTGCCACGGTGGCGTCGTCGATGCGGCTTTTCGGATTCTCCTCGCGCTCCCGAGAACTGGTGTGTTCGAACTGCACACCCTGAACACGTCGCTCACCACCTTCTCGGGGCCTGCAGCGGTTGGAGCAGAAGACGGCTCGGCCTGGCAGCTGAAGCGATACAACGACGCGGCGCACCTGACCGGACTGCCCGACGCGACACCACGACGGGCGTGAGTCCGACCGGAATGTCTCGATGAAGTGGCTGGTGGTCGGCGCTGGGTCGGCGGGATGTGTGGTGGCGAGGCGCCTCGTCGACGCCGGCCATGAGGTCACGCTCGTCGAGGCGGGGCCAGCGCTGCGTCCGCAGTCCGTACCCGCAGCGATCAGCGGTGACGACAGTTTCGCCGCCCTCGATGAACCGGGCCGCACGCATCGCGGGTTGATGGCGCGCCGAACCCGCAGGTCGAACCCGGCGCCGTATCTCCGCGGCCGCGGCGAAGGCGGATCGGGCGCGGTGAACTCGATGGTCGGGCTCCGTGGCGATCGTCGGCTGTACGAGTCGTGGGGTTGGAGCGACGCCGACAGCTGCTTCGAACGCGTGCTGGTGCCGACCGAGCGGGCCATCCCGAACGAGGTCGGTCGGATCACACGCCTGTTCCTCGACGCAGAGCCGCGAGCGGAACTCGCTCCGTTGACCCGGCGAGGAGGACAGCGAGTGACAGCTGCTGAGGCGTACCTCTGGCCGGTGCTGAACCGTCTCACGACGGTCCCTGATGCGTTGGTCGATCGCGTCGACTTCGATCAGAGCGGCGCTGCAGTTGGTGTTCTCCTGGCCGACGGAACGCGACTCGACGCTGACGCCGTCGTGGTGTGTGCGGGAGCGATCCACACGCCGGCGATCTTGCTCCGATCGGGTCTTGCGGAATCCGGCGTCGGCGACGGGTTGTGCGATCACCCCGCTGCGGCCTTGACGTTGCAGCTCAAGGATCCGGCAGGAGCGCGCGGGTTGACGACCTCGGGGCTGGCCGACCTCGACCCGGTACAACTCCTGCCCGTCGACCACCTCGGCGCGAGCAACTCACCTGATCTCGCAGTGCTGCTGGTCGCTCTCATGAGGCCGTCACCGGGTTCGGGCACCGTACGTCTTGCGGCGGACGACCCGTCGGTGCATCCGGTCGTCGAACTCGACCTACTCGGTGACGACACCGATGTCTCCCGTCTCTGCGACGGCGTCGAGTCGGCACTGGAACTGCTCGGCTCGCCAGGCTTCGAGCGCGCTGTCGACGAGGTGTACATCGACGATGCGGGAACGACGGCGCACACGCTCGACGGTCGAGCTGCGATCTCCGAGTGGCTGCGATGGCGAGGTGCCGACTACGTACACGCGTCGTCGTCGATGGCCGGAGCGCTGGAGGCGCATGGACGCGTCCGAGCGCACGAACACCTCCTTGTCGCAGATGCATCCGCGCTCCCGGCGATCCCCAACGTGAACACGAACCTTCCGACGATGATGCTGGCTGAACGTTTCGTTCGGCAGTGGGTCGAGAGTGATGCGTGACCGGCGCTCGTGAGATGATGGCGACATGAGTTCGTTCACGCTTGGCCTTCATGAGGTCGCCGAGGGCTGTCATGCCTACTTGCAGCCTGACGGCGGGTGGGGTTGGAGCAACGCCGGGCTCATTCAGGGCGACGGTGCGTCGTTGCTGGTCGACACGCTCTTCGACCTGAATCTGACGGCGGCGATGCTCGAGTCGATGGAGATGTTGACCGCTGGCGCACCGATTGCGTCGCTCGTCAACACGCACGCCAACGGCGACCACTGCTACGGCAACAGCGCGGTTCGAGAGGGCTGGCCAGGTGTCGAGATCATCGCGTCGACCGCGGCGGCGGAGGAGATGCCGAATGTCCCTCCGGCGATGTTGCACGCACTCAACCAGGACCCCGGAGAGGTCGGCGATCTGTTCCGGAGCTTCTTCGGGGAGTTCGACTTCGGCGGGATCGAGCTCGAGTTGCCGTCGCGAACGTTCGACAACCGACTCGACGTCGATGTCGCCGGCCGGCGAGTCGAGTTGATCGAGGTCGGCCCAGCTCACACCGATGGCGACGTCATCGTGTACGTGCCAGACGCCAAGACGGTGTTCACCGGCGACATCCTCTTCATGGGCGGCACGCCCATCGTCTGGGCAGGTCCACTGTCGAACTGGGTTGCAGCGTGTGACCTCATGCTGAACATGGACGTCGCCACGGTCGTGCCCGGTCACGGGCCGCTCACCGACCGGTCGGGCATCGTCGGTGCGCGTGACTACCTGTCGTTCGTCGAGACCGAAGCGGCGGGCCGGATGTCGGCCGGGATGGATGCATTCGACGCAGCTCGTGAGATCGGATCGATGATGTCGGCTGACGAGCGGTTCGCCGAGCTCGGAGAATTCGGTCGAATCGCGGTGAACGTGGACACCGTGTATCGATCACTGGACCCTTCGCATGAGACACCGGACGTGGTCGAGCAGTTCCGCCGAATGGCGGAGATCGAAGCCCATTGACGGTTCGGGCCTCCAATCCAGTGCTGTCGGTCGGAGATGTCACTGCCGACGTCGTCGTGGTGGGGGACGGGCCGGCGGGATCGGCCCTGGCCGCCGCGCTGCACGACCGCGGCGTCGATGTCGCACTCGTCGGACCTGGCGACTCCTGGCCCGCCACGTACACGACGTGGGCCGGTGACGTCGAGGGGCTGTCGCTCCTGGACGGCGCTGCGCTGTGGGCGCATCGATTCGACCAAATCGCCGTGAGTTTCGGGCGGACGCGAGTGCTCGACCGAGCGTACGGAGTGGTCGACAACGCGGGGCTCCAAGCGCACCTGTGGCGCAACGTGCGACGTGTGGTCGGCGTCGTCGATCGCGTCGAGGACGTCGGTGCCCGCCTGGTCGTCGACGCGACCGGGTGGCCGTCGAAGCTCGTCGTTCCTACTTCGCAGCCCGATCCGGCCGGGTGGCAGACGGCGTTCGGTGTCGTGTTGAGCGAGCCGCCACAAGGCGTGCTCGGAACGCCGACGATGATGGACTTTTCCGATCCGGGTCTGGCGATCGCTGGGCGAGAGACCGTGCCGACGTTCGCGTACTCGCTCCCCGTCGCGAACGGGTGGTTGGTCGAAGAAACGGTGCTCAGTGCTTCGCCGATGGTCGAGCCCGACGCGCTCCGGGCGGTTTTGGCGTCGCGTCTCGGTCTCACGCTCGATGAGCTCGCAGAGTCAGCGGTCGCAACGGAGTCGGTGCGCATCCCGATGGGCGCTCCTCTTGCTGACGCCGCTGATACCCGTTGTGTTGCCGTCGGGGCAGCGGGTGGGATGATCCACCCGGCGACCGGGTATTCGATCGGTGCTGCGCTGCGGAGCGCTCAACGTGTTGCGGAGACCATCGCATCCGCGCTCGAGGATTCAGACGCAGGCGACCCGATCGATTCCGCCGCAGTGTCGGCCGCGATCTGGGAATCGTCCATGCGGCGCACTCGCCACCTCCACGAGTACGGACACGGCGTGCTCCGCAGGTTGGACCGGACCGGGGTGCAGGAGTTCTTCGATGCCTTCTTCGATCTCGACGTGGAGGACTGGGCGCCGTACATGCGCATCGAGACCCCGCCAGCCCGGCTGTCGCGGGTGATGCTCCAGATGTTCGTGAAAGCGCCGTGGAGGCTGCGTGCGCAACTCGTCAGAGGAGATCTGCGACGACTCGTTCGTCTGCTGCGGCCTTGATGCTTGCGCGGACGGACCGTCTCACCGCGAGCACCCAGCCGATGGCCACGCACAACGCAAAGATGAACCACTGGATCGCATACGACAGGTGGGGGCCGTTGCCGAGCTCGGGCAGCACGACCGGTTCCGGGTCGCCGACGCTGATCGGCGGGTCGGCCGCGATCAGCTGGACGAACACTGGAGCAACCTCACCCGGCAACTGTTCGGCGAGCCGTGGGATGTCCACTCGACGGGTCTCGACCAGCGGTTGGCCGTCGTCGGCATCGGTGACACCGCCGCGCTGGCGCTCCTCGGTCAATCGGACGTAGCCGACTCCCTCGACTTCGACCATCGGTGCGGCCGGGACCTCGATCCCGAGTGGGATGAACCCACGATTCACGACGACGGTGTCGCCGTCGTTCGTCACCATCGCCGTCAGGACGTTGTCGCCGGCGCGGCCGCCCTGTGACTTGTTGAAGTTCAGCACTTGATCGGGCAGGTACGTGCCTCGGATCGAGACGGGCAACCACTCCGCAGCATCGAACGAGAGGGTGCCATCGTCGAGTTGGTCGAGGACCGACCGGAGCTCGACCGGTTCGGACTGCGAACGCTCGATGACCCGCTGGTTGAAGTCCTTGCGCTCATCGAGGCGCTGCAGCTGCCAGAAACCGGCGGCGATCATTGCGACGATGCCGGCAACCACCACAGCGTGGAAGAGCAGCCACTTCGGTCGAAACAAGAACCGGTACATCTGGGGTTGACGGTATCGGCGCTCGACGCCCGACGAACTACGGTCCTCACGATGCGGCCAGACGAGATCACGACCGACTGGCTCTCCGGGATTCTGAACGCCGATGTCCGCGCAGCACCCTCCGAACGCATCGGCGACGGGCTCGTCGGGCTCAACCTGCGTGTGAAGATCGACTACGCCGAGGGTGCCGACCCTTCGAGCCGTCCTGAGTCGCTCGTGATCAAGTTGCCGTCGCTCGACGAGACCAGCCGTTCGACCGGCATCGCCCTGCGCAACTACGAGCGCGAAGTGAAGTTCTACGAGCACATCGCGAGCACCGTCGACATCCGAGTGCCGGTCTGCCATCACGGCAGTTGGGACTCGGAATCTGGAGACTTCGTGCTGGTGCTCGAAGACATGGCGCCAGCGGAGCAGGGGGACCAGGTCAGTGGGTGCGGTGTCGAACAGGCCCAGACCGCGGTGATCGAGCTCGCTCGGTTGCACGGACCTCGGTGGGACGACGCCACGCTCAGCGACCACGAGTTCCTGTCACGGCGGTCCGGTCCTGAAGACGTCGAACAGTTGGTTGGTCTGTGGTCGATGTTCTTCCCAGGGTTCCTCGCGACGTACGAGCAGTACCTCCCGGCGGGAGGAGTTTCGTTGCTCGACGAGTTCGGCCCTCGTGTTAGTGCTTGGCTCGATGGTCGGTCTGGTCCGACCGCTGTCGTGCACGGCGACTACCGGCTCGACAATCTGTTGTTCGAAACGCCAGCCGGTGGGCCTCCTGTCACTGCGGTCGACTGGCAGACGCCCGGCGAAGGTGCGCCGGTCGCCGACCTCGCGTACTTCTGCGGGGCCGGTCTCTTGCCGCCCGAACGCCGTGAACATGAGGAGTCACTCGTGGGTCGGTATGCCGAGGCGTTGGCGACCTACGGCGTCGAGGTGGATCGAGATTGGCTGTGGCTGCAGTACCGGCGTGAGGCGTTCGCCGGTGTGCTGATGTCGGTGATCGCAAGTCAGGTGGTCGGCTCGACCACTCGAAGCGAGGCGATGTTCGCCGCCATGGCCTCGCGCCATGTCGAACACTGCCTCGACCTGGACGCTCTCGACGCCGTCGGCTGACCGCCCACCCACTGTCGCGCAACGAAGGAGACGGCAATCATGGAACTCCCCGATTTCCACATCCCGCATGCCGAGAAGATCTCGTGGATGATCGAGACCAACGGCTGGGCGCTCGAACCTGTTGGCGCTGACCCGAGCGCGGTGCCACCGCGACCTGGGTACGCCTACTCGATCGGGATGCCTGACGCCGTGGGCTTTCCCGATGTCGCGGTGTTCGGACTCACCCCGGTGGCGGCCAACGGGTTGGTGACGCTCGTGGCGGATGCGTGTCGGGGCGGGACCGAGATTCCACTCGGGATCGAGCTGGTCGGCCTGCTCGACAACGACCTGCGGTGCGTGTTCGCTCCGATCGGACCTGACGACTGGCCGAACTGGTTCGGCACGGCGATGTCGTGGTACTCGGGGGAGCCTTCCGGATTCGTCCAGCTCATGTACCCCGACCGCAACGGGTTCTTACCCTACGAAGCCGGATTCGATCAGCGGATGACCCTCGCCCAACCTGTTGTCGGCAGTGTGACCTTCTGATCATCGACAGCCTGTCACCGTTCTTCGGATGTGACGGACGAATTCCGATCCTGTCGGCCGAAGCCACGCTGCTACGGTCACCGGTGGTGCCGATCGAGCGGTCGGCGACCGTCTCCGTGCCATGGCTCCCGACCCTCTTCCCGTGACCGGCGCCTGGCGAGAAGGTGACCCGGTCGGGCAGCGTCGGTTCTTCACGTTTGCCACCGATCGTCGGTTTGCGCTCGACTCCGGTGTCACGTTGAGCGACGTCACCGTTGCCTACGAGACCTGGGGGACGCTCGACGCTGATGGTTCCAATGCGGTGTTGCTGTGTCACGCGTGGACCGGCGACAGTCATGCCGCCGGCTCGGCCGGGAGAGGCCATGACGAGGCTGGTTGGTGGAATGCGATGGTCGGTCCGGGCCTCCCGATCGACACCGACCGCTACTTCGTCGTCTGTGCGAACGTCCTGGGCGGGTGCCAAGGCTCCACCGGCCCAGCCTCATTGCATCCCGACGACGGAACCCCATACGGCTCCCGATTCCCCGTCGTGACCATCCGAGACATGGTGCGCGCTCAGGCACAGTTGGCCGAGCATCTGCACGTGTACCAGTGGATGGCGGTGATCGGTGGATCGATGGGAGGGATGCAGGCGCTCGAGTGGGCGGTCATGTACCCACGTCGGGTTCGCTCGCTCGTCGCGATCGCAACGTGCATGCAAGCGACAGCCCAACAGATCGCCTGGGGTGGGATCGGACGTCAGGCGATCCGTCTCGACCCGCAGTTCCGAGGCGGGGACTACTACGACGCTCCCGAGGGTGACGGTCCGTCCACCGGACTCGCGATCGCCCGCCAGATCGCTCAGGTGACCTTCCGCAGCGACAACGTGTTCACCGACCGGTTCGGTCGTGACTTCTCCGGCCGAGCCGAGGCGGGTGACATCCTCGGAATGTGGCAGCAATACGAGGTCGAGCGATACCTCGAACACCACGGCAACAAGATCGTCCGCCGCTTCGATGCCAACAGCTATCTGTCGATCGGTAAGGCCATGGACCTCCACGACGTCGCACGCGGACGAGGCTCGTTGGAACGGGCGATGGCTCGCGTCCAGGTCCCCACGATGGCGGTCGGAATCTGGAGTGACATGCTGTACCCGGCGTACCAGCAGCAACAGATTCACGCAGCGGTCGGCGCCAACGGCGTGCCCGTCGAGTATCACGAGATCGATTCGCCGCATGGCCACGACGCGTTCTTGATCAACGGTGATCAGATCGCCGCGCCGATCGACCGATTCCTCGGCGACGTCTCGAAGTCGTCCTGAACCTGGTCGACGGCGATGCCCGAAGGTCTCGAAGCGGAAATCTGGTCTCGTGCGGCTCAACGACTCGTGGGGCGCAGGGTCGAGAGCGTGTGGTGCGACGACCGAGTTGCGCCGGAAGGCCTCGCGGAGATGCTCTGCGGGGCTCGCCTCGACGGCGTCGACCGCGTCGGCAAGGTGGTGCGACTCATCTCCGACGTCGGCACCGTGGGTCTGCATCTCGGAATGACCGGGAGAATCGAGGTCGACGGTCTCGCTCCGATCGAACGCTTGGAATATGCGTCAGGGGCGGATCGGCCGGAATGGGATCGGCTGAGGCTCTGGACACTCCCGTCGGGGACGCACGGCAATGACCAGGTGCCAGCGCTTCGGATGAACGATCCGAGGCGACTCGGCCGACTGTCGTTCGATGAGCCACTCGAACTGGGTCCGGATCTCCTCACGCTCTCTGCCGAGGCGCTCGAGGTAGCGCTCAGCGGTCGAACAGCAGCCATCAAGTCGCTGTTGCTCGACCAGAGCGTCGTCGCGGGTCTCGGCAACCTCTGCGCAGACGAGGTGCTCTTCTGGGCGGGGATTGCGCCGACGCGCCGGGCCGACCAACTCACCGCCGAGGATCGCGAGCGGATCGCTCGAGCCTGCCGCACCCGTCTTCCAGAAATGCTCGAAGCAGGGGGCTCGACGCATGGAGCGTTGTCGCCCGATGTCCGGGCCTCGCCCGGGAGGTGTCCCCGCGATGGTGCGGAACTCCGACGATCGAACGTGTCTGGTCGGACCGCGGTGTGGTGCCCGAGCCATCAGCGATGACGTCCAGCTCGGATGTCGGCGCCACCGGGTGCAATGCGATCGGCGGGATGTGCTGGCAGACTCTCGTCTCAGTGCTGCCCGACACTCTTGCTCTCCCGAACCAGGCTCAGGTCGCGCTCGTGGGTGTGATCGGTGTTGGCGACCCGGAAGCGACACGGACGGTGTACACGGCAATCGTCGTCCTAGCGCTGCTCGGTGTGGGCCTCGTCGCACTGGCAATCTGGGTGTTCCGTCGCACGAAGCCTGAACCGGAGCTGCTCGCTCCGCTCGAGGTGATGCAGACCCGCGGTTGGCGAAAACTCGATCCGGCGGCGCAACGGCGCTCGCTCGACGACTCTCGGCCTGCGGGGGCCTCACCGCTTCGCCGTGAGGCATCGGAGCCAGCGGTCGATTCGTCATTTTCGACCGTCGCGCCCGTGGTGTCGTTCGATGATCTTTCCGGTGCCGACCCTGAACCTTCTTCTCCGAAGGTCGACCCCGATGAGACCGTCGATGCGGTCGCTGACTCGGACGGCGGGCCCGACACCCAATCCGAGACATCGGTCGACGCTGCGACGAAGGAAGCCGACGTAGACGACCTGCTCGACGACGTGCTCGACGCGGACGAACCAGTCGACGGTGACGAGGGCGACGAGAACCCTGGCGACGGGAACGAGGGCGACGAGGACCGTCGCAACGAGAACGTCGAAGCTGCGGTCGCAGACATCGAGGTGGACAGCGTCGATGACACCGAAGAGATCGACGACGATTTCAGCGCGCTGCTCGAAGGTGATGACGCCGACGAGACTGCTGCGACCAAGCGGCTTGGCGAGGATTCCGAACAGCGCGAGGTCGATGACGTTGCCACCGCTGAGGAACCAGTCGAGGAGGTTCCGATGGTCCGTTCCATCGACCCGTTGCTCGCGCCGCGGCCGCTGCCGTCTGAGCCGTCGGCCTGATCGCCCGCTGATCAGGTGTCGGCCGACCGACGTTCGATACGCTTTGGTGCGTGGCTGAACTCGACACCGACGCAATGATCCAACGCTTCCGAGATCGCGCAGCGGCGGTCAAGAAGCGTCCACTCCCACCAGTGGAGGGTGAGGGCCGCAAGGCATTCATGGAGCAACAGCAGAATGATTTCATGGACTTCGCGATCGTGGGTGATGCCGAAGCCGAGCTGGTCGATGGTGTGCTCACCTTGCGCGTCGACCTCCGACCGAAGAACGACTGAGCCAGTTCTGGGTTGTCGGCCGGTGGGGTTGTCCACCGCGCATCGGGCGGTAGCATCGGTGCTCCTCGCGGATGTGGCTCAGTTGGTAGAGCGTCACCTTGCCAAGGTGAAGGTCGCCGGTTCGATCCCGGTCATCCGCTCCACGGAGGCCCCGACTTCATGTCGGGGCCTTCGTCATTTCCAGCCTGAGATGGTCCGTGTCCGAGGCGTCGGATCATTTCTGCACGGGGGAGAGGTGAGCCATCGGCCGCGGCATGGCCTAGGCTCGCCAGTTCCGCCACAGACGGCGCCTCCGGGCGTGTGAAAGGATCGAACATGGCCGCAAACTCGGTACTCACCCACCGCAATGTGGGCGTGTTGACCGTCGCGGCCGTCGAGGCACCAGAAGTCGTCACATCGGCATGGATCGATGAGCAGCTCTCCGAGACGTACGAACGAAACGGACTGAGCGGCCGGATCCTCGCCGACCTTGCTGGCATCGAAGCGCGACGCTGGTGGCCGGAAGGCGTGACGTTCGAGCAAGCTGCAGCTCGAGCCGGGCGCAAAGCCCTCGATGAATCAGCGATCGACCCAGAGCGCGTCGGCATGCTGATCTCCACATCGGTGTGCAAACACCATCTCGAACCGTCGGTCGCGTGCGTGGTGCACCACGAGTTGAACCTGCCAACGAGTTGTCTGAACTTCGACGTGGGCAACGCCTGTCTGGGCTTCATCAACGGCATGCAGATCGCTGCTGCTGCCATCGACGCTGGGTCGATCGACTATGCCCTCGTCGTTGACGGCGAAGGCAGTCGCCACACGCAACAGACCACGATCCGACGGTTGCAGCAGCCTGACGCCACCGCGGCCGACGTGTTTGCAGAGTTCGCCTCGCTGACGCTCGGTTCGGGTGCTGCAGCTGCGGTGCTCTGCCGCCTCGACCAGCACCCCGACGCGCACCGCCTCGTCGGCGGAATCGCTCGCGGCGGAACGCAGCACAACGACCTGTGCATCGGTGATCTCGACAGCATGCGCACCGATTCACACGGTCTGATGATCGCCGGTCTCGACCTGGCCGAAGCGGCGTGGAAGAACAGCGGCCACGATTTCGACTGGGAAGTCGGGATGGATCACTACATCGTTCACCAGGTGAGCCAGCGACACACCGAACTCCTGTGTGAGCGACTCGGAATCGACCCCGATCGGTGTCCGCGGACGTTCCCGAACTACGGAAACGTCGGCCCGGCCGCCATCCCGATCACACTCGCCGAGCACCAGGATCAGATCAAACCCGGAGAACGAGTGCTCTGCATGGGCATCGGGTCGGGTCTGAACACGAGTTTCACCGAAATCGTCTGGTGAGCACGACCCCCGACCGACCGGACGGGGCGACGTGGCGAGGATGGGGGATCGACCCGTCGTGGTCGCGTCTGCTCGACGTCGCAAGCCACGACGGCAGCACGTATCGCTGGCATGTCCTCGACACGGGTCCGGTGGAACGCCAGGCCGGAGCCGAGGCCCCGGCGACCATTCTGTGTGTCCACGGGAATCCCACCTGGGGCTATGCGTGGAAGACGTTCTTGGAGCGCTTCGCCGGGCGACATCGGGTGATCGCGATCGACCAGTTGAGCATGGGCTACAGCGAACGCGTGGCCCTGCGTCGTTACGCAACACGCGTTGCCGATATCGATGATGTCGTTGCTGCGCTCGACATCTCGGCCGACGGCCCCTTGTTCCTGGCCGCTCATGATTGGGGCGGCGCCATCGCGATGGGGTGGGCAGTCGACAACGTGAGTCGGGTTGCCGGCATGGTGCTGTGCAACACGGGGATCGGCGTTCCCGAGGGACGCGGCGCCCCTCGGATCATCCGTCTCGCCGCCTCTGGGCCGCTTCGCGACCTCGTGTGCCGCCGCACCAACGGGTTCGTCGAAGGCACCGTGAGGTTGTCGGGCAAGCGCATCACCAAGATCGACCGCGCTGCCTTCCGTGCTCCGTACCGTCGTGCGGAGCATCGGGCAGCTGTTGCCGACTTCGTGGGCGACATTCCGTTGCGATCGACCGAGCCGCCGCACCCGACAGAGGCGCCACTCGACCGCGTCGCGAGCCTGCTGCCGAGCATCGAGGCTCCCGTGCTCCTCGCTTGGGGAGCTCGAGACATCGTCTTCGACGACGATTTCGCCGCTGATCTCGCCGGCCGATTCCCGAACTCGACGCTCCATCGGTTCCCCGATGCGAATCACCTCGTGATGGCCGAAGCAGACGTCGCACGCGCGGTCGATACGTGGCTGCAGTCGGTGCTCGGAGCTGATGTCGAGCCGCGCCCTGCTGCAGCCGCTCCGGCGTCGTCGGTCTTCGCTGGAATCGACCGTCATCGTGACGACGTCGAGCGGATCGCCATCGCCGATCTCGCGACCCGTACGACGCTGGACTTCCAGAGCTTCGCTCGACGCGTGGATGGAGTTGCCTCGTCGTTGATTCAGCGAGGGCTTGCGACAGGCGATCGCGTCGCCATGTTGACGCCCCCGGGTATCGACCTGCTCGTTGCGGTGTATGGAGTCTGGCGGGCCGGTGGTGTCACCGTGGTCGCCGACCGTGGACTCGGCCTCGGCGGCCTCGGAAAGGCAGTCAGGTCGGCGCGCCCAGCGTGGACGATCGGTCCCAAACCAGCGGGTGCCGCAAGCGCGGCGTTGCGATGGGCCCCACGAGCGACACACGTCGACGTCGCAGAACTGATGAGCGAGGCAGCGTCGAAGGCCGATGACCCCGAGCTGCCGGCGTCACCGGCCGATGCCGCCGACGCAGCGGTGCTGTTCACGTCCGGCGCCACGGGCCCGGCCAAGGGTGTTCGTTACACGCACGGTCAGCTTGCATCTCAGCGCGACGCGCTCGCTGCGACCTACGGCATCACCGACGCCGATCGTCTCGTTGCGGCGTTTGCGCCGTTCGCGCTGTACGGCCCCTCGCTCGGTGTTCCGACCGCGCTGACCGATTGCGATGTCACCACACCGGGTGCGCTCACGGCCGGAGCACTCGACGAGGCCTGTTGTGCCGTGGACGCGACCATGGCATTTGGATCTCCGGCAGCGTTGGCCAACGTCGTCGCGACCGCTGCAGAGCAACCTGATGCGACGTGGGTCGGACTCGATGGGCTGCGGCTGGTGTTCAGCGCCGGAGCGCCCGTTCCCGCTGAAACCCTGCGGTCGGTCGCTGAGCTCGCGCCACACGCGTCGATTCGCACGCCGTACGGAATGACCGAGGCCCTCCCAGTCGCCGATATCGACCTGAACGGGATCGAAGCTGCCGAGGCTGGGCCCTCGGTGCCCGGCGTGTGCGTTGGCATGCCTGTCGCTGGGGCGGAGGTTCGAGTCAGCCAACTGGGATTCGATGCCATCGATGGCGTGCCCGGTGCTGTCGCTGCTGGCCAGACCGGCGAGATCCTCGTGCGGGCCCCGTGGGTCAGCGAAGGGTACGTCGGTCGTTGGCAGGCGCAGCGGCTCGCTCGCCCGGGGGCGGGCTGGCACCGCACCGGAGACGTCGGGCGACTGGATGATTCGGGTCGCCTGTGGGTCGAGGGGAGAAGCGTGCACGTGGTCCACGTTGCCGAAGGCCCGGTGACCCCGGTGCCCGTCGAACGGGCGGTGGAGCGCGCCCTGTCGCCGAACGGAGACGCCACAGTCGGGCGCGTTGCAGCAGTCGGCGTCGGCCCTCAGGGCTGTCAGCAGCTGGTCGTCGTGCTCGAATCGGCGACGCCGTCAGGGCTCGCGTCACCGGCGATTGTCGATGCCGTGCGTTCGGTGGTCGACGAGCCGGTGGCTGCCGTGCTGACGATGCGCTCGATGCCCGTCGACATCAGGCACAACGCAAAGATCGATCGAGCCGAAGTCGCCGAGTGGGCTGAGAAGCTGCTTGCCGGTGAGTCTGGCGCTGGCATAGCCCGCCGTCGTCGGATCTGGCGGCGCTGAGGTCGTCATGCGCGTGCTCGTCACCGGTGCGTCGAGCCTGATCGGTGTCGGGGTCGTCACCCGACTCCTCGAACGAGGGGACGACGTCGTCACGTTTCAACGCCGCGACGTCGAAGCGTTGTCCGGGGTCGTCGACCAACACCTTGGCGACATCGCCGACGCCGCGGCGGTATCCGCAGCGGCGAAGGGTTGCGATGCCGTGGTGCACCTCGCTGCGAAGGTCGGTGTCGTCGGAGATCGCCGCGACTACATCGCGACAAACGTCGGTGGCACGCGCAACGTCCTGGATGCCGCAACGAGCGAGGGCATCGGCAAGGTGGTGCACGTGTCGTCGCCGTCGGTTGCCCACGATGGCACGCCGATCATCGGCGGGGGAGCGGATCCAGCAATTGGCGCGCACGGTGCTGCGTGGTACCCCGAGACCAAAGCTCAAGCGGAGCGGCTGGCGCTCGCAGCGAACAGTTCGACCACGGCGGTGACCGTCATTCGGCCGCACCTCGTGTGGGGCCCCGGCGATACCCAGCTGGTGGGGCGAATCGCCGAACGCGCTGCGGCAGGTCGACTCGCCCTGGTCGGCGGAGGCGTCGCGCTGGTCGACACCACCTACATCGACAATGCGACCGCTGCGCTCGTCGCAGCGCTCGATGCAGTCGCACCGGGAGCTCGCTGTGCGGGACGTTCGTACGTCGTCGCCAACGGCGAACCACGGCCGATCAGAGAACTCGTGGAGGGCATCTGCGCCGCCGCCGGCGTACCGTTCGAGCCGCGTGACGTGCCGCTGTCGATCGCTCGGCGGGCTGGATCGATCATCGACCGCGTGTGGCCGCGACTCGGCCGAGACGATGAGCCGCCGCTCACGCGTTTCTTGGCAGATCAGCTCGGAACCGCTCATTGGTTCGATCCTCGACCGGCACGAGAGGATCTCGGCTGGTCGCCGGAGGTCTCGATCGACGATGGGCTTCGCGAGCTTGCCCGCTGGTTCGACCGGGCCGGCCGGAGTACGAACGACGCCCGGTAGCATCACCCTTCCTGGCGACGTGGCCGAGTGGTTGAGGCAATGGATTGCAACTCCATGTACCCGGGTTCGATTCCCGGCGTCGCCTCCAGGGCCCCCGATCAGCGTGCTGGTCGGGGGCTTTGTCATTCTCGGCCGCTGCAACGGTCTGTGCGGAACTCGGTGACGGAATTCTTCGCAACTTCCGGCACCTCGCTTCGTTACGCTCAGAGCCGCCATGTCGAGTGCCACCACGACGACCGTCGTCGTCCCCGGAACCCATCTGATGACCGGCCTGCTCGGTCAGCAGGACCAGTACCTGCGTCGGATCGAGAAGGAGTTCCCGCGTTTGTTGATCACGGTGCGTGGCAACGAGGTGCGCATCGAAGGTGAGGACACCCGCGGCGTGGCGACGGCCTCGCGGCTGTTCGAGAACCTGGTGACGTTGCTCCAGACCGGTCAAACCCTCGACGACGCTTCGCTGGAACGGATCTTCGCGATGGTCCGAGCGAATGAGAACCCGGCGGAG
Source organism: uncultured Ilumatobacter sp. (assembly GCA_938044705.1). Taxonomy (GTDB): domain Bacteria; phylum Actinomycetota; class Acidimicrobiia; order Acidimicrobiales; family Ilumatobacteraceae; genus Ilumatobacter_A. Next base: position 17,312 of record CALIOL010000324.1, on the reverse strand, counting down.
ATCCTGGGTCACAACATCTTGAAGGGCGCCAAGGGCCGTCAGATCAAGCCCAAGACCGGCGGCCAGAAGCGCTACGTGGACGCGATCGCAAACAACGTGATCACGTTCGGCATCGGCCCTGCCGGTACGGGCAAGTCCTGGCTGGCCGTGGCGATGGCCGTGCGGGCGCTGCAGGCCAAGGAGGTCCAACGGATCATCCTCACCCGACCGGCGGTCGAAGCCGGAGAGCGCCTCGGGTTCCTTCCGGGCGACCTGATGGCGAAGATCGACCCCTATCTTCGCCCGCTCTACGACGCGCTCTACGACATGCTCGACCTGGAGGCGGTCACCCGGCTGACCGAGAAGCAGATCATCGAGATCGCGCCGCTTGCGTTCATGCGTGGCCGCACGCTGAACAACAGTTTCATCATCCTCGACGAGGCGCAGAACACCACGCCAGAGCAGATGAAGATGTTCCTCACGCGCATCGGATTCGGGTCGCGCGTCGTGGTCACCGGCGACGCGACCCAGGTCGATGTCCCGAACGGCAAGAGCGGCCTCTCGGGGCTAGAACGGACGCTGGATGGCATTGATGACCTCGCATTCGTCCGTCTTCACGGCTCCGATGTCGTCCGCCACAAGATCGTGGCGGACATCGTCGCGGCATACGAGCAGTCCGAAGCGTCCCGTTCGTGAGCGACTGCTCGGTCGTCGTTGCCGACGTTCGCTCCGAAGAAGCCCAGCAGGCGCTGCCGGTCGACGTGGAACGGTGGGGAAAGCTGGCGCGGCGGGCCGCCGAAACCGAAGGTGGCATCGGGGAACTGACGTTGACCTTCGTCGACCTGGCCGAGATCACTGATCTCAACGTCGAGCACATGGGCAAGACCGGGCCAACCGACGTGCTTTCGTTTCCGATGGACGATGATCCGATGCCCGGCGTGCCGACGATGCTCGGCGACATCGTCATCTGCCCCGACGTCGCCGCATCTCAGTTCGCCGAGCACGCCGGCACCTTCAACGACGAGATCGCGCTCTTGGTCGTCCATGGCGTGCTCCACGTGATGGGCCACGACCATGCCGAAGCAGACGACGCCTCGGTGATGCGGGCACGAGAACTGGCGCTGCTCGGTGACCACCACTGGGGTGGCGACGCTCCGGTCGGTTTCCGTCAAACACACGCCTGACGCGTACTGTCAGCGAGATGCAGATCTCACTCGACGGAAAAGTTGCGCTCGTGACCGGTGCTTCACGCGGTATCGGCAAGGCCATGGCGGCCTCCATGGCCGAGGCTGGAGCAAAGGTCATGCTGAACAGCCGCAAGATCGACGCCCTGGAAGCAGCGGCCGACGAGATTCGAGCGGGGATCACGGGCGACGGCGAGGTCGAGGTGTTCGCAGCGAATGCCGGCGACGACGATGCCGGCGAGCGAGCCGTGGCGGCAACGCTCGAGCGCTTTGGGCAGCTGGACATCCTCGTCAACAACGCGGCCACGAATCCGTACTTCGGAGCGACGATGGAGGTCGACAAGCCGCGTTACGACAAGACGTTCCAGGTCAACCTCGACGCACCGATCTTCTGGAGCCAAGCGGCCTGGAAGCACGCGTTCAAGGAACGGCCGGGAGTGATCCTCAACGTGGCGTCGGTGGGCGGTCTGCGTGCCGAGTTCGGTCTCGGGGTCTACAACCTGACCAAAGCAGCGCTGATCCACACCACGCGTCAGCTGGCGTCGGAGATCGGCCCGACGCGCGTCGTCGGGATCGCTCCCGGCCTCGTGAAGACCGACTTCGCGGCCCATCTGGTCGACAACTTCGGCGACACGCTCGCTGCTCGGCTGCCGACCAAGCGTCTCGGTGTTCCCGAGGACATCGCGAACCTCGCCACGTTCCTCGTCAGCGATGCTGCGAGCTGGATCACCGGCGAGACCTACGTCATCGACGGTGGCGCAGGAGTCGCCGGGTCCGCTGGCGAGGGCTGAGCCTGCCGCATCGGCTTGCCGAGCGCTGTCCGCGGGACCTTCTCGACCAGCGTGAGCTGTTTGGGCGCCATGAACGCAGGTGCTTGAGACTTGACGTGATTGCGAAGCTCGTCGAGTGTCGGCGCAACGCTGCCGGGCTGGATGAGCGCTTCGACGATCTGGCCCCACTCGGTGTCGAGTCGCCCTCGGACCGCCACATCCGAGACCCCGGGGTGCGTTCGGAGGATCGCCTCCACTGCCTCGGGCCACACGTTCTCGCCGCCGGTGATGATCATGTCGCCGCGTCGACCCTCCACGTGTAGTCGCCCGTCTTCCAACCAGCGACCCAGGTCGCCGGTTGGCAACCACCCGTCGGTGTCCTTCGGGTCGGATCCGTCGCGGTAGGAACGCAAGAGCATGGGTCCACGCAGGTGGATCTCATCCACGCCGGACTCCGTTGGAACGAGCCGAATCTCGACATCATCGAGCGGAACCCCGTCGTACACGACGCCGCTGCCGGTCTCGGTCATCCCGTAGGTCGCCACGCTGTTCGTGGGCCGGTCTGACGGGGGGCGGCTTCCACCCAGAAGAATCCGGCGAAACCGACCGGGGTCGATTCGAGCGAGCGCCGTGGAGACGAGTGAGACCAGCGTGGCATCGGATGCCATCGCTGCGTCCGCATCGAAGCCATCGTGAATCGTGAGCTCGGTGTTCGAGTGGAGCGCCCGGGTGACGACCGAGAGGCCACCGACATGGGACAGCGGAAGGCACGCAAGCCAGTGATCGTCGGCTTCCACGCCGAGTCGGGCGCTGGTCGACCTCGCTGAGGCGGCGACAGCGTCGTGCGTGAGCACCACACCCTTTGGAACACCGGTGGAGCCACTCGTTGCGACGACGAGCGCATCGCCGGGCTCGACGTACTCACCGACGCGCATCGCGGCCATCGTGGCCTGCTTGGCTGCGGCGGGAAGACGCTGGTCGACGGGGAATGCAGCGTCGCCGTCGTCCCAGATCCGTTGCAGCTGCTCGAGGAATCCAGGCCCGGCGGGCTGGTCGATCGCCACGAGTCGAGGCATCAGTGCGCGCTGCCTGGTTGGCACGAGGGCATCATCTGCCCCATCATGGCGCAGTCATGAACCGTTGGATCATCGGAGCACGTCTCCGCACGTTGCCCGCTGCCGTCGTCCCCGTCGCGCTCGGCGCCGCCTGTGCGGTCAATGTGCCGCACGGACTGGGCTGGTGGACGGGTGACGGGTTCTGGGCGATGGTTGGCGAGGGCGAGACGTTTTCGGTGCCCGGCCTCGTGTGGTGGCGCGTGGTGGCGGCGTTGATCGTCAGCCTGGCGCTGCAGGTCGGTGTGAACTACGCCAACGACTACAGCGACGGCATCCGCGGCACCGACGACGTCCGGGTCGGACCGGCGCGCCTGGTGGCGAGCGGACTCGCCCCGGCGAAGCAGGTCAAGATGGCGGCGTTCGCTGCCTTCGGGGTCGCCGCGGTCGCGGGCCTTGCCGTCGCCGTGTCCACATCGCTGTGGCTCTTGGTCGTCGGCGTCGCTGCGATCGCTGCGGGATGGTTCTACACGGGCGGCCCCAAGCCCTACGGCTACCTCGGGCTCGGCGAGATCTTCGTCTTCGTGTTCTTCGGGCTGGTCGCCACCGTCGGCACTACCTACGCCGCTGTCGAGACCATCACGCCGCTCTCGCTCCTGATCGGCAGTGCTGCGGGCTCGCTGGCGTGCGCCCTGCTGGTCATCAACAACTTGCGAGACATCCCGACCGACCGGGAGGTCGGCAAGAAGACGCTGGCGGTCCGGTTGGGTGACAAGCGCACCCGTTGGTTCTACGTCCTCCTCATCGTTCTGGCCTTCGTGCTGCTCGTCATCGCCGCGTTCGATCGGTCCCTCGCACTCATTGGTCTGGCCTCGGTTCCGCTTGCGGTGATGCCGATTCGCGCCGTGCTCAACGGCGCTCAGGGAATGAGTCTGATCGATGTGCTCGCTGCCACCGGCAAGTTGCAACTCGCCTTCGGCCTTGCAGCGACCATCGGGCTCGCGATCGGCTGACTCACGCCACGAAGTCGACAAGCGCTGCGACGGTGGCGTCGGGCTGCTCGAGGTGCACGGTGTGCCCGCTGTCGGGCACGACGACGAGCTGACCGTGGGGCAGGCTGCTCACGAGGCGTTCGCCGAGCGCTGTGAACTTGGTGTCGTCTTCTCCGACGATCACCAGCACGGGACACCGAATCTCATCGAGTCGGTCCCACAGGGGCCCCTGGGTGCCGGTGCCGGCCAGTCGGAGGCTCGACGCCAGACCTGCCGGAGTGTTCCGAAGGCGGTCGTCGCGTTGCGCAGTTTCGTCATCGAGCCCGGCGAAGAGCGGCTTGGTGAGCCATTCGTCGATGAACGCGGGAACGCCACGGCGAAGGATGTCGTCCGCCAACTCGTTGTCACTCGCACGGCGTGCCGCCCGCTCGCCGTCGTCCTCGATGCCAGCGGTGGCTCCGATCAGTACGAGACGTTCGACCGCATCAGGGTGCCGGAGCGCTGCGTGCAGAGCGACCCGGCCACCCATCGAGTACCCGACGTAGGAAGCAGTGCCGCCGACCGATGCGAGAGCGGTCGCTGAGTCCCACAGATCTGCACGTACAGCCGCGGCATCGCCGTGGCCTGGAAGATCGGGTGCGATGGCGTCGAAGTCGCCGAGAGACCGTCGCAGCGACGTGATCACGTGATCCCAGCTCCGCCCGGTCTGGGTGAAGCCATGGGCGAAGACGATGCGCTGCGACGCTGCGGTCATTCGGGTGTGTCTGTGTCAGCGGAGCGCGCGTTCTCTGCCATCTTGCGAAGCACCTTCGCGAAGGTCTCGGGGTCTTGAGCTCCCGGCACGGCCCATTCGTCGTTGAAGACGTAGGTCGGCACAGCGGTGATCCCGTTGTCACGGGCGTGGTCCAACTCTGCCTGCACCTCGGCCATGCCCTGCCCGGACTCGAGAAACGCCTGGGCTTCACTTCGGTCAGCGCCCACGTCGACGGCACACGAAACGAGGGCTTCGACGTTGCCGATGTGGACGCCGTCCATGAAGTACGCCTGCAAGAGGCGCTCCTTCATGGCGTCTTGCGACAGATCGTTGTCGGGCTGCTCGGCCCACCAGATCAGCCGATGTGCGAGCAACGTGTTGGCTCGAAGCGACTTGTCCATCTGGAACTCGAGTCCGTCGGCTGCTGCGGTGTTGGTCACGTGAGCGATGATCTCGGTGGCTTTCTGCTCGCTACCGAACTTCTTCGTGTAGGCATCGAAGACCGGTCCGGCAACACCCGGAGCAGCGGTCGGGTCGAGCTGATACGGCTTGAACGTGATGTCGAAATCGACGCCGAGATCCCCGTCTGCAGTGGCTGCGGCCATCCCTGCTTCGAAGCGTCGTTTGCCGATGTAGCACCAGGGACAAACGACGTCGGAGAAGATGTCGATCGTGACCGTCGGGCGCGAGCCAGGTGTTGTTTCGAGGGCGGTATCGGAATCCACATCACCACCGTAGAGGCGCAGGCAGCGCGACCCCCGTATCGTCGGGAGGCGATGGTCAACGACGTTGAAGGCAATCCGCTCGATGAGGCTCGGCCGGTTGATGTACAAGCCACGTTCTGCGCCACGCTCGTCGACCAGTGGGTTCGGATGGGCGTGCGCCACGCCGTCGTCGCTCCGGGCTCTCGATCGACGCCGATGGCCCTGGCACTCGCCGAGCGATCGGAGCTGGAGGTACACGTCGTTCATGACGAGCGCGTGGCGGCATTCGTGGCGCTCGGCCTCGGCCTGCCAGTGAGCGAGAGTGAGCCAGGGGTGCCGGCGCTCCTGCTGTGCACGAGCGGGACAGCGACGGCCAACTTCCTGCCGGCCGTTGCCGAGGCCGGGCTCTCGGAAGTGCCGATGATCGTGCTCACCGCCGATCGTCCCGAGGAGCTCCGTGGCGTCGGCGCCCCACAGACGATCGACCAGATCGAGCTCTATGGCTCTCACGTGCGGTGGTTCTGTGATCCAGGGGTACCCGAGGCGAGCACCGCCGGCGATTGGCGGTCGCTCGCCGCCACTGCGCGTAACGAAGCGGTGGCGGGTCCCGTGCAACTGAACCTGCCGTTTCGGGAGCCGCTTGTCGGGGTTGCCGCTGGCCTTCCCGACCCGATCCATGTCGACGTCGCTGTCCGCGTGGATGAGTCGACGGACCCCGTTCCCAGCGGTGTCGGCTGCCGCCGGGGAGTGATCCTCGTCGGGGGAATGAGTGGGGTCGACGCAGCCTCGGTCGTGGAACTCCGGACGGCGACCGGGTGGCCGGTGATTGCTGACCCACAGTCCGGCATGCGCCATGTGAGCGACGTGTGTGCCATCGACGCGCTGCTACGTGTCGATGGGTTCGCGGACGAGTATCTCCCCGACGTCATCGTTCGTATCGGGCGGCCCTCGACGTCGAAGGTGCTCGCTCAATGGACCGCCAGGAGCGACACCACGCTGATCCAAGTCGGTGGGCCGGGTCGCATCGATCCATCGCACACCGTCGTGGGGGTCTGCTCGATGAGCGATCTGCTCGCTGCTGTCGAACCAGGATCCCACGGGTCGGACTGGCGCGACGAGTGGCGACGCGTCGACGCGATCGCGGTCGAGGCGATCGGCAGCTCGCTGTTGTCCACGGAAGCGATGACGGAGCCCACGGTTGCAAGGACACTGGTCGACCACGCTCCGAAGCCGGCGCTGATGACGGTCTCGTCGTCGATGCCGATTCGCGACGTCGAGTGGTACGGCGGGCGGACGCCGCTGGTCCACAGCAACCGCGGCGCGAACGGGATCGACGGGGTGATCTCCACCGCACTCGGGCGCGCATTGGGGAGTCGCGACGAACCGTCGTTCCTGCTGATCGGGGATCTCGCGTTCGTGCACGACTCCAACGCGCTGTTGGGCTTGGTTCGGCGCGACGTCGACCTGCGTATCGTCGTCGTCGACAACGATGGTGGAGGGATCTTCTCGTTCCTCCCGCAATCGACGCTGCTGGAAACGGAGAGATTCGAGCAACTGTTCGGAACACCGCTCGGCACCGACGTCACCGCACTCGCCGCGGCACACGGGATTGCGAGTGTCGTCGCGACGACCTCCGGCGAGCTCACCGAACAACTGGTGCGCCCCGGACCTTGGGTGTGCCGGGTCCCATCCAGTCGAAACGAGAACGTGAACGTCCACGAGGAGATCCACGCTGCGGTTGCTTCAGCGCTCGCTTCGAGCTGACCGCGCTCAGCGCAGGAACCCCCGGCTGGGTTACGGCCGGATGATCGCCGACAACATCGCCTGGAACTTCGCCTGAGTTTCCGCGAGTTCGGCGAGCGGCTCGCTGTCGGCGACGATGCCGCCGCCAGCGACCAGTCGAGCTGATGTGCGGTCCTGTGCGAACTCGGCGCAGCGAATCGCGACCGCCCACGTCCCGTTGCCTCGCGCATCGACCCAGCCCACGGCGCCGCCGTACCGCCCTCGTTCGAACCCTTCGACCCGTTCGATGAGATCGACCGCAGCGTCGCGAGGGTGCCCGCCCAGTGCAGGAGTCGGGCACAGGACCTGGACGAGGTCGACCACCGAAGGTGCGGGCTGCGACAGCATGCCTTCGAGGCGTGTGCCCAGGTGCTGCACGTTCGCGACCGTCACGATCGAGGGCTCCGGTTCCTCATCGAGGTAGCTCACGAACGGGAGCAGCCGATCGTGCACATCGTCGATGACGACTCGGTGTTCGATCTGGTTCTTGGCGCTCGCCTGCAACTCCGCAGCGAGTCGAGCGTCGTTGTCGACGTCGCCGGTGCGAGGGGTGGTTCCGGCGAGCGGGTGGGAACGCACCACTGCTCCCTCCACTTCGACGAGGAGTTCGGGGGATGCCCCGATGAAGCCGTCGACCGAGAACCTGTAGCTCGAGGAGAACGTCGCCTTCAAGCGACGAAGGATCGCGTGAATGCTGATCGGAGCGTCCGCTGTGACCTGGATCGGTCGAGCGATCACGGCCTTGGTCAACTCGCCGCGCCGAACCGCATCACGAGCGGTTGCCACGGCTGTCAGGTAGTGATCGACGTCGACGGTCTGCTCGATCCTCCACTGCGGGGCCGAGGGCGTCGGCTCTTCCGGCGGCTCGAGCGCGGCGCTCACGTCGGCGCCGTCGATCGCGGTCACCCATGCCGCGCCCGCTCGCTTGACCACGCAGACCTCGGGGATGACCAGTTCGGCGGTGGCACCCGGACGAAACGGTGTGACCCCGACGGCGAGCACCGCTGCCTGCTCGACGGTCGAGTCGTGTTCGATGTCAGCGAGCACTGCCACGGCATCGTGGTCATTGACCCTCGCAGCGACACCTCGCCCGGCGAGTCCGATTCCACCGCGAACGAAGAGCACGCCCTCGTCGGCGGCGATGTCGTTCAAGTCGGGAGCGATGTCGACGAACTCCGACAGCGGACGGGTGACGGCATGCATGCGCGGACGATTCAGTCGCGGGTCGCGACCATCAGCTGAGTCAGGCCACCGGAGAGCTGCACGTGGGACGCGTCACCGAAGCCGGCGCTGCCGAGCATCGAACGCATCTCATCGGGTTCAGGCAGATAGGCAACGCTCTTGGGAAGGTAGGCGTACGCCGCGCCGTCCGAGAGCGCAGCTCCGATCTTCGGAACGATCTTGCCGAAGTAGATGTTGTTGCCGAAGCGCAGCACCCGGTTCGGTGGCGTGCTGACGTCGAGGAGAGCGATGCGCCCACCCGGACGTACCACTCGGGCCAGCTCGGTGAAGAAGTCGCCGAGGTCGAGCAGATTGCGCAACGCGAACCCACAGGTGACCCCGTCGACCGAGGCGTCACCAACCGGAAGCCGCAAGATGTCGGTCTGGGCTCTCGGTGCCCCCGAGCGATCAGCGGCGAGCATGCCGTAGCTCAGATCCATCGAGAAGGGTCGCAGACCGGCCTTCTCGAGGTCGATGCACATGTCGCCGGTACCACTGGCGAGATCGAGGACGGTCGACCCGGCCGGCAGTGCGAGATCTCTGATCGCACGCTTGCGCCACCGAACGTCGAGTCGGAACGAGATGATGCGATTCAAGCGGTCGTACTTCGGCGCGATCGCGTCGAACATGTCTCTGACCGCGGCGACCTTTTCTTCTCCCTCAGGGAGTTCCTCGGTGTCCCAACGGCGCGTCGATGGTTCGCTCACGCCTTGAGGCTACGAGCTGAATTGCACGCCGGGAGTCAACCGGTCGCTGTGCCTGGTTCGGGCGGCGGCAAATCCGTCGGAGCGACCGTGCCGCTGGCCCGCTGGTCGATCTGTTCCACCTCGGCACGAGCCTCGGCGAGCGCCTGCAACTTGATGTCCGCAGCGGACACCGCGGCTTCGAGTTGGACCTTCGAATCGGCAACCGAGACGCTCGTGACGAGCTCGGCGATCGTGGCTTCGAGTTCGACGACGTGCTGTTCGAGTGGGTCGATGGCTGCGTCTCGGTGGGCCGCAGGAAGCGCCGCTGCCGCCACGAGCCGCTCGTCGATCGCCAGTGCCTCTGCTTCGATCGCGGTCATCTGCGGAGCGAGTCCGAGCTCGACGAAGCGAGGGTTCGCTCGTGCTCCCTTCACCGCGTCACCGAGGCGTCGGTGCAGCTTCGCTTCTCGGGAGTGAGCCCCCGCCCAGCTCGCTGGCGCTGGTGACTTGCGGCCGGGCACCACCTGGTTCTGCTCGGAAAACTCCTGCTTGGAGCGGGCAGCGAGCATGACGCCGAACGCGACCACCGCGCCGACCGTGAGAATGAGGAGCCCACCGATCAACGCTCCCATCGTGACACTCCCCGGCCCCGGTTCGTCGGGGCAACGCGAAACGCGAGGTTCATCCTGAGCCTCCGCCGCCAGCCTGCACCGCCACGACGATGATGATCACCAACAGGAGCACGGCGGCGACCGCAGCGATGATCTTGACCTTGCTGTACGGACGTGAACCGTGGACCTCGCCGGTGACACCGTTGATGTAGACCTGGAACGGGCGCTGGTCGTAGATGACCGTGAGCAGCCACAGCGGCAGCAGAATGTGCTTGTAGGTCATCTCCTTCCAGGAGATGTCCATGTTGGAGATTCGCTGCTGGTCGCCTCCGATGTCGCGGCGGATCGTCGAGCGAATCTCGTCTTCCATGATCGAGCTCGCCTCACCGAGGCATTCTTCGACGTCGTGGTCGTAGGTGCGAGCGAGGTGCCCGGCGGCGTACTCGGCCGAGTACGGCTTCGCCGTGTGCGTGGGCCACGGTTCGAGCTTGTCGATTCGCTTCTTCTCGAACCCTTCGTTGGCGAGGATCGGGATGTCGTCGAAGGAGTTGTTCACCGCACCACGGACGTTCGACCAGGTGGTGTAGGTCTCGGTGCGACGGTTCTCGCCGTGGCCGACCGTGCGCGTCCGTGTCGTGCCGCGCTGGCCGCTGTACCGAGTCGACGTGTCTGCGTCGTAGGTGAAGTACGCCATGTAGACGCTCTGGAACGAACCGGTGCGGTTGTAGGTCTTGAACTCCGATGGAGCGAACCAGCGACCGTTGATCCACTTGTCGATCAGCCCTTCGGCCGATTTACGGTCGACAGAGAAGGGGAGCACCGCATCGACGGGCAGACGTTCGGGTGCTGCGTGAACGTCGTCGCGTTGAATCGGCGTTGCGCAGTACGGACACTTGTCGGCGGTCAGACTGCCGGTGAAGGTGGTGTGGCCGCCACAGTTCTGGCAGACGACTTCCTTTTCATCGGACAGGAAGTTGGCGGTGTGTTCGACCTTGCCGGCACGTACCAGGCGCAGTGCCTCGCGTAAGTCGCGCTCTCTGACCTCGCCTTGCACCTCGACGAGTTCGTGGGTGTTCCCACAGTGCTGACACTTCAGGAGCTGGGTCGCGATGTCGAAGTGGAGCTCGCCTCCGCATGCCTCGCACGGATACGTCCGCGACTGCTCGGTGGAGTGGTGCATCGCCAATGAGTGATCCGCCTGTTCTTCGGACCCTCTGCGGAGCGCGTCGCGCGGGTCGAACCCGCCGCTCGGCGGTGGCGCTTGCGGACCCGGATCGGGTAGCGGCGGCGGCGCAGGCTGAGCCGACACGGGTGGCGATGGCGCCGGCGGAGGAGGTTGGCTCGGAGGTGGCGGCGGTCCTGGCGGTCCCGGTGGAGGGCCAGGCGGCCGAGGCGGCGGAGTGTCGCTCATCGCATCACCCCTCGGGTGCGTCGGGTGCCGGAGTCGGCGGGACTGGCGGAGGCGTTGCGCTGGTCGGCGGCATCGGCGGGGGAGCGGCGAACATCGCCTGAAGCTCCGGCACCGTCTGCGCTGGAGACCATCCCGCCATGCCCTGTGCCCACACGAGCGTCTGGCCGGTCACCTGTCCGCTCTGGATGCCCTGCTGCATCTGACCCATGTTGTACGGGCCGCCGGGGTTGCCGCCGTGATCGACATGGAACATCTTCTGGCCGGGGAGCGGCGGTGGCGCTCCGCCCGGGTTGACCGCGACTGCGGGCTGCGCGGCGGGCGCAGCGCCACCCATGCCGCCCATCTGGTTCGCCATCTGGCCAGCCATCGCGACGCCCATGCCCATCTGCATCATGTCGCCCATGACGCTGCCACCCTCGTTCTCGGCGGCGGCGAGCATCGCATCGGCGGCCTGGGCCTGCTGGTACTTGTTCAGATCGACGTTCTCGACGAAGCCCGACGCTTCGACGCCCTTCGCGACGCCGCGTGTCATGGCCTGGGTGATCTCGTCAGGCAGCGAGATGTTCATGGTCATCTCGGGAATGGCGAGACCGAACTCGTCGTCGACACGCTCCTGAACGAACTCTGCGAGACGACCCGAGAGCGAGACCTGCTGCCCTTGCAGGTCGATTGCGCCGAGACCGCTCTGGGTCACCATGTCGGAGAACGCCATTGAGATCACTCGACGCAACAGCTCAGCGATCTCGTCGGCCTCCACGGCGGAGTCGGTTCCGATCACTTCCTTCAAGAAGATCTCGACGTCGTCGATCTTCACGACACACAAGCCGTTTGCGCGCACCTGGACCATCTTGAAGTCAGGGTCTCGAACGGTGACCGGCTGCGGGGTTCCCCAGCGCAGGTCGGTGACCGGACGGGTGTTGATGAAGTACACCTCGGAGCGGAACGGGCTGTCGAAGCCGTGCTTCCAGCCTTGCAGCGTCGACAGGATCGGGAGGTTCTCAGATTTCAGCTCGTAGTGACCTGGTTCGAACTGGTCGGCGAGCGCGCCGCGATAGACGAAGACAGCCTTCTGGCCTTCGCGAACGATGAGCTCGGCACCGTTCTTGATCTCGTTCTGGTAGCGAGGGAATCGCCATGCGAGCGTCGAACGGGAGTCATCGATCCACTCGATGATGTCGACGAGTTCGCCCTTGAGTTTGTCGAGAAGTCCCATGTGGGCACGCCTTTCTAGTCTTCGTTGAGGTCCTGGTCAGACCATAGATCACTGTCTCGAACCTACGCGTCGAATTCACATTCCCGAGGTCACGAGGTCGTACATGTGCCGAGCGACCATCAGGTCGAGATGAGCGCCGCCGGCGTTCTTGCAGATCGTGATCTGGTCGTCGTAGCTGCGACAGAACGATCCGTCCGCGAGGCCGGTGAAGTCGACGAGCCGATCGGCGGCGATCAGGTGCCCCTCGATCGGCCCGACGATGTCGCCTACGTCCAAGGCGCTGGTCGTACTGTCGACGAAAATCGTCGCACGGGTGACGGCGTCGTCATCGGTCTCGCGCATGTCGGCCCTGTAGCCGCCGATCAGATCGATGTGCTGGCCTGGGCGCAACCATCGGCCGTGAAGGACGGGCTGTGTGGCCATGGTGGCGGTGCAGATCACATCTGCGGTGCGGACTGCGCCAGCGAGGTCGTCGACTGCCTGGGCCCCGGTCGCCTCGGCGAGTCGCACGGCATGTGCACGCGTCCGGCTCCAAATCGAGAAGGCTGCCTCCGGGAACACGGCTCCATAGGCGTCGACCATCGAGGCGGCGACGGTGCCGGATCCGATGATCAGGATCTGCGCGGTCGCCGGTGACGCCAGCCGGCTCGCGGCCAGTGCCGAGTCTGCTGCGGTCTTCCACTTCGTCAAGAGCTGAAAGTCGAGCGTGGCGTCGACCAGCCCCGTTGTGTCGGAGAACAGCGACACCGTGCCGTTGACCGCGGGGAGACCGACATCGGCGTTGCCGGGGAAGACGGTGGCGGTCTTGACGAGCGAGCCGAGGCCGTCGATCAGGGCGGCCCGGCTGAGCAGCGAATCGGCTCCGCGTCGGAGCAGCGTGTCATCGAGTTCTGGCCGTGCGAGTGCATGCCCGTCGACCAGCGCGCCCATGACGCGTTCCCAGGACAGCTGCGGCTCGACGAGATCGGCGTCGAGGTGCACCGTCATCGAGGGCTCATCCAGTTGCGACGCTTCGCGCCCATCGGTAGTCGGCCTTGCCGCTCGGCGAGCGAACGACCTCATCGACGTAGATGATGGCTTTGGGAAGCTTGTACCGTGCGATGTGGCGTTCCGCCTCGCCGAGCAACTCCTCGTCGGTTGCGGTGTGGCCCGGTCGAAGCCGAACCACGGCGACGACTTCGCTGCCCCAGCGCTCGCTCGGACGTCCCGCAACAACGCAGTCGTAGATCGACGGGTGCGCCTTCAGTGCTGCTTCCACTTCTTCAGCGAAGATCTTCTCGCCTCCGGAGTTGATCGTGACAGAGTCCCGTCCGTGCAGCTCGATGATGCCGAGACCGCCCGCTCCGTCGTCGAGGAGTCGCGCTCGGTCTCCCGGGACTGCGTATCGAATTCCGTCGACCACGGGGTACGTGCGTGCGGTCTTGTCGGGGTCGCCGAGGTAGCCAAGTGCAAGTCGCCCGGTCTTGGCGAGCCAACCGGCTTCTTCTGACCCAGGCTCCAACACTGCGTCGAGATCGGCGGAGAGGACCACGTTGCCGGGGGTCATCTCGAACGTGCCCGTCGAGGCCGTGCCTCCGGCCGACACGTGGGACACCTGGCCGCCGGCCTCGGAAGAGCCGAGCCCGTCGATGACCATCAGGGTCGGCATGTGAGCGAGGAACTCCTCCTTCAGTGGCGCCGACAACGCCGCTCCACCGGACAGGATCACCGCAAGCGAACTCAGGTCGCGCTGCTCCGAGGTGCTGTCGAGTTCGTCCAGCAACGGACGGGCGAACGCATCGCCGACGATGAGCAGGAAGTCGAGTCGTTCGCGTTCGATCATCGACCACACGTCGTCGGGGTCGAGTCGCTCCGGCACGGAGGGGACGAACACCGTGCCACCCCCGAGCCATGTGCGGAATGCGATCCAATGGCCGGCCCCATGCATGAAGGGCGGGCCGATCAGTGCTCTGAGCCCGGTGTTCGCTTCGGCGACGAACTCGTCGACCGTCGTCGCGGTGGGCGATCCGCCGAAGCAGGCGCGCATCGCGTCGCCGTTGCGCCACATGACACCTTTGGGCATGCCGGTGGTACCGCCGGTGTAGAGCATGTAGAGGTCGTCCGGACTCCACATCACGCCGGGGCGTTCCGGCGATGCCTGCTCGAGAGCGTCCTCGTACCAGACAGCACCGGGCAACAGGTCGTTGCCGGACTCGTCGCGGACCTGCAGGATGGTCCGAATCGTCGTGTCGTCGTCGAGTACCTCGGCCAGCGTCGGAGCGAACGCCGAGTGAACGACGACCGCAGTCGCGCCCGAGTCAGCAAGCAGGTACCGCAGCTCTTCGGCGACGTAGCGGTAGTTGACGTTCAGCGACGCAACGCGGGCCTTCAAGGCCCCGAGCATCACTTCGAGGTATTCGTTGCCGTTGTGCAGGTAGATCGCCAGATGATCCTGGCCGGATTCGTGACCGTCGAGCTCGCTGCGTTCGGTGTGGCAGCCGTGTCCTTGCGCGATGAGGTGGTTCGCCAGCCGTCGAGTCCGGTCTTGGACGTCGGCCCACGTCAACCGGCGATCGCGGAAGACCAGACACTCTTGGTCGGGCCGTGTTGCCCCGATGGCTTCGTGGACGTCGGCAAGCGACAAGTCGGGCGTGTCGACGCTCATGGCTTGGATGCCGCGTCAGGCGTAGTAGCGGAAGATGACCTCGGCAACGCACGAGGGCTTCTCTGCGCCTTCGACCTCGAACACGAACAGCATCGTGACCTGCGCACCACCGGAAACGTCTTCGACGGACTGCAGCGTGGCGCCGAGGCGAACGTTGGAGCCAACGGGCACCGGAGAGGGGAACCGCACCTTGCCGGCGCCGTAGTTGACGCCCATCGAAATTCCCGACACGCCGAAGATCTGTGGCGACAACATCGGGCCGAGTGAGAGGGTCAGGTAGCCGTGTGCGATCGGACCACCGAACGGGCCGGCGTTGGCCTTCTCGACGTCGACGTGGATCCACTGGTGGTCGCCAGTGGCCTCCGCGAACGTGTTGACCTGCTCCTGGGTGACTTCCACGTAGGGGGAGTACCCGAGGTGCTCTCCGACCAGGGCCTTCATTCCGTCGATTCCGTCGATCATGCGCGTCATGGAGCGAAGCTTGCCAGACTGAGCGAATGGCCGACGAAACGCACCCGACCGATGAGTCGGCGCCCGAGTCCCCACCGAGTGTGGACGACGAATTTCGTTCGGGGTTCGTCACGTTCGTCGGTCGCCCCAACGTGGGCAAGTCCTCGCTCGTCAACGCCATCTGCGGCCGCAAGATCAGCATCATCAGCGACAAGCCCCAGACCACGCGGCACCGGATCATGGGCGTGTTCACACGCGATGACAGCCAGATCGTGTTCGTCGACACGCCGGGTATCCACAAGCCGGTCACTGCGCTCGGTGAGCGAGTCAATGCCACCGCCCTGGAGAGCGTGACACGAGATGATGAGGAGGAAGGCGTCGACGTCGTGGTGTTCGTTCTCGATGCGACCAAGCCGTTCGGCAAGGGCGACCGGTGGGTCGCCTCGAAGCTCGACCTGGCCGACACCATCGTCGTGGTGAACAAGATCGATCGGGCCAAGCCGCAGCAGGTGCTGGCGATGCTCACGGCCGCAAGCGAGTTGGGAGCCAAGGAGTACTTTCCCGTTTCCGCGGTGACGAAGGAGGGACTGTCGACGCTCGTCGACCATCTCACGGCTGGGTTGCCGCTCGGGCCGCAGTACTTCCCTGACGATCAGGTGAGCGATCAGCCCGAGGAGCGGTGGGTCGCCGAGCTGGTCCGCGAACAGCTGCTCGCGGTCACGCGGGACGAGCTGCCCTATTCGATCGCCACACAGGTGGTGGAGTGGGAGTGGCCGCGCATCCGGGTGGACATCATCGTCGAGCGAGACAGCCAAAAAGGGATGGTCATCGGTAAGGGCGGGAACATCTTGAAGCAAGCAGGGGAGCGGGCTCGCAAACAGTTGCCGGACGGCGTGTTCCTCGAGCTGCGGGTGAAGGTCGACAAGGATTGGCAACGCCGTCCCGAGCGGGTCGAACGCTTGGGATACTGATCACTGTCAGTCGGCGGCGTTCCGTTCGACGGTGACGGCCCAACATCCGCGAGATGCGTTGTGCACGTGGAGGAGCTTCGTCTCTGGGTCGTCGAAGAACGCGCCGATCGAGTGTTCGAGCTCGGTGCCGTCGATGACGGCGGCGTCGATCATCATCGCATCGCCATCGAACGCTCGGACCGAGAGTTGCCGACGGGTCAGCTGCTCGGGGAGTCGGGCATCGCGATCGCTGGGCGGCTGGCACGCGTGGCGGTGGAGAAAGATCGGGCTGGACGATCGGTACTCCGAGTCACGGTCGAAGGGATCATGGGACACGAGGAACAGCTCCTCGCCGATGGCGGCGTCTTCCAGGCATTGACGGCACGGGAAGCCCGGGAACTCGTCGGCGGTGTAGATCGGGCCGCCGATGCGGCGGAGTGCGTCGGCGTCGTCGTCGGAGATCGGTCGCAGGGCGAAGGCGTGTGTCGTCATGGAACCATCGTGGCCAAAGAGACGGTGTCGTTCCGGCGCAAATCGGACACCGCGTGTCGAGATGTCAGGTGGGCTCAGCGTTCACGCTTCGGTGGTTGGAGCCTCGGCAGGGTCCGTCGCCGCCGGTTCGGGCTCGTCTGGCGGGGCCACCGTGGTCGTCGTCGTGGTCGTGGTTGACGTCGTGGTCGGTGTCGCTGGTGTGGGATCGGCGTCTGCGCGCATGTTCTCGTAGTCGTCGCGGGAGACCGGTTCATCGGTGAATTGAAAGTTGCCGGTGGGAACGGTGAGACGTTCCCCGTCGATCACGAACACCGCTTGGCCAACACCGCGAAGATTCGTCAGGAAGGTCAAGACCATCTGTGCGATCGCCTCGCGTTGATCCCGATTCGGAATCCGTTGGAAGACGAGATCGTCGAG
>CALIOL010000323.1 GCA_938044705.1 uncultured Ilumatobacter sp. | reverse complement strand
TTCATCTCCCGTCGGACCGTCGAAAGCCACCTTTCACACGTGTACACCAAGCTCGGCATTCGTTCGCGAGTCGACCTTGCGGTGCTTTCCTCCTCGAATCAGTGATCTCACGGATGCGCTGATTCCCCCGGCAGCGTTGGATGGCGAGCATGTCGAAACATCATGATCTTGCCGAAGAATCCGTACGAGAGCTCGACGAGAAGGCCATCAAGGAGCTGCGAGAGGCGTTGAAGAAGGCTCCCGGCGTTGGTCAGGTCGATGTCGACGAGCTCAGCGACGACGAAGTCGTCCACGCCGCAGCCGACGCGGGATTCATCAACCCGGACGAACTCCGCGACAAGTACGAAGAACGCAACCCCGAAGTGCATCGAGAGGGAGACGAACGGCCCAAGGGCCTCGATACGCCGACATCGGACGAAGTCTCGGTGAAGGATCTCTTTCTGGACAACGTTCAGGAGAACGAGGCCTCCACCTCAGGCGTCGATACCGCAGGCACGGACCTGGCGACGAAAGGCGCCCACATCCGCGCATCCCACGACCACGATGTGCGCGAGCGTGTCGAACCGCTGGTCGATCATCGCCAAGACGTCGACGACGTCACGGAACTGACCGACGAGGAACTGAAGGATCGGCTGGAAGAAGAGGGCCAGAAGATCCTCCTCGGTCAACAGGGCAACCCGAACGACCTGGAGACGGTGGTGGATCATCTTCGCGCCTCCCACATCGGCCGGTTGACGACCCAGCACGGGTACGCGCGGGAGGACCTCGCCGATCTGTCGCTCGACGAACTCATCGCTCTCGAAGCGAGCGAAACAGCCGACGCAGACGCTTCGGGGTCGAGCATCGGGTCCGAGGCGACCGATGCGGCTCGGTCGTCCACCGACGCTGCGCAGTCCGCCACCGATGCGCTCGGAGACGCTGTCGACGACGCGAGTGTCGACACCGGCGGCGACGCCAGCGCGCCCGATGCGGCCGCAGACGCCGACCGCGACCAGCCGCCAACCGACCCGATCGACGACGGTTCGACCACTGCGTCGAGCGCAGGCGAGACCGTACCCATCGTGCTGACCATTCAGGGGCCCAGTGACTTTCACCGGAGCGCAGACGGCCGATGGTTCGACGAGGAGGGAAACGAAGTCACCACACCCGACCTGATCGCTTCGCTGGAGGCCCAGCTCGACGAGTACGTGGCCGCAGATGGAGACCAGCCAAACCAAGACGGAACGGTGGACTCGGTCACGACGACGGGCAAGTCGCACGAGGACGCCAAGGCGGAACAAGAGTCCGAGTCAGGATCGACGCAGGACAACGAGAGCGACAACGACTCCTCTGATGACGATGACGATGATGATGACGACGACGACGGTTCTGGAGATGACGACACCGCCGCCACCGAGGCAGTCGACGAAGAAGAGGAGGAAGGCGAAACCACCGAGTCCGAGGGCGGCAACACTGCCGAAGGAACCCCGAACCCGCTCGGCGACGACCCCGTCGACCCCGAGGATCAGGCGCGTTTCGACGACTCCACGTTCGGTGACCAAGAACGACAAGACCAAGTCGACGCCATCGACGCACGATCCGGCCAGGCTGGCGCGCCCGACGACGACCCGAGCGACCTCGATACCGAGTCCTTCCTCGACTCCGAAGTCGGCGCCGAGACAGCAGAAACGATCGCCGACGGCATCGAGCAACGCCGCGACGGCGGGGACACCGATCCCGCCGACCTGGACGTCGTCGAATCCAACGGTGAGGTCGACGAACTCAAAGTGTCGGGCGGTGGATTGACCGACCCAACCGACGACGCGCCCGCACCGGCTCCAACCTTCGGCGACGGCGGCAGAGGCAACCCGATCGACGGCGGGCCACCCATCGTCAACGGCCCGGAACGTTTCGGAACCGAATCCGCACCGGGCTCAGAAGACTCAGCGTTCGATCACGTCGCGGTCGATGCCGTCGACCCGTTCGAAGGGCTCGACACCGATCTCCACGTCGAGATCGATGAGGTTGACGTCGACACCCAGGTCGACGTCGACCTCGTCACCGAGTGAGGTCGCTCGGTCGGGTCAAGCCGTCCGGGGTCAGCCTTCGCCGACGAGGTCGATGCCGAGATCGCTGCACGTCTCGATCATCGTCGCAGTGAACTCCTCGGCATCCGGGTTCCCGATCAGTTCGTTGCAGAGTTCCTCGGTGGTCTGGTCGTCCCCGTCGCCCTCGACCTCGGTTTCGGCCTCGGCCTCGGTCTCTTCGACGGCAGTCTCTTCGGCGACGGTGTCAGCCGTTGCATCTCCGCCGACCCCGAGGTCGTCAAGCGACTCAGCCGCCGCGATCTGGCCTGCCAATTCCTCGCTGACGAGACCCGTCGCCTCAGCGCCACTGGCGGTCTGGATCTGCTCGATGAAGCCAAACGTCTGGCCGCCGTACAGACCATCGATGGCGATCGCCGGGAACAGTGACTCGAGGTCGCGCTGCAGCGTCTCGACGAGCACGCCGCTGTCGCACGGCTTGAGCGGGTAACCAGACTCGGTGACGTACTCCGCGCAGGGCACCGACGGAATGTCAGCGACATCGATCGTTTCTTCGACAACGGGAGGTTCGGTCACCACCGGCGCCACGGTCGCTGGTGCTTCGGTGACCGGCGCTTCAGTAGCTTCGGTCACGGGCACGCTGACCTCCGCCTCGTCGCCATCGGACGATCCTCCACAGGCGGCACCGACGACGGCAAGCACTGCGATTCCGGCCGCACGCCGCACCATTCTCGAACGGTTCTGCTGGTTCATGTTGATCTCCTCGTCGGGCGACGCCCTCGTTCGCCCCGTACCACTTTGGCTCAGATCGCGACGCGAATCGCGCCATGGAGCGCTCGGGCCGCTTTCGGCGGGCCGAACGAGCTTGCGCAGATACCGTCGAGGCCGATGACCGAGTCCACCGATCCGACCTCGCCCGAGACTGGCGACGCTCCGGAGTTTCTGGCGTTGCCGACCGACGAAGTGGTCGATTCGATCACGATCGCGACTCGATCCGACGGCGTCGTCGCAGTGCAGGGCCCGCCCGATGCGGTCGAACGATTCGCCGAGCGAGCTCAGCGTGTCATCGGTTCTCCCAACTTCTCGCGAGCTACCCAGTACGCATCCACCATCGCGTCGAGCATCGATGCGATCCCCGGCGTCGGAGAAGACCAGCACCCACGGGTCTTCCAGTTCTCCCAACGGGCGCTGGAGTTGCTTCGAGAGAACCGGCTGATCGAAGCCAGTGACGGCTTCTTCCGCAGCATCGTCGCCGACGGCGGTCAGCTCCCTGCGTCGTTGAACTGGAAACAGGTGCCTGGCGGCACCGACATCATCCAGCTACAAACCGCTGCGGTCGGCTTGGCCTTGCACGCCTCGATCAAGAACCTCACCGACGCCGTCGAGCGCGTCGAGAATCGAGTCGACGAGCTGCGCGACCTGGTGCGCTCGGGCCAGGTGGGCGAGGTACTGGGTCACCACCGGGTGATCCGCGAACGCTTGGCCATGATCGAGGACACGACGGGAAGCGGACTCGGTCAGACCGATTGGTCGGCGGTTGCTCACCTGCATCCACACATCGTCAGCAGTTTGGAACGCACCCGCTTCTTCATCCGTTCGCGAATGGGCATGACCGAACCGGGCCGCATGGTTCGCAGTCGCGTCGATGCAGCCGAGCGCCTGGTCGATGCAAACCTCGCCGACGCACTCGGGTTGCTCGCAACCACGGAGTACAACCTCGTTGGTTGGCAGCGACTCCGATTGGATCGGGTCACGCGCACCGAACCCGGCCACCTCGATGCAGTCCTCGCGGACATGGAGTCAAGTCTTGATCTACACCGCAACGAAGATCAGACGCTCGTCGACGATCTCGCCGACCTGATCGAGCGACTCATGGAACCAACCGGTCTCGAAGGGCTGGAGTTGCTCCAACGCCGTCGCCTGATCCGTCACGTCGAAACGATCCACTCCGCCACTTCGACGTTCGCACGTCAACGCCAACTGAAGATGCCGCCGATTCTCAACGTCGCCCTCCCGAGTTTCCGAGACAGCACGGGACTGCTCGCAGACAAGACCCGCGACGGCGGACGTTGGGCGCTCGGCAAGCTCAGCGGCACAGCGCGACGGGCCCTGCCTCGTCGGCGACGCAAGCAACTCGCGCCGCCTGACCCTGCGACTCGGTCCCCATACGACTGAACGAGAAGCGACACCCTTCAATACGGTTGCTGCATGAACGCTCGAGAAGCCATCGAAGCCGACTACGTGATCGTCGGTGCCGGAGCGATGGGGATGGCGTTCGCCGACGTCATCCTGAACGAGACCGATGCGACGATCGCGATCGTCGACCGGGGCAACCGTCCCGGGGGTCACTGGAACCACGCGTATCCATTCGTGCGGCTCCACCAACCGTCGTCGTTCTACGGCGTCAACTCGCGTCCGCTCGGATCCGACCGCAAAGACACCGACGGCTGGAACAGCGGGCTGTACGAGTTGGCATCCGGCGCCGAAGTGGTGGCGTACTACGACCAGGTGATGCACCAGCAGTTCGTTCCCAGCGGGCGGCTGACCTACCTGCCCATGCACGACGTCGACGTCGCTGGGGTCGATGGACTCGGCGTTGCCGCCACTTCGCTCATCGACGGCGCACCACAGCAACTCAGCGCTCGCCGACGGGTCGTCGATGCGACCTACATGAACGTGAGCGTCCCATCGCAGCGCGCCCCGAAGTACACGGTTGCCGAAGGTGTTCGCCACGGGCCGGTCAACGACCTCGGCACACTGACCCACCCGGCGGACGGCTACACGGTGGTCGGTGCCGGCAAGACCGGAGCCGACGCCTGCCTGTTCCTCCTGCGCAACGGCGTCGCTCCGGACTCGATCCGATGGATCACCCCTCGCGACTCGTGGTTCCTCGACCGGGCGCGCATCCAGCCCCGTGACTTCTTCGAAGAGACAGCGGCGGCATTCATCGACCAGTACCGATGCGTCGCTGAGTCCACCTCGATCTCGCATCTCTTCGAACTGCTCGAGGAAGCCGGGCTGCTCGTGCGCTTGCACGCAGACGTCGACCCGACGATGTACCGCTGCTCGACGGTCACGCAGGACGAGCTCGAACAGCTCCGCCGCATCGAGGACGTCGTGCGCCTCGGGCGGGTTCGAGAGATCACCGCCGACCAGATCGTCCTCGACGACGGCAACGTCTCGACGACGCCGAACACGTTCCACGTGGATTGCACAGCCGACGGGCTCGAACGTCGTGCCGCGGTGCCCGTGTTTGCCGGGGACCGGCTCACCTTGCAGACCGTTCGACACTGCCAGCAGGTGTTCAGCGCAGCATTCATCGCCCATGTCGAGTCCGCCTACTCCGACGACGCGCATCGCAACACCCTGTGTGGGGTGGTCCCACACCCAGATGCGGCGACGGACTGGATTCGCACCGCCTACGGCAACTCGCTCAACTCGGCGCACTGGAACGCCGACCCCGAGCTCACCGGATGGCTGGCGAGAGCCCGCCTCGATGGATTCAGTTCAGCCGAGCCGCCGAGCGACGCGCTGGTCACCGTGATGCTCGGCGCGCTCGACCACGCGGAGCCTGCGCTGGAGAAGCTCGCCAAGTACGTTGCTGAGCTCGACTCGACGCACTGACGGGGTCGGCTCGCACCGAGCTCAGCGGGCGGTCGCGATGATCCAGTAGTGGTGCTTGTTGATGCCGTCGAACTCGCGGATCGCCGCTTTGTAACCGGTCGTGCGGCTCTTCGGGTTCCGCCACACTTCGACATCGCGAAGCAGCGGGGAAAGCGGCCCGATGATCTCGTCGGGCTGCAGACGGTTGGCCTGCCAGCCGAGTCGGGTCAGGATGCGACGTTGCGACAGCCAGCCCCCGAGACCCGGGATCCGGAACAGCTGACGGATGAGTGAACCGAGCGGGAGCACGACGACGTCGATGCGGCTCCGGCTGCGGTAGTTGAGG
>CALIOL010000322.1 GCA_938044705.1 uncultured Ilumatobacter sp. | reverse complement strand
TCCGTCGTGAAGCGTTCTGAGGGATCGAGTTCGGCCTTGAGATCGAGGAAGTCGGCGAGCCGAGGCAGGTCGAAGCGCCACCCCGTCGGAAGGACTTTGCCGGCATGGCACCGAAGGTCGAACGGCGCGAGGACCGCGGCGACGCGATCCACGGCGCGCTGCACTGCGTCCGGGTCGAGTCGCCACGTGAAGTGGAACGCAACCGAGTCGCGTTCGAAGCATGGACTCATCCAGAGGTCGTCGGCCGCCACCGTCCGGATCTCGCCGACCAAGAGCACGTCGGCGAGTTCGGCTCCGATCGAGCGAAGTGCCTGGATTGCCGCCGGCGCATCGCTGCGCGCGACGAAGCACTCGGACTGAATCTCTGCCCCCGCACTTGGCTCGGCATCGGCCCGAAAGTGCGGAAGCCGATTCCACCAGGGGCCGGGTTCGCCGAGCTGACGGGTGCACGCAGCGGCCGCGGCCCCGGGGATCGGATGCCGCATGTCATCGGCAGGCCGAAGTCGCTCCACCGCAGCGACGAGATCGTCTGATGCTTGGTCGGTGCGTTGCTTTCGCCAGAGCTCACCTGGGGTATCGCCCCAGCGTGTGAACACACTCACACTGGTCGCCGACGTCCAGATCTCTTCGAACGACTCGATGAGCGTGGCCCAGTCGAGGCCGTCGTGCACCGTTTGGGCGACGTCGTAGGTGGGCTCGGTCCGCAAGGTCACGCGCGTCATCAGACCCAGCGAGCCCATTGCGACCACGGCGCCGGAGAATCCGGCGTCACCCCGAGCCAGCTGGGTCGTTGCGCCGGTGGCTCCCACGAGTTCGACGTGTTCGACCGCTGTTGCGAGGTTGCCCAGGTGCGAACCCGATCCGTGCGTCCCCGTTGAGATCGCTCCCGCAACGGAGATGTGCGGGAGTGACGCGAGGTTGTGCACCGCGCGCCCCCGCGCTGCCAGCTCCGAGCTGAGTTCGGCGTAGGTCACCCATGCAGGCACGGTCACCGTCCCCGCGTCGTCGTCGAAGGAGAACGTTCGCGGGAGCTCGCCGAGGTCGAGGAGAACTCGCCCGTCGCCGATCCGGTTGAACGAGTGACGACTCGCGATCGCGGCAACGCTGTCGCTCGATGTCAGGAGCGAAGTCAGCTCATCCATCGACGTGGGTCGCTGTGCCGAGTCGGCGAGGTAGTGGACGTTCCCGCCCCAGTTCTGTTCTCGGGTCACGTCGCCTCGATTCACCGGCGTGCGAGCATCGCGCCCGCGAGTTCTTTGACGAACTTGGCACCGACCATGGCGGTCATGTCGACCAGGTCGCGAGTCGGGTTCAGCTCGACGACGTCCGCGCCGACGATCGGCCCGGGCAGCGCATCGATGATGTCGAGGACTTCGCGGACGGTGAGGCCTCCGGGCTCGTGGTGGCTGACGCCCGGAGCACACGACGGGTCGAGTCCGTCGAGGTCGAGGCTGAAATAGATCGGCCCGGACAGCGATGAGGGGTCGAAATCGCTCACCCGGCGCGGGGTGATCATCGAGACGCCCCAACGCTCTGCCTGGTCGACGGAGTGTTGCGTTGCCGTGCGGATTCCGAGTTGGACGAGGCGGGTCATACATCCATCCTCGAGGGCTCGCGCGAAGGGCGAGGCGTGACTCAACGGGTTGCCGTCCAGGTCGTCATACATGTCGGGGTGAGCGTCGATGTGCACCACCGTCAGGTCATCGTGGACTTCGCGAAACGCGCGCAGGATCGGATAGGTGACCGAATGGTCACCCCCGATGGAGATCAGCTGACGCTGCGCCGCAAGCTGGGCGCGCACGGCCTCGGTGATCGCATCGGCATCCGGATGCGATCCACGTTCGTTGGACAGTGCGACGTCACCGACGTCGTCGAGCAGTGGCGTCACGTGGACCGAGGCCTCGTTTGCGTCGTTGCCTGATGTCGAGTGCAGCGCTCCTCGTATCGCGTCGGGGCCGAGCGCACACCCAGCGAGGAACGATGAGTTGGCGTCGAGTGGGATACCGAGCAGCGAAATCGGTTCGGTCGATGGCGATGTGGTCACCGCATCATCATGGCTCGGCGCGGCCGGGGTGCGACACTGAGCCGATGGGCGCAACAACGACAACAGACGGCACCACCATCGAGTTCGACGATCACCCGGCCAGAGATGGCAGCGACGACGCGGACCCGGTGATCCTCGTTCACGGCATCACCGAGAGCGCTGCGACGTGGGATCCGCTCATCGCACCGCTCAGCGCACGCCGTCGCGTGATTGCGCTCGACCTCCGCGGTCATGGACGTTCGAGCGATGCCGACCGGTACGACCTGGAAGCAATGGCCGGTGACGTGGTCGCCGTGGCCGCCGCGGTCGGACTCGAACGCCCGCACCTGGTCGGGCATTCGCTCGGGGGCGCCGTGGTGTCCGCCGTGGGAGCGGTGCTGCCGGTGTCCTCGGTCGCCAACGTCGACCAGTCGCTGCAGCTGGACGGGTTCAAAGAACAGTTGATGAGCGTCGAGGGTGCGCTCCGAGATCCCGATGCGTTCCCGCTCGTGATCGGCGGGCTGTTCGAGCAGATGGCCGGGGATCGCATCGCACCCGCCGAGATGGCCCGCGTCAACGAGGGTCGCCGACCGGATCAGAACGTCGTGCTCGGTGTGTGGGAGATGATCCTGTCGATGCCTGCCGAGGAGATCGCCTCGGTCGTCGACGCTGCGCTCGCCGGATACGCCGGCGTGGAGGTGCCGTACCTGTCACTGTTCGGGATCGATCCGGGACCGGGCTACAGCGCATGGATCGAGTCACACATCGCCGGCGCCGTCACCGAGGTGTGGCCCGATCACGGTCACTATCCGCACTTGGCCGACGGCGATCGCTTCGTCGATCGTCTCGACGCGTTCTGGAGCTGAGCTCGCCCCCCGAGCCGGGCGGTACGGTGCCGACATGGCACGTCTGAGCGAAGTCGGGGAGCGAGACGGTTGGCGGTGTTGGATCTGTGACGAACCGGTCGACGCGGATCAGTCGGTCAACGACGATCGCGGTCCGAGCGTCGACGAACGGATGACGGATCGCCGTGCGAAGGCGAAAGGAAAGAAGAAGGGTGACGGTGGCATCACCGAGCGTCTCGCTCATCGCGGGTGCAACACCGGCAAGGGCAAGGTCGAGGCCATCGTCCCGTGGGCGGACCATCTGTTCGTCGTCGACCCGTCGCCGATCATCCCCAGCGTCGAGCGCCTGGTCAAGAAGGGCGGTCGCGAAGTGATGGCTCGGTGTCCGACGCGCGCCGACGCACAAGCTGCTGCCGAGTGGCTCGTCGATCGCGTGTCGCGTCTGGAGCCGAGTCTCGACGTCGAGTCGGACATCGACGCCGGTGGCGGGCAGTTTCTCGTCGCACTCCGCGCATGACCGCAACGTCGACCGCTTCGTCCTGAAGTCGTCCAGATGAGGTCTTGACCCAAGTTCTCGGTGTTGTGTTCCGATCAAAGATCAACGAAGCACATCCGGACCGAGACGAAGCGGAGAACACGCGATGGACAGTCGAAGCGAACGGCAGCTCGAATCAACCCTCACCGCCCGGTACGGGCGTCCGGTGAAGGTCGCACAACGTCTGAACGATCAGATCTGCATCGTGTTCGAACCCACTCAGGACCGCGGGCGCGTCGAACTGGTGGTCGCCAGTGCGGGCGTCGGCTGGACCGTGTCCGATCGTGGTGCGACCAGCAAGCTCTACGGGCTCGATATCGACTTCATGATCACCAAGCTCGCGGCATTCGACGGTTCCCTGGTGCGTCGCGGCAACGAGATCATCACCATCAGTGACGGACGATCCTTGGCCGAGACCATCGCAGAGTTCGTGGACAGCATCGAGTTCGTTCCCGTCCTCGCCGGACTCTTCGCCAACGACCTCGCAGCCTGACCCGACTGCTCCACGCGTAGCGTGGCGCCATGAATCCGACACTTGAACGCACCGGCGATGTCATGGTGCTCGACATGGGCGACGGCGAGAAGCGCTTCAACCCGACCTCGATCGCCGCGATGAACACGATGCTCGACGACGTCGACGCGGTGATCACGGCAGGCGGCCCGCTCGCGATGGTCACCACCGGGAACGACAAGTTCTTCACCAACGGCATCGACCTCGATTGGATGTTCGGCCCTGAGGCCCAGGCAACACCGGACACGATTCCGGACTTCATCGCGTCGATGATGCGGTTGTGGGCGCGAGTGCTCGCACTGCCCATTCCGACGATCGCCGCAGTCAATGGCCATGCGTTCGCAGGTGGAGCGATGTTCGTGCTGGCTCACGACCATGTGCTGATGCGGGCCGACCGGGGCTACTGGTGCGTGAACGAGGTGCTCTTGAAGCTGCCGCTGGCGCCGGGTATGCAGGCGATCCTCGAAGCGAAGCTTCCCAAGCCGACCCTTCGCAAGGCGATCTTGACGGCGCATCGCTTCGATGCCGCAGCCGCTGTGGAGGCGAACATCGTCGATGAAGCCCACGACGGCGCCGTGCTCCGGGAGCG
>CALIOL010000321.1 GCA_938044705.1 uncultured Ilumatobacter sp. | reverse complement strand
GCGAACGAGAACGCGACGTTGTAGCCGCTGAGAATCATCACCATGAAGATGACGAACATGAACAACGACAAGAAGACGCCGAGTTCGAGACCAAGGAAAGCAACCATCGACGCCGCTCCTATTCGATCCGCTGCGGTGCGTCGGACTCTTTGAGCTCGCCGTACTCGGCGTTCCCCATCATGACGAAGCCGGTCTTGATGAGTTCGGCAATGATCTGCAATCCGAACAGGACGAACGCCACGAGGATCATCGCCTTGATCGGGCCGACCGGGAGCTGACCGGCATCCGACGACTGTTCCCACGTCTCCCACACTCGGAACCCGCTGGGCCATTCACCGTTGAACTTGCGGCCCAGCGACGTGGCGGCATACGGCTGGGCGATGCGAACCGCCATCCAGACGAAGGGGACCAGCAGCAGCGAATGGATCGTGAAGTCGAGCCAGGCCTTGGTCTTCGCCGAGAAGTTCGCCCACCAGAAATCGATGCGCGGGTTGACGCCGTCGCGCACACCAAAATTCATGCCGAGCAGGAACAACAGACCGAACGAGATCGCCGCGAGGCTCACCACTTCGCCGAACAAGATGTCGGTCTCGACCAAGTCGTTGCCGTAGCGGGTGACGACATTGAACAGCTGGAACGCGAACACCGCCCACGCGAGGATCCAGGCAATGGTCTTGGTCACCGAGGAGACCCGCTCGATCGCAACGCGGATCACATGCAACGCGACCGGCTTGATCGACAACACCACGAGCCCGACGAACAGCGCCCAGAGCAGCGGGCTGAAGTTCCCGATCTGGTAGCTGGTCTCGATCACCGTGCTGAAGATCACCGCGGCGACGAGCACCATGGCACCGACCCATCCGAGTGGATGGACACCGCGGAAGAACGTCGACTCACTCAGTTCCAGCGGGACCGCTTCGACCGGGTTTGATTCGATGTCTTCGAGCGCGGCGTCGACGTCGACATCCACCCCGAAGAGCGCCTCGGATGCACCGTCGTCTTCGGTCACCGGTCGCACCTCGTGCACCACGACTTGAACTTCACGTGTTGTCCCCCTCTGACGCGCCCCCACGACGCGTTCGCATCGCAAGTGAAGACCGTCACAGCCAGACGAATCAAGCGCTCACGCCGCTCATTCGGTAGACGGCACCACGAGCACCCGACAACCACCGCTCAGCGGAGAATTCGACCGCTCAGCGGACCTCGGCGCGCGCATGGGTTCACTCAGCGTGGCAGGACGCTTGGCTGAAGGCGGCGTCGGGCAGCGCTAGAGCGGCCCACCGAAGTGGTCCTGAAGCAGGCGCGTGTAGCGGCGGCTCACGGGGTACTCCTGGCCACCGATGTCGACCGTGCGGCGACCGTCGATGGTGCGAACCTCGCTGATCGCGCTGCCCCGCACCAGATAGCTGCGATGTATGCGGACGAAACCGCTGCCGGACCACGCACTGGTGAGCGACGAGATCGACTCGCGCACGAGATACGAGTCGTTGCTCTCCGTCCCCAGGCCCCGTTCGGCAGCTGGCGACAAGTGCAAGCGCACGTAGTCGCCTGCAGCTTCCACGACATCGACCTCGTCGCGATCGACGCTGAACGAGCTGTTGCCGGTTTTCCCGACCAGCTTCGGAAGCGCTCCAGGCGACACGGCGTGCTCCTGCGGCGCCACACCTGAGCGCAATCGCATCCGGCGAATCGTGTCCACCAATCGATCTTGATCGACCGGCTTCTTCAGGTAGTCGCACACGTCCAGGTCGAACGCGTCCACCGCGTAGTCGTCGTATGCGGTCACGAACGCGATCGCTGGAACGTGCTTGAAGTTGCGCAGCACCTTGACCAACTCGACGCCGTTCAGTCCCGGCATCTGAATGTCGAGAAACACCGCATCGATGTCCTCGCGTTCGGACAACGTCCGCAACGCGTCGGACCCGCTGCATGCCGTCAGCACCTCGCAGACGCCCTCCACCTGGCCGAGCAGCCATGCCAAGTCGTTGCGCGCCAGTTTCTCGTCGTCGACGACGAGCACTCTGAGCCCCTTCACGTCTGCGACACTAGCCAGACCGCAGCATTCGGCCGGATGGGCACCACCGGACGCTGCGACACAACTACGCACGTCAGCAGCAGAGGGGGCCGCATGACGCAGGGCGCGACGGACCGCGACGACAACACGGAGATACCGAACGACACGCGCTCGACAACAGCGCGCCGTCGCGTCGTGCTCCATCCGCGAACTGCAGCAGCTCGCCAGCAGGACCGGGCCCGCTCCTTCGGGGGTCACGTACGCGGCTACACCGTCGACACCGACGACGTGCTCGAACTCGTTCGACGGCAACGACGCGTGTCGCTGCGCTACCTCGCCATCATCCTCGTGCCGTTGGTGACGTTCGCGATCGGACTGAGCTTCATCCCGGCACTCGGCCGAATTCGCCCCTTCGGATTCATCCCACTCCCCTGGCTCGTGCTCGGCCCCGTGACGCTCTTCAGCATCGTCATCCTCGCCTTCTTCCATGAACGCTCGGCGCTGCGGATCGAGAACGACTGGTCGGATCAGCAACATGCCAAACGACCAGATCGCTCGTCCACGTGATCCCCATCATCGCCGTCGGCTCGATCACACTGCTGACGCTCGTGCTCGGCACGACCGGTCTGCGATACGCGCGCACGACGGCGAACTTCTTCGTTGCGTCGCGGTCGGTCCACCCGGCGTGGAACGCATTTGCGGTGTGCGGCGAAGCGATGTCCGCCGCGAGCTTCCTCGGCGTCCCGGCGCTGATCGTGGTGTTCGGCGTCGACATCTTGTGGGTGCTCGTCGGATGGACGATCGGATTCCTGCTGCTCTCACTGTTCATCGCAGCGCCGATCCGACGCTTCGGTTCGTACACCGTGCCCGAGTTCGTCGATGGCCGACTCGACGCGCCCAAGCTGCGCCCGATCGTTGCGATCCTCGTCATCGTCGCGAGCTGGTTCTTCCTCCTCGCCCAACTCAAAGGGGCAGGCGTCGTCATCCGAGCACTCGTTGGCACCCCCTATTGGGTCGGCGTCGTTGCCGTCGGCGTCCTGGTCGCCGCCAACCTGAGCGCTGGCGGCATGCGCGGCATCACCTTCGTGCAGGGCTTCCAGTTCTTCTTCATCTTCCTCGGCATCCTCGTTCCGTTCGCCGTCATCAGCGTGTTGTGGCTCAACGACAGCGACGTCACTCGTGACTTCGCGCTCATCGACGACAGCTATCCGACGTTCGTAGAAGAGACGGTCGTGACCTACGAACGCGACATCACCATCGACGTCCCGGCCGATGTCGT
>CALIOL010000320.1 GCA_938044705.1 uncultured Ilumatobacter sp. | reverse complement strand
GTGACGGAAACTCCGGTTGCGGGCGACGATCTCGTGCTGACGATCGATCGGTCGATCCAAGCGGCAACCGAGCAAATTCTGATCGAGCAGGTCGAGAACATCGACGCCCGCGGCGGATTCATCATCGTGCTGGACTCCGATACCGGGGAGATCTACGCGAACGCTTCCGTGCGGCGAGACTCCGAAACGGACGAGCCGATGGTGACGAGCGCGAACTTCGTCGCACTGGACAGCTACGAGCCGGGGTCGGTGGCCAAGGTGATCACCGTGGCCGGAGCGCTCGACGCAGGGGTCATCTCTCCGACGACATCGTTCGAGGTTCCGTGGCGCGATCAGTACTACGACGACCTCCTCAGCGACTCTCACGAGCACCCGACCGAGATCATGACCGTCGAGGACATTCTCGTCGAGTCGTCGAACATCGGGACGATCAAGATCCAAGAGGAGATGGGCCGCTTCGTCCATCACGACTACATGACCGACTTCGGGCTCGGAGCGCGGACGGCGCTCGACTTCCCCGGTGAGTCGCCCGGCATCTTCAAGGCTGCCGACGAGCTCTGGGGAAGCGAACGCGTGACCGTCTCCTACGGGCAGGGTCTTTCCAGTACTCCACTCCAGATGGTCGCTGCGGTCAACGTGATCGCGAACGACGGCGTGTACGTCGCCCCGCGGCTCGTGTCAGCGACCGTCGGCCCCGATGGTGCGATGACGGAGATGCCCGCGTCGGAAACGCGCCGTGTGGTGTCCTCGGAGGCCGCGGCTGCGACCGCGGTGATGATGCAAGAAGTGGTGTGCAACCCGAACGGCACCGCCAGGCGAGCGGCTGTCGACGGGCTGCCGATCGCCGGCAAGACCGGCACGGCCTTCAAAGCAGCGGACAACGGCACGTACTTCGACGAGAACGGCGACCGGATCTACTACGCGAGCTTCGCCGGCTTCTTCCCAGCCGACGATCCGCAAGTCACCGTGTTGGTCGCCATCGACGAACCGCCAGCTCGCTCCCGTGACCGTTTCGGCGGGACCGCCTCAGCGCCGCTCTTTGCCGAAATGACACCGATGCTGATCCACGAGCTCGGCATCCAACCTGGCGAGAACAGTGTCGGCTGCGAAGGCTGATCCGAGCGCGGCCGCCACGACCGTTGCGACGGTGGCGGCACGCGTGGGCGTCGCCAGCTCCGCAATCGTCGGTGACATCGACCCGAACGTGACCGGCATCGCTCACGACTCGCGAGCCGTTCGGCCCGGCAACGTCTTCGCATGTCTGCGCGGCGCGTCCTTCGACGGGCACGACCACGCTGCGGACGCAGTGGAGGCCGGGGCGGTCGCATTGCTCGTCGACCATCGACTCGACAACGTCGGCGACGTCGCTCAGATCGTCGTCTCCGACACGCGCCGCTCGGTGGGGCCTGCCTCGGCAGCGGCATGGAACGATCCTGCCGACGAACTGCTCATGGTGGGGATCACCGGCACAAACGGCAAGACGACGACGGCTCAGATCGTCGCAGCTGCGCTGGAAGGCGCCGGTGTCTCGACCGGGATCATCGGCACCCTGCACGGCCCGAGGACGACGCCGGAGGCACCCGAGCTTCACGAGATGCTGGCGGGCTTCGTGGCGGAGGGCTGCCGGGCGGTCGTGATGGAGGTGTCCTCGCATGCCCTCGAACTCCACCGCGTCGACGGCACTCGCTTCGACGTCGTCGGCTTCACGAACTTCGGTCACGATCACCTCGACCTGCACGGGTCACCCGAGGCGTACTTCCGTGCCAAGTCGCTGCTCTTCGCCCCAGCGTTCGCGTCGCACGCAGTCGTGAACGTCGACGACACCCACGGCCGTTTGCTCGCCGACGGTGTCGCGGCTGATCTCGTCGTCCGCAGTGTCCGAGGTGAAGACCTGCGCGACACCGTGGTGGGCCCGTCGAGCCACTCCTACACATGGAACGAGCGTTCCGTGGAGGTGCCGCTCGGAGGCGACTTCAACGTTGCGAACTCCCAGATGGCGCTCGAACTGATCTCGTGCCTCGCCGACCTCGACATCAGCGTCGACATCGACATCGACGACGCCATTCGTGGGCTCGC
This sequence comes from uncultured Ilumatobacter sp., assembly GCA_938044705.1. Classification (GTDB taxonomy): domain Bacteria; phylum Actinomycetota; class Acidimicrobiia; order Acidimicrobiales; family Ilumatobacteraceae; genus Ilumatobacter_A. The sequence continues at coordinate 20,926 of CALIOL010000320.1, read as the reverse complement.
ATCGCTCGCTCCGGTACCGGGCCGCTTCGAGCTGATCCAGACCGACGAGACCCGTGCTCGCAACTTTGCGGTCGTGGTCGACTACGCCCACACGCCAGATGGCCTCGAGCGGGTACTCGAGTCAGCGCGTGCGATCACATCGGGTCGCGTGATCGTCGTGTTCGGTTGTGCGGGACGTCGCGACAAGGAGAAACGGCCGGTGATGGGGGAGCTCGCAGGTCGGCTCGCCGACTACGCGGTGGCAACCTCGGACAACCCGCGCGGCGAAGATCCGAGCGCGATCATCGATGACGTGATCGCGGGGGTGGCTGCCAACTACCGTTCGCGCGTGTCTGTAGAGCCCGATCGCCGCCTTGCTATTCGCCAGGCCCTGTTGACAGCTTCGTCCGGTGACACCGTCGTCATCGCGGGGAAGGGGCACGAGAACTACCAGGATCTCGGGAGCGTGACCGTCGACTTCGACGACCGGGACGTCACCCGTGAAGAACTCGCACGCCTCGGCCCGAAGGAACGCATCTCGTGATCTCCATCTTGATCGCCGCAGCAGTGTCGACGCTGATCTCACTGTTCGGCACCCGCTACCTCATCGTCTTCTTCCGGACCCGTGGCCAGGGCCAGCCGATTCTCGGTAAAGAGGACATGGGCCCCGAGCACCACATGGCAAAGCAGGGCACGCCGACGATGGGCGGGCTCGCAATCGTCATCGCTGCGTTTGTCGGCTGGCTGTTCGCTCACGTTCGCCCCGACCTGCCCTTCGCGACCCAGTCCCTGATCGTCTGGATCGGCGTGCTGTTCATGGCCGGAATGGGCTTCCTCGACGACTACATCAAGGTGCGCAAGAGCCACAACCGGGGCATCTTCTGGAAGCAGAAGAACTACATCACGATGGCGGCCAGCTTCGGCATGGCCTGGTTCCTGGTGATCGGCACGGGCATTTCAGAAACGATCTCGGTCACCCGCGCCGACTTGGGCTTCGAGGTGCCGACGATCGTGTGGATCCTCTGGTCTGGCTCGATCATCTGGGCGACGACGAACGCCGTGAACGTCACCGACGGTCTCGACGGCCTCGCGGCAGGTTCGGCGCTGATGGGCTTCGGTGCGTTCGTGATCATTGCCTACCTCAAGTTCCGCAACGACGACTTGTACACCTCCGTCGTCAACCCACTCGACATGGGGGTGTTCGCGGCCTCGTTCGCAGGTGGCTGCCTCGGGTTCCTGTGGTGGAATGCCGCTCCGGCTCGGATCTTCATGGGTGACGTCGGTGCGCTGGCCATCGGCACCGCGTTGGCCTTCATGTCACTCACGCTCAACACGCACCTGCTGATCGTGCTGCTGTGTGCGATCAACGTCATGGAGGCCGGCTCGGTTGCGATTCAGATGGGCGTGTTCAAGGCGTCGGGTCGCAAGAAGCGGTTGTTCCGGATGTCTCCGATCCACCACCACTTCGAACTGCTGGGCTGGCCCGAGACCACCGTCATCATTCGCTTCTGGCTGATCGCCGCGATCTCGGTCGGTCTCGCCCTCGGCATCTTCATCGCCGACTTCTCGAGTCTGTCGGCTGGCTGATGCGCGCGCTCGTCTACGGCCTGGCAGTGACGGGCGTCTCCACCGTGCGAGCGTTGCAACGCCGCGGCTACGAGGTCGTCGCTGCAGACGACGTGATCACCGAGAGCCGTCTCGCCGCTGCTGCGGAGCTGAACGTCGAGCTGCTCGATGCTCCCGACGCCGAGCAACTGGGCGAGGTCATCGCAGCGTGTGACCTCGTGAGTCCGGCGCCAGGGATTCCCGAGACGCACCGAGTGGTCGGCGCGGCGCGTGAGGCGGGGGTCGAAGTGGTCTCGGAGATCGAACTCGCGTATCGCTGGGAACGGCAGCGCGTCGGCGGGCCACGGCCGATGCTTGCGATCACCGGTACCGATGGCAAGACCACGACGACGTTGATGACCGTTGAGATGCTGCGTGCCGCGGGGCTGTCCACCGTGGATGCAGGCAACACCGACACGCCGCTCGTTGACGCAATCGAAGATGATCACGATGCCTTCGTCGTCGAGTGCACGAGCTTCCGTCTCGCGTGGACACCGTCGTTTCGTCCTGACGCGGCCGTCTGGCTGAACCTCGCGCCTGACCATCTGAACTGGCACGTGTCCATGCAGTCCTACGCCGATGCCAAGGCTCGGATCTGGGCCAACCAGGAACCAGAGGACGCCGCGATCGCGTTCACCGGAGCCCCAGAGGTCATGCAGCGCCACGCCGTCGCGCCGGGTCGGCGACGCACCTTCGGCGACGGCGGCGACTATCACGTGGATGGCGACGTGCTGACCGGTCCCGATGGGCCGATCGCATCGACGTCGTCGATGCGTCGGGCGCTGCCACACGACATCACCAACGCATTGGCCGCGTCAGCGCTCGTCCTCGAGTCGGGTCTCGCCGACAGCGATGCCATCGAGCGAGCACTTGCATCGTTCGTCGGGCCGCCTCACCGGCTCGAACACATCGGCACCTGGCGCGGGGTCGACTGGTTCAACGATTCCAAGGCGACCACCCCACACGCTGCCGCAGTGGCGATCCGGGCGTTCGACGACATCGTCCTCATCGCCGGAGGGAAGGACAAGTTCGTCGACCTGGCGGAGATGGCAACCGACACCGGTCGCATCAAAGCGGTCGTCGCAATCGGCGAGACCCGTCATGCCGTCGCAACCGCGTTCTCGGCGGTCGGCGCCGCAGGAGGCACCGTCGAAACGACCGAGTGCTTGAAGGAGGCAGTCGCCCGGGCGGCAGCCCTCGCGACCGAGGGGGACACGCTGCTGCTCTCGCCCGGCTGCGCCAGCCTCGATCAGTACAGCTCATTCGAAGCGAGAGGCGATCACTTCCGTGAACTCGCCCTCGCATACCAGGCAGAGGACATCTGATGGCATCCACGATCTCCGTACAGGACCGACGCCAAGCAGCGCTCGAGCGCCTCGCTGGCGACACGCCGAAGCGAGCGGCGAAGAAGCGCCCGGCGCCGCGTCGCCGAGCATCTTCAGCACGCTCGCGCGTCGAGGCAGCACCGAAGGTCGTCGGCCCGCCACCGGGAATCTGGTACGGCATCATCGCCGTCGTCATCGTCTTCGTGATGCTCGGTCTCGTCATGGTGCTCTCCGCCTCCGCAGTGACCGAGACGAACCAGGGCAACTGGGCATACAACGTCTTTCTTCGTCAAGCGATGTGGGCTGGTTTGGGCATCATCGGTCTCACCGCCATGGCGCGGATCCCGTACACGACCTGGCAACGGCTCTCCATTCCGATCGGCCTCGTCGGCCTCGCAGCGATGCTCGGACCCTTCGCCCCAGTGATCGGCGGAACCGTGAACGGCGCCCGCGCATGGATCCGTTTCGGTGGCTTCAGCGTCCAACCGTCAGAGTTCCTCAAGCTCGGGGCGATCATCGTGACCGCCGACCTGCTGACTCGCCGATCGGGGCAGCTCAACCATCGCCGCAACACCCTCTATCCGCTCGCTGCGATCGGGGCAATCGGCGCTGGGCTGTGCATGGCACAGGCCGACCTCGGGTCCGCCATCGTCTTCGGCGCCGTCGTCTTCGCGATCGCATGGATCGCTGGCGTGCCGTTCGCCCCCATGTCGCTCATGGCCTCGGTGGCGACTGCCGCCGGCCTCTTCTTCGTTCTCTCCAGCCAAGCACGGACCGACCGTTTCACGGCGTTCCTCGACGTGACCGGGAACAAGGACCGCCTGGCCTGGCAGACCTACCAGGGCTACGTCAGCATGGCCTCCGGAGGAATCAGCGGATCGGGGATCGGCGGCTCGAAGACGAAGCTCGGCTATCTGCCCTACGCACACAGCGACTTCATCTTCGCGATCATCGCCGACGAACTCGGGATGCTCGGTGCGGGCGCCGTGATCGGCGGATTCATCATGTTGGTGTGGTTCGGCGTGCAGACGGCACTCGCTGCCCCGGATCGGTTCGGCATGCTGGTCGCTGGCGGCGTCGCCTCCTGGTTCGGCGTGCAGGCGATCGTCAACCTCGGCGGCGTGACCGGCCTGATGCCCGTCACCGGATTGACGCTGCCGTTCTTCTCCGCAGGCGGAACCTCGCTGTTCGCTTCGATGCTCGCCGTCGGTCTGCTGTTGAGCGTGGCACGTCGGGCGGGGAGTCGAGTCGGAAGGACGGCCGCTCGGACGTGAGCACCTTCGCAGTCGTCACGGGAGGCGGTACCGCTGGCCACGTGCTCCCGGCGCTTGCGGTGGCGGGAGCGCTGGCTGCCTCGGGCCATGACGCCGATGGGATCCACTACGTCGGATGCACCCGCGGAATCGAAACGCGGTTGCTTCCTGAGACCGAGTTCCCGCACACCTTCTTCGATGTCGTCGGATTCCAACGGTCGCTCAGTCGGCGGAACCTCGGCTTCGCCCCCAAGATGCTCCGTGCGCGCCGGGCGGCCATCGCATTGCTGAAAGAGCTGCGACCACGAGTCGTCGTGAGCGTGGGTGGGTATGCGTCGATGCCGGCCGTCTTCGCTGCACGAAAGCTCGACATTCCCGTCGTCGTCGTGTCCTACGACCGGACCCCGGGCCGGGCGAGCCGGCTCGCTGCCCGTCGCGCTGCAGCGTGCGCAGTTGCGTTCGAGAACTCCCCGTTGCCCAATGCGACCGTGACGGGGGCGCCCGTCCGTCAGGAGATCCTGCTCCTCGACCGCGATCGCGATCGTGCTGCGGCGCGTCGGCGTCTCGATGTCCCGGCGGACCGATTCCTCGTGGCGGTGATGGGCGGCTCGCTCGGCTCGGGCGTGTTGAACAGCGAGATCGATGACTACCTGGCGCGTCACCGCATGGATCCGACCCTTGCGGTACGGCAGGTCGCGGGTGAGCGCTTTCTCGACTCCATCGACGACCTCGGAACCGTCGCTGACGGGGTGATCCACCAGGTGATCGGGTACGAAGCAGACATGCCTGCGGTCTACGCCGCAGCCGATCTGCTCATCGGTCGTGGGGGAGCGAGCACGGTGCACGAAGTGGCTGTGACCGGGATTCCAGCGATCCTCGTTCCGTGGGCGGGTGCGGCCGAAGACCACCAGACCGACAACGTGCGCTGGCTGAGCGAGGTCGGTGGTGCCGTGCTGCTCGCTGAGCCCGACATCGGACATCTGGGCGATGAAATCGATCGCTTGCGTCAAGATGGCGACGCCCGTCACGCGCTCAGCGAGGCAGCGCACGCTCGTGGCAACGTTCACAGATCAGGCGCATTGGCCGAGTTGGTGGAGCGCGTCGCTCTAACCTCGGCAGCGACATGAGTTCGACTTCCCCCACGACTTCACGAGCCGTCCCAACCGCGCCACTCGACCTGTCCATTCCACATCGGCTCCACGTGGTCGGTGTCGGTGGTCCAGGTATGAGCGCGATCGCGATCGCGCTCGCAGAGATGGGTCACGACGTCTCAGGCAGCGACCTGCGTGAGCATCCCGTGCTCGAGCGAGTGCGGGCTGCGAATGCAACGGTCACGATCGGTCACGACCGAGCACTCGTGCACGGTGTCGACGCGGTCACCGCCTCCAGTGCGATCCCAGAACGCAACATCGAGCTCGACGAAGCCCGCAACACGGGGGTCACGGTGTTGCGGCGCGCCGGGATGTTGGCATCGATCTGTGCTCGTGCGAAGTCGCTTGCCGTCGCCGGTACGCACGGGAAGACCACGTCGACCTCGATGCTCATGCTGATGCTCGCAGAGGCAGGCTTGCGTCCGAACTTCGTCGTCGGCGGCGACGTCACCGACGTCGGGACCGGTGCGCAGTGGACCGGCGGAGAATGGCTGGTCGTCGAAGCCGATGAGAGCGACGGCACCCATCTCGAACTCCCGCTGTACGGCACGATTCTCACCAACGTCGAGGTCGACCACCTCGACCACTACGGCTCGTTCGACGCAATCGTCGAGAGTTTCGACACCTACCTTGCTCAGATCCCGGGGCCCAAGGTCGTCTGCGGTGATGACACGGTCGCCTCGCAACTTGCCGCTCGCCATGACACCGTGACCTTCGGTCGCGAGGACGGCAACGACGTGCAGGCGGTGGACGTGCGTGCCGACAACGGTGCGTTCGTGTTCGGCGTGCAACGTCACGGGGAACGGATCGGGACGATCGAGTTGCCGATGCGTGGGATCTACAACGTGATCAACGCGACCGGCGCGATCGCGATGGCGCTCGAGGTCGGCGTGCCGTTCGCAGACATCCGCGCCGCCTTGGCGAAGTTCGGTGGCGTCGCTCGACGCTTCGAGGTCCGCGGTGTCGACGCTGGCGCAACGTTCGTCGACGACTATGCGCATCTCCCGTCGGAGATCTCCGCAGTGCTCGGTGCAACACGCCAGAGCGGTGATCAGTGGAAGCGCGTCGTCGCGGTCTTCCAGCCCAATCGATACAACCGGATCTCGGAGATCTGGGCGGAGTACGGCGGCTCGTTCGCCGATGCCGACCTCGTGGTTCTGACCGACATCTATGCGTCCGGAACCACCCCGATCCCCGGTGTGACCGGCAAGCTGATCGTCAATGCCGTGACCGAGGCAGATCCGTCGAAGCGGGTCATCTGGTTGCCGAACCGTCAGGACCTCGTGGAGTTCGTCGCTCGCGAAGCCCGCGACGGCGACATCGTCGTGTCGATGGGTTGCGGTGACATCGCGTCGTTCCCATCGGAGGTGCTCGATGCCCGCCGTCGCAGCTGACGCCACGCATCGACAAGCCGTGGCGGCGGCCATGGCTGCCCTCGGGGAGTTGGCCGAAGTGGATGTTCCGCTCGGACCGATGACGACGTATCGAGTCGGCGGATCAGCGGATCTCTTCGTCCGGGTCCGGTCGGTGGCGGACCTCGAGCGGATCGCCGCTGCGAGACAAGCGAGTGGCCTCCCACTCCTCGTCGTCGGACGCGGATCGAACCTGTTGGTCTCCGACGCCGGATATCGGGGGATCGCGATCTCTCTGCTCGACATGGCCACCGACGTCGCTGTCGACGAATCATCCTCGGTCGTCGAAGCGGGAAGCGCGGTACTGCTCCCGGTGCTCGCCCGCCAGTTGGCCTCGGCGGGGCTCGCAGGGTTCGAATGGGCAGTCGGCGTTCCCGGCTCGATCGGAGGTGCCGTGCGGATGAACGCCGGCGGGCACGGGTCGGACATGTCCGAATCGCTGATCGACGCACGGATCTTCGACCTTGCCGACGGCACCGACGCAGTGATTCCGGCTGCTGACCTCGGTCTGCGCTTCCGCGGTAGCGAGCTGCGGCCGGATCAGGTCGTGGTGTCAGCGAGGCTGCAGTTGGCCCACGGAGTTACCGAGGAAGCGAAGGCCGCGCTGAGTGAGATCGTGGCGTGGCGGCGGGCCAACCAGCCAGGCGGCCAAAACGCTGGTTCTGTGTTCGTCAACCCGGTTCCGGGTGAGGTGAGCGCAGGACAGCTCGTCGATGAGATCGGGCTGCGCGGATTCCGACACCGGTCAGCGGTCGTGTCCGACAAGCACGCGAACTTCATCCAGGCTGACGAGGATGGGAGCGCGGACGACGTTCGCGAGCTGATGAGACTGGTCGCCCGGCGGGTGGAAGCTGAAACCGGATATGCGCTCCGCAGCGAGATTCGCTTGATCGGATTCGACTCGTGAGCCGGTGGCGTCGCAAAAGCAAGGAGCAGGACGACGCACCCGCGCCCGAAGCTGCGTTCTCGGACGTGCGGATCATCAAGCCGGATGAATCGAAGGACATCGTCGCCGAGCTGTCGGCTGCGTTCTCCGACGTCGCAGTCAAAGATGATGACTCGACTGGTCATGACGCGAGCGGTGACGACGGGACCGACAGCGACGAAACGGCGCCGACGTCGCGCACCACGATCGCGATCGGAGGCGACGACGACCTCCCCGACGCCGTGTACCTGGACCAGGAACTCGAGGGCGATCCGCAGGATGACTCGGGCACGGTCTTCATCGACGACGACGGAACCGGCGACGCGATTGCAGCCAAGGATGCAACCGGCCACGGAATCGAGCCGCGATTGCGTCAACGTCGAATCGGTGTGCGACGTGCAGAGGGGCGACGCCGGCTGAAGTGGACGGCGATCGTCGTCGCCGTCTTCGTCGTGGTGGTCGCATTTCTCGCGACGCTCGGATCCTCATTGTTCTCGGTGAGCGACGTCGACGTGAGCGGTCTGCAGCGGACAGATCCCGTTGCGGTCGAGGAGGTCATCAGCGATCTCGTCGATCGGCCGGTGCTGCTCGTGAACACCGACGATGCCGAAGAACGCCTCGAGTCGATCCCGTATGTCGAGGACGCTCGCGTTCGGACGGACTTTCCGAATTCGGTGACCGTCGAGCTGCGCGAACGCGTCCCGGTCGCAACGGTGCAGGGAACCGACGGACAGTTTCGGATCCTCGATGCAGAAGGCCGCGTCCTCGATGTGATCGGCGGGCAACCGGTCGCCTTCGTCTTGATCTCTGGAACGAATCCGCTCGATCTCGAACCGGGGCAGTTCGCATCCGAGGGGTACGCCTCGGCGACCTCCATCGTCACCAAACTCACCCCAGCGGTGCGCTCGCGCCTGGTCTCGATGTCGGTGACCCCCGACGGCTCGGATCTTCGCTTCGTGTTGTCCAACGAACCTGGCGAGAACATCGAAGTGCGCCTGGGTTCAGCGATCACCGATGATGATCAGATCGAGCGACTGGTGCGTCTCGAGCGCCACCTGGATGACGTTTTGGGCTCGGATACGACCGTGATCGACGTCTCGACGGCCGAGACCACCGAGCGCTAGGTGGACAATCAACCTGCGAAGGGTGCGATGAAGTCAATGCCGACTCGGCTAGCGTCCCTCCGCGGCGCTGTCGGACCTGGCAGACTGCCCCTGATCACCATGAACGTACGCTTGAACACACACGATGTCTCAATGATCGCGGTTTCGCGCGGCGCAATCGTCTGGAGGACCCACTGATGGTCGGCACACCGCAGAACTATCTCGCTGTCATCAAGGTCATCGGCGTCGGTGGCGGCGGCGTCAACGCCGTCAACCGGATGATCGACGCTGGCTTGAAGGGCGTCGAGTTCATTGCTGTGAACACCGATGCCCAGGCCCTCCTGATGAGCGATGCCGACGTCAAGCTCGATATCGGGCGCGACCTGACACGCGGCCTCGGTGCAGGCAGCGACCCGGAGGTCGGTCGCGAAGCCGCCGAATCGCATCGCGACGAGATCGAGGAGATGGTCCGCGGCGCCGACATGGTGTTCATCACCGCAGGCGAGGGCGGCGGAACCGGCACCGGTGCGGCACCTGTCATCGCAGAGATCTCCCGAGAGGCCGGTGCCTTGACGATCGGCGTCGTCACCCGGCCGTTCTCCTTCGAAGGGCGCCGTCGTGGCGTGCAGGCCGACAACGGCGTGCAACGGCTGAAGGAAAAGGTCGACACCCTCATCGTCATTCCGAACGATCGACTCCTCACCGTCGCGAACGACAAGACCAGCGTGCTCAACGCCTTCAAGATGGCCGACGAAGTGCTCCTGCAGGGCGTTTCCGGTATCACCGGCCTGATCACCACCCCGGGCTTGATCAACACCGACTTCGCCGACGTCAAGGCGGTCCTCAAGGACGCCGGAACGGCCCTCATGGGCATCGGTCAGGCGAGCGGAGACGAGCGTGCGGTCTCGGCGGCTAAGGCCGCCATCTCGAGCCCGTTGCTCGAATCAGCGATCGATGGTGCGCGCGGCGTGCTCCTGAACATCACCGGCCCGTCGAGCATGGGCTTGTTCGAGATGAACGCAGCTGCCGAGATCATCCATGGCGTGGCCCATCAGGACGCTTTGATCATCTTCGGTACGGTCGTCGACGACGAAATGGGCGACGAAGTGCGCGTCACGGTGATTTCCGCCGGTTTCGACCGCAACGACGGAACGGGCGCTGGCCCGGTCTCGAACCCGATCAGCGGGCTCTCGGGATCCTCTGACACGCAGCCGAGGACATCGCCGACGCGAATCACCGAACTCTTCGGCGACGTCGATGACGAGGATCCGCTCGCTGACGATGACGACGACTTCGACGTCCCGTCGTTCCTCAAGTGAGTAGCGCGGGTGCCGCACCCGCTCTTCGACGCTGACATCGGCGGGCGTGCCCTGCGCGTCGTGGCAACCGACCGCGGCGATGGCGATGTTCACCCCCTCAACATGTCGCCACGCGCGCTCGCAGCCAGACAGAGCGCCGCAACCCCGACGTGTCAGGCCTGGTCGATGGCAGACCAGGTCCATGGCGTCGAGGTCCTCGACGCGGATGAGCACGACCACTGGGCACCGACCTTGGGCACTGCGGACGTGGTGGTGACGAGAGCGCCTGGAGCGCCTGTCGCCGTGTGGGCCGCAGACTGCGCACCATTGGTCCTCGCTGCCGATGACGGCACGCTCGTGGCGGCGCACGCTGGCTGGTGCGGGCTGGCTGCAGGAGTGGTCGACGCCGCGGTGAGCGCAGCGACGCTTGAAGGCGGGACGGTGGTAGCCGCTGCGCTCGGGCCGGTGATTCATCCCTGCTGTTACGAGTTCGGATCCGACGATCTGGACCGCATCGAGGGTGCTGTCGAGGCGCGTACGTCCGGTGGCAGACTTGCCCTCGACGTGCCCGCCACCATTTCCCTCCTTCTCGCTCGACGCGGAATCGCCCTCGACGTGACCGGACGGTGCACCGGATGCGATGAGCGATGGTTCTCGCATCGGGTCCGAGCCGAGCCGGCCCGCCATGCCGTGGTCGCCTGGTGGGATGTGATCTCATGATCGCGGAACGCCTGAACGAGATTCGCCGCCGCGTCGAGGCCGTACCGCGGGCGTGGGTGCACGATGTCGAGATCGTTGCGGTGACCAAAGCCTTTGACCCCTCCGTGGTCGTGGCAGCGGTCGAAGCGGGCTGTACCGCCATCGGCGAGAACTACGCCCAGGACCTGCTGTCCAAGCGCGAGGTGATCGAGGCGTTCGACGCCGATGTTCGTCCACGAATCGACTTCATCGGCCACCTCCAGTCGAACAAGGTGCGCCAGCTCGCCGGCCTCGTGGACCGATGGTGCACCGTCGATCGCGTTTCGCTCGCGAAGGAGATCGCCAAGCGAGATCCGGGAGCGAGCGTGCTGATCCAGGTCAACGCCACCGAAGAGGACCAGAAGGCGGGATGTGCGCCGAGTGACGTCGAACAGCTGATGACCTCGTGCCGAGATCTCGGACTCACCGTGACCGGGCTCTTGGGTATCGGGCCGACTGGACGCCCACCCGAAGCGGCGATTCCGGCCTTCGATACGGTCAGAGCGTTACTCGACGAACACGGTTTGACGGTCTGCTCGATGGGCATGACCGGAGACCTCGAGGTCGCGGTTGCTCGTGGGTCGTCGTCGATCCGCGTCGGTTCTGCGCTGTTCGGTCCTCGACCTGGTGCCCCCGTCCACCACCAACCGAGTGAGCGCGGCTAACCTCCGGCGCTCAGGAGGACGACATGTCAATGTGGAAGAAGACCATGGACTACCTGGGTCTTGGTCCCGACGATGCCTACGACGACTACGAAGACGACTACGGACAGGAACCCCCTGCCCGGCAACAGCGCGCGCCGAGAGAACCCGAGCCGCGCTGGGAGCCGGAAGGCGAGCCTGCTGTCCGCACCGTTGCCTCCCGTCCGAGCTTTCCGTCGCGTGACTTCGATGCCTCTGCAGCCTCGCGACGGCCTGCGCAGGCCCAGCAGGGCCCTCGAGGCTCCAATGACAACTCGGGCGTACAGATCCGCCCCAACGTCAGTGAACAACCAGCACCGCAACCTCAACTCCGGAGCATCCCGGGAGGCGCCATGGAACCGCATACCGTCAGACCCCGCCGCTTCGACCAAGCCCAAGAGGTCGCCGATGCATTCAAGAGCGGAACACCGGTCATCATGAATCTCGAAGGGACCGAACGCGATGTGGCTCGACGCCTCATCGACTTCGGTAGCGGCATCTGTTACGCGCTCGACGGCACGATGGAAAAGGTCGCAACAGGCGTGTATCTGCTCAAGCCGCCGGCACCTCGCCAGCGTTACGACGAATACGAAGACTGAACGACATCGACCCGGGCGGGCACAAGCGAAAGAGCACCACGGAGCTACATATGGAAATCAGCCCGCAACGGGTACGCACTGCCGAGTTCAAGACCGTCAAACGCGGCCTCGATCCTGACGAAGTCAGATCGTTCCTGACCGACGTCGCAGCCGAACTCGAGCGTGCCCAGAACCAGTCGACCGCGATGGAAGCGCGTGCCCGCGCAGCAGTGGCACGGCTTCAAGAACTGTCGGACGGAGCGTCGACCACACCGACGGCAACCAGCGAGCCGGCCGCAGCGCAAGAGCCCGCCACCGCGGCTGGCGACCCGGCCGATGTGCAGCCATCAGTCGACGAAGCAGAGACCATCTCGAGAACGTTGTTGCTTGCTCAGCGCACTGCTGACATGACCGTCGCCGAGGCCAAGGCGGAAGCCGAGCGCATCGCTCGCGACGCCGGAGACGAAGCGTCCAAGACCCTCGATTCGACACGTGAGATGTCGGCGCGACTGCTCGACGAAGCGCGAGAAGAAGCTCGCCGCGAGGGCGACGCTGAGCGCATGGCCGTGAAGACCGAAGTCGACTCGCTGACTGCTCGACGCGACTTCCTGGAGTCCGACGTCGATCATCTCGAGCGTCATCTCGCCGACGAACGTTCGAGGCTCCGCGAGGCAGCGACGTCCCTGATGGATTTGACAGAGCGGGTTCCGGGTGGACTCGGCGAAGTTCGTCGCCCCCTCACGTCTGCTGCGAGCGAAGAGGTCGAGGACGACAGTGCGGAGTCCGCGATCAGCGACCCGACGTTGGACACGCTGGTACTCCCGTCGTTGGCGCCGAGTCTCGAAGTAGACGATGAGGATGACGACGACATCGTCCTCATCGAGACGGAGGACGACGAAATCGAAGTCGCGCCACCGGATCGGCAAGAACCGAACATCTTCGGAGCCTGACGCGTCGATAGCCTCGCGGGCGTGTCATACCCCGATGTCGATCCGCAACCCGACTTTCCTTCGCTCGAGCAGACGATTCTCGAGCGCTGGGAGCGCACCGGAGCGTTCCAGGCGTCGATCGACCAGCGTGACGCCGGGACCAACGGCGACAACGAGTTCGTCTTTTACGACGGCCCTCCGTTCGCCAACGGTCTTCCTCACTACGGCCACCTGCTGACCGGCTTCGTCAAGGACGCGATTCCTCGCTACCAGACGATGCGCGGCAAGCGTGTGGAGCGCCGGTTCGGCTGGGACTGCCATGGGCTGCCGGCAGAAGTCAAGGCCGAGCAGGAGCTCGGCATCTCCGGTCATCCCGAGATCGCGGCGTTCGGTATCGACAAGTTCAACGAGGCATGTCGGTCCAGCGTCTTGCAGTTCACCGATCAGTGGCGCAGCTATGTCGGTCGTCAGGCCCGCTGGGTCGACTTCGACAACGACTACAAGACCCTCGACCTCTCGTACATGGAGTCGGTCATGTGGGCATTCAAGACGCTGCACGACAAGGGCCTCATCTATGAGGGTTTCCGCGTGCTCGCCTACTGCTGGCGCTGTGAGACGCCGCTGTCGAACACCGAGACCCGGATGGACGACACCTACAAGGATCGACAGGATCCGGCGCTCACCGTTGCGTTCACGCTCGAGACGGGGGAGAAGATGGTCGCCTGGACGACCACCCCGTGGACGCTTCCTTCGAATCTCGCCCTCGCCGTGGGCCCTGACATCGACTACGCAGTCCTCGAACAGGATGGCCAGCGGTACATCATCGCTGACGCGCTCGTGGGCAATCACGAGGCCGAGTTCGGTGAGGCTGCGCACGTCGACACCGTCAAAGGTGCCGACCTGGTCGGGCGCCGCTATGAGCCGTTGTTCCCGTACTTCACCGATACCGAGCTGCACGGCACCGAGCATGCGTGGCAGGTGCTCAGCGCCGATTTCGTGTCGACCGAGGACGGCACCGGCATCGTCCACATGGCCCCCGGATTCGGTGAAGACGACCAGATCGTCTCGAACCTGGCAGGCATCCCGACGCTGTGCCCGATGGACGAGCACGGCTGCTACACGTCGGAGATCACCGACTACGTCGGCACGCACGTCTTCGACGCCAACAAGGCAATCATCGCTGACCTCAAAGCACGCGGTGCGCTTGCAGATGGCGGCGTCGTCGTGCGCCACGCGACCTACGACCACTCGTACCCGCACTGTTGGCGTTGCGCCCAGCCGCTCGTCTATCGGGCGATCTCATCGTGGTTCGTCGAAGTCACCAAGTTCCGCGACCGGATGGTCGAGCTGAACCAGGAGATCACGTGGCAGCCAGCGCACATCAAGGACGGCAGCTTCGGCAAGTGGATCGAGAATGCGCGCGACTGGGCGATCAGTCGGAATCGGTTCTGGGGTTCTCCGATCCCGGTCTGGCGTTCCGACGACCCCGACTTCCCGCGGATCGACGTGTACGGGTCGCTCGAGCAGCTCCACGAGGACTTCGGCGTCGAGGTCACCGACCTCCACCGGCCACAGATCGACGAACTTGTTCGCCCGAACCCGGATGACCCGTCGGGTCAATCGATGATGCGGCGAGTCCCCGAGGTTCTCGACTGCTGGTTCGAGTCCGGATCGATGCCGTTCGCACAGGTTCACTACCCGTTCGAGAACCAGGACTGGTTCGAGAACCACTACCCGGGCGACTTCATCGTCGAGTACATCGGCCAGACTCGCGGCTGGTTCTACACACTGCACGTGCTCGCCACGGCACTGTTCGACCGGCCGGCGTTCTCGAATTGTGTGAGCCACGGCATCGTGCTCGGCGACGACGGAGCCAAGATGTCGAAGTCGTTGGACAACTACCCGGACCCCCAGGAGATGTTCGACGCTCATGGCGCCGACGCGATGCGTTGGCATCTGCTCAGCTCGGCGATCCTGCGCGGCGGCGATGGCATGGTGACCGAGGCGGGCATGCGCGAGACCGTGCGTCAGATTCTGCTGCCGCTGTGGAACTCGTGGTACTTCTTGGCGCTCTACGCGAACGCTGGGGAGCGCCAGGGTGCGGTACGAACGGACTCGACGAATGTGCTCGACCGGTACGTGCTCGCCAAGACGCGTGACCTCGTGGCGGACATGACGGAGTCGCTCGACGCCTACGACCTGTTCGGCGCATGCCAGCACGTGCGCTCGTACCTCGACGTACTCACCAACTGGTACGTCCGCAGGAGCCGCAGTCGCTTCTGGGCGGGCGATCAGGAGGCGATCGACACGTTGCACACCGTGCTGTCGGTCTTGACGCGACTCACGTCGCCGCTGCTGCCATTCATCTCCGAGGAGATCCACGGCGGGCTGCACGGAGCCGATGCCGCGAGTGTTCACCTGGGTGACTGGCCGACAATCGACGAGTTGCCGGCGGACGAGGAACTCGTTGCTTCGATGGATCTCGCTCGCGATGTGTGTTCGTCGACGCTGTCGGTGCGAAAAGCGCACAAGCGGCGTGTTCGGCTGCCGCTCCAGTCGGTGACCGTTGCGTCGCCGGAGGCTGATCGGTTGCGTGACTTCACGGCGTTGATCGCAGATGAAGTCAATGTGCGCAGCGTCGAACTGACGACCGATGTGGGTTCGGTAGCTACCGAAGAACTGAAGCTCGTACCTGCCAAACTCGGCCCGCGGCTGGGCAAGGACGTTCAGAACGTGATCAAGGCGCACAAGTCCGGCGACTGGTCCGTCGATGGTGACGGCGATGGGCGTGTGGTCACGGTTGGGGAGTGGGTGCTCGAAGCGGGCGAGTACAGCCTCGAGCAAGTCGCATCCGATGATCAGGCCAGCACGGGCCTGAGCGCACACGCGGGCGTGGTCGCGCTCGACACGGCGGTGACCGACGAACTCGAGCGGGAAGGCCGCGCTCGCGACCTCATCCGGCAGATCCAACAAGCCCGTCGTGACGCTGGCTTGGACGTCTCGGACCGCATCGACCTGTCGGTCACCGCTCCACCGCTCGTGGCGGAGGCGCTCGGGCATCACCAAGACCTGGTTGCCGCCGAGACGCTTGCCGAGAGCGTCGAGATCCTGGTCGCAACGGACGACGAGAGCGAACCGGTCGTCGCGGTCACGCGAGCAAACCGGTAGAGTCCGGCGCTCACACCGCCGAAATAGACGGAGCATCCCATGGCCGCAGCGAAGAAGTCCGCCCGCAAGAAGGCGAGCGCGAAGAAGACCGCAACGAAGAAGTCTGCGGCAAAGAAGTCTGCGGCGAAGAAGGCGGTTGCGAAGAAGGCAGCCCCGAAGAAGGCAGCTGCGAAGAAGGCAGCTGCGAAGAAGCCTGCAGCCAAGAAGGCGGCACCGAAGAAGGCCGTCGCGAAGAAGGCGGTTGCGAAGAAGGCAGCGCCGAAGAGCACTGCAGCGGCCAAGAAGAGTCCATCGAAGAAATCACCAGCAAAGAGGACCGTGAAAAAGAAGCCATCTCCCACACGCTCGTCGCTCCTGTCCAACGACGTTCCCGAGGTCCACGAGATTCCCCCTCCCCGAGGTACGACCAAGGACGGCATCGCGTACACGAAGGACTTCGACGTGAAGTTCCTGAAGGCACAGCGCGAGGAGCTGCAGGCCCGTCGTGCGTCAGAGATCAAGCGAGCCACACGCCTCGAAGACGAAGCGGAGAGCTTGATCGAGGACGGCGAGATGGGTGACGTCCAATTCGACGACGAGGGCGGCGAGGGCGACACGATGGTGGTCCAGCGAGACCTCGATCGCGTGCTGTCGAGCCAAGCCCGCCAGACAGTCGAAGAGATCGACCTGGCGCTCGCTCGGATCGAAAAGGGCACCTACGGGTATTCCGAGGTGTCAGGGCAACCGATTCCACGAGAGCGTCTCGAGGCACTGCCCGAGACGACGGTGTTGGCCGCCGAGAAGGTCAGTGGCGCCGGACTCCGTTAGTCCAGCGCGCACATGGCGGGCACCGGTGGTGCTCGCTGCCGGTGTCGTCGTTGCAGACCAACTCTCCAAGCACTGGGCGCTCAACCGCCTCAGTGACAATCGAACGATCGACCTGATCGGGTCGCTGCGTTTCAATCTTGCCTTCAACAAGGGCATGGCGTTCAGCCAGGCTCAGGGGCTCGGGCCGCTCATTGCGATCGTTGCGACCGTCGTCATCGTCTGGTTGTTGATCTCGCTGCGCACCGCCGGGGGCGGGCTGAACACCTTCGGTCTGGGGTGCGTGATCGGCGGCGCTGCCGGGAACCTGATCGATCGCGCGTTTCGACAAGAGGCATGGCTCCGCGGCGCTGTGGTCGACTTCATCGATCTTCAGTGGTTTCCGATCTTCAACATCGCCGACATGGCGATCAACATCGGAGCGGGAGCATTGATCCTCAATGCGATCCTGGGCTCGCGGCGTGCGAAGCAGGAATTGGCGCTGATCGAGCAGAAGATCGCCGACACGAGCGACGACGAACCCGACGAACCCGACGAGGCCGACGAGGCCGAGGCGTGATCAGCGAAGAGGTTCCCGCCGCGCTCGACGGGCAGCGCCTCGATCGCATCGTTGCGCTGATCGGAGATCTCAGCCGATCCGACGCAGCAAAGACCATCGCCGCCGGTGGGGTCTGCGTGGATGGCGAGCTCGCACCTACGGGGAAGATTCGTTTGGCTGAAGGTCAGATGGTCGACGTCGACCCTTCGAAGTTCCCGGTGACCGAGCTTCCCGGACCCGAAGACGGCATCGAGTTCGGCGTGGTTCACGAGGACGAACACGTCATCGTCGTCGACAAGCCTCCTGGGCTCGTGGTGCACCCAGGCGCCGGAAACCTGACCGGAACGCTGGCCAACGGGCTCTTGGCGCAGTTTCCCGACATCGTCGACGTCGGGGACCGCATGCGGCCCGGCATCGTGCACCGCCTGGACGCTGGCAGTTCGGGCCTGCTGGTGGTTGCTCGTACTCAGGAGGCCGCTGACCGCCTCATCGAGCAGTTCGCCGACCACAGCGCAACACGGGTGTACGACGCGATGGTGTGGGGCGTGCCCGACGCTCCGCACGGAATCATCGACGCGCCACTGGGACGAAGCAAAGGCGATCCATTGCGAATGGCGGTGGTGGCCGACGGCAGACCATCGCGCACCGACTATCAAGTCGTCGGCACGTTCTCCGAGCCTGCCACGGTGTCTCGCCTCGAGTGTCGACTGGAGACCGGGCGGACACACCAGATCCGCGTGCACCTGTCCTCGATCAACCACCCGCTGCTCGGTGACCCGACGTACGGTCAGCGCCGTCCGAACCTCGGCCTGGCTCGACCGTTTCTGCACGCAGCCCAGTTGCAGTTCGTTCACCCTGGCTCTGGGCAGCGTGTGACACACCACAGTCCATTGGCTGCCGACCTGCAGGCCTGGCTCGACGACGCGAAGGTCTGACAACCTTCTGACGTGGTCAGTGCGTGTGATCGGGGATGGTCGGCCACGGTGACTCGCCGCGACTGATCGACGCGATTCCAGCCAGGGTGTAGCCATCGAGATGCTGGCGCATGTGTGCCCCTGCTTGGTCCCAGATGGCAAGCAGCACGCACTGGCCCTCGTGGTCACACGACCCGTCTTGGTGTGGCTGACCGAAATCTCCCAGGGTGATGGGACCATCCACGGCCGACACGATTTCGGAAAGCCGGATCTCGCTCGGGGGACGATTGAGGATGTACCCGCCGCCCACGCCGCGCTTCGACCGGACCAGACCCGCGCCCTTGAGCGCAAGCAGGATCTGTTCGAGATAGGGCTGCGGGAGCCCGGTGCGCTCCGCAATGTCGCGCACTGACGTGGGGCTTGGTGCGTCGTCGCTGTCGTTGCGAAGTGCCAGAGAGAGGAGGGCACGACAGGCGTAGTCGCCGCGGGTGGAGATGCGCACGACTCGCAGACTAGGCGCTACGTACACTGTTGGCAGTGAGTGCGTCCACCGTCAAGCCGATCATCCCGGACTATTCGGGCGCCAACGTCCGCGGAATCATCCCCGCACTGCTCGGCCCGTCGAGTTGGGCGAACACCGTTCCGGACTGGATGCCCGACGCGGTGCGAGCCGCTGACGCGGTCGTGTTGCTCGTTCTCGACGGTCTCGGCTGGGACCAACTTCACGACCACTCGCACCTCGCTCCCTCACTGATGTCGATGCAGGGGCAGTCGATTCACACCGTCGCGCCGACCACGACCGCAACGGCGCTGAGCTCGATCACGACCGGTCTCACGCCAGGGGAACATGGCTTGGTGGGGTACCGGATGTCGCTCGGCGGTGACGTGATCAACGTGCTTCGCTGGGCGGTGGGGGACCAGCAGGTCCGCCGCTCGCATCCGCCGCGTGACGTGCAGAGCTTTGAGCCGTTCCTGGGTCAGCGGGTGCCCGTGGTCGCTCAGGGGGAGCTGCAGAACTCGGCGTTCAGCGAGGCGCATCTGCGCGGGTGCGACCCGGTTGGCTGGCGTGCGCCGTCGAGCATCGCGGTCGAAGCGGCAGCGCAGGTCGAGGCCGGGGAACGCTTCGTGTACTGCTACTACAACGGCATCGACAAGATTGCCCACGAGCGTGGCTTCGGTCCGTTCTACGACGCTGAGCTCCGGTTCTCGGACGCGCTGGTCGCCGATCTCATGGAAGCCCTTCCCGCCGGGACTGCACTCTTGGTGACGGCCGACCACGGCCAGGTCGATGTCGGCGATCGCATCGTTCACCCAGCAAACGAGTTGCTCGAACGGGTCACGATGCAGTCCGGCGAAGGTCGGTTCCGTTGGTGGCACTGTCGTCCTGCCGATGTGGCGTCACTTGCAGCAGCGACCGAGGACGCGTACGGCGATGTCGCGTGGATCGCAACGAAAGAGCAGATGCTCGACGAAGCGTGGTTCGGGACCACCGTGTCGCCGCCGGTGCAACGTCGTCTCGGCGATGTCGCGCTCTGTGCGCACGAGCCGGTGAGCTTTCACGAAGACGCAGACTCCGGTCCGTTCGAGCTGGTGTGTCGCCATGGTTCGTTGACGTCGGCGGAGGTGAATGTCCCGCTCCTTGGGGCATTGATCGATTGACGCGCCAGAATCGGGGCATGTCGAACACGCCCGATGAAGCCACCGCTGACACCCCTGAGCTCGTCACACCCGGAGCTGCCGCGCCGATCGGGGCCGAGACACCCGTGGCGGAGCCGGACCAGGAGCAGCCGTCGGTCACCGAACCAGGCAAAGTCATGCGAATCGGTTCGATGGTCAAGCAGCTCCTCGAAGAGGTGCGCGCCGCCGACCTCGACGAGGCATCACGCGAGCGTCTCGCCGAGGTTTACGAGCGTTCGATCGTCGAGCTGTCCGAAGCACTGTCTCCGGACCTGCAAGAAGAGCTGCGGACGTTGTCGCTTCCGTTCGAAGAAGACGGGGTCCCGAGCGAGGCAGAACTGCGAGTTGCCAAAGCCCAGCTCGTCGGCTGGCTCGAAGGCCTCTTCCACGGTATCCAGGCCAGTCTCATGGCCCAGCAGTTCGCAGCCCAACAGCAGCTTCAGCAGATGAAACAGATCCCGTCGGGGCAGGCACCGGCGGGCCAGCCCGGAGCTCCACAGGGCGGTCCTGCGGCGCCGCCGCAAACCGGCACGTACCTCTGATCTGCGCTCTGGATTCCGGGATCACATCACTGTAAGTTGATCCGACCCATGGCCGACTCGTTCACGCACCTCCACGTCCACACCGAGTTCTCCATGCTCGACGGCGCCGCTCGGTTGGACGAGATGGTCGCCAAGGCAGTGCAAGACGGCCAGCCAGCGATCGGCATGACCGACCACGGCAACATGTACGGCACGTTGGACTTCTACAAGGAGTGCAACAGCCAAGGCATCAAGCCGATCATCGGGACCGAGGCCTACATGGCCCACGATCACCGCAGTGAACGGCCGTCACGGCGTGGCCGCGTCG
>CALIOL010000319.1 GCA_938044705.1 uncultured Ilumatobacter sp. | reverse complement strand
GTGTCGTCCGGAACCGTGTTCTCCGACGCAGTGCCACCCGGAACGGTGTCGTCCGGAACCGTGTTCTCCGACGCAGTGCCACCCGGAACGGTGTCGTCCGGAACCGTGTTCTCCGACGCAGTGCCACCCGGAACGGTGTCGTCCGGAACCGAGCTGTCCGGAACCGAGCTGCTCGGCCCGCTGGTGTCGGGCGCGCTCGTGCTGACGTCCGAGGTGTCCGGTGTGGTGGTGCCGAAATCAGAAGTCCTCGGCGCCGAGACGGGTGACGTTGGCGTGCTGGGCTCGGGAGTGATGTCGTCGATCGAAGTATCCGTACGGTTCAGTCCGAAGACCGGTACAGAAATCACGACGGTGGCCGCTGCGGCGATCGCGATGGAGATGGGTTGTTTCACGGTGAGCTCCTTGATTGAGGATGGCCGGACGGGTTTCCGTGATGTCCATGTGCCTCGATTCGATGGGCGCTCGGCCAGTGGACGTTGGTCGTAGGACCACGGCACTTGGCGGTGCGGGGTACTACGACCAAGGTCCAGTGGCGACAACTCGTGGTGTCGGTGAAGCTGAGTTGATGTGGACGGGTCGATGCCTTGCACCGCTCGTCGACCCGTCGTCGACGCTGCGGAAAGTACGGTGGCGGAGATGACGAGACGGCGACGGAACCCGGTCGCACGCGAACCCGTCACCGTCAAAGCGGTAATGCTTCGGTTCGCTCTCACGGGTTTCGTTGCGCTTGTCGTCGTCTCGCTCGCGACAGCGTGGGTGAGCCGTAACGTCGGTACCGAGCAAGCGATCGACGACGCCGAGCGAGTGGCGTGGGTGAGCGCTCAGGGCATCGTGGCACCGGTCCTCACCGACGGTGTCATGGAGCTCGATGCCGAGTCACTCGATGCGGTCGACGATGCAGTCCGCGAATTCGTCCTGCGGGGTTCGCTCGTGCGCGTCAAGATCTGGGATTCCAACGGCACGATCGTGTACTCCGACGAACCAAGGTTGATCGGCGAGCAGTTCGAACTGCCCGCCGACAAACGCGAGGTGTTCGCGACCGGTGAGAGCCATGCTGAGATCTCCGATCTCGACGGCCCCGAGAACCGGTTCGAGGTCGAGACGAAACTGCTTGAGGTGTACGCCCCGATCGAAACGGTCGAGGGCACACCATTGCTCTTCGAGACCTACTTTCGCTACAGCGGGGTCACCGATGTCGGCCGACGACTGTGGGGGCAGTTCGCGCCCGTCGCTCTTGGCGCACTACTCGCGCTGCAGCTCGTCCAACTGCCGTTTGCCTGGAGAATGGCGACCCAGCTCAGGTCCGGGCAAAAGGAACGCGAGCTCTTGTTGCGCCGCGCACTCGACGCATCCGACGCCGAGCGGCGCCGCATCGCGAGCGATCTTCATGACGGTGTCGTGCAGGACCTGACGGGTGTGTCGCTCGGACTCGCTGCGCTGGGCCGACAGTCTCCCATCGAGTCAGGCCAGGTCGATGATGCAGCTGCGGCGATTCGCAACAGTGTCAAGTCGCTGCGATCGTTGCTCGTCGAGATCTATCCACCGAACCTCGCCGAAGAAGGCTTGGAGTCCGCCATCGGCGACCTCTTGAGCGGACTGCCAGCACGTGGGATCGCGACCGAACTCGCCATCGAACTCGACGGAGGCGATCCGCACCCGACAGTCGGTGGACTGGTCTACCGGGTCGTCCAAGAAGCGATCCGCAACATCGTCAGCCATGCTGCTGCAAGCGCGGTGCGCGTGGACATCACGACCGGAGATGAAGGAGTCAACGTGATCATCGATGACAACGGGCAGGGTTTCACCGCGGATGAGGTCGCTGACCGCTCCCGCGACGGCCACGTCGGTCTGCGCTCGCTGGGTGGACTCCTCGCCGACGTCGGAGGCTCATTCGACGTCCTCTCGGATGCGAGCACAGGGACCCGAGTCGCCGCCACCGTCCCGTTCAGCGCGGAGATCGCATCATGATTCGTGTCGCCATCGTCGACGATCACGCTGTCGTCCGGTCCGGACTGGAACAGTTCCTGGCGACGACGGGTGACATCGAACTCGTCGGGGTCGCTGCGAACGGACTCGAGGCGATCGAGTTGACGGCCGAGACTGCGCCCGATGTGGTCGTGATGGATCTGTCGATGCCCAAGCTCGACGGCGTTGAAGCGACTCGCCGGATTTCAGCTGAGCATCCGTCGAGTCGTGTTCTCGTCCTGACGTCGTTCTCGGACCGCACCCGGATCATGGACGCATTGTCCGCCGGCGCTGACGGCTACCTCCTCAAGCACTCCGACCCCGAAGAGATCGCGACGGCGATCCGCAGCGTCCACACAGGCGACGCTCCCCTCGACCCCAAAGCGGCCCGCGCGCTGCTCGAAGCACGCCGCACCGCCACGGAGTCCGGCTCACTCACCGATCGCGAACGCCAGGTCCTCGACCTGGTTCGACAAGGACTGGCGAACAAACAGATCGCGCGCAAACTCGGCATCAGTGAACGCACGGTCAAAGCACATCTCACCAGCGTGTTCTCCACGCTCGGAGTCAGCGACCGGACCCAAGCAGCGTTGTGGGCATCCAAACACCTCCACGACAACTGATCGGCGCGATCGTCGACCGTGTCAGAGCTGGCTGTTCATCGAAGCGAGCAATGACCTAGTCATCGTCGTCGGGATCGTCATCCGGGTCGTCATCGTCATCCGGGTCGTCATCGTCGTCGGACCCACTGTTTCCCGAACCTGTCCCGCTGTTCCCGGAACCTGACGAATCGTCGTCGTCGTCATCGTCGGTTGTGGGCGGTGACGTCGACGCCGACCCGGAGCCGCTGCTTCCCGACCCTGACGAATCGTCATCGTCGTCGTCGGTTGTAGGTGGTGACGTCGCGACGGAGCCGCTGCTCCCGGATCCGGAGGAGTCATCATCGTCGTCATCATCATCGTCGTCGTCATCGTCGTCGTCGACCGTGCCCGATGACGACGTCGTCCCGTTCGACGGAGTGGTGCCTGACGAAGGCGTCGTTGCCGACGGAGACGTCGTGTCGGGTGTGGGTTGATTGGGTGACGATGCGGTCGTGGTCGTTGCGTCGTCGGACGTCGTGGTCGTTGGCTCGCTTGTCGTAGTCGGGGCCGGAACAGTCGTGCTGCTCGTCGAAGCATCCGGGGATGGAGTCAGGGCGCCCGGCGCTGTCGGCAGCTCTCCGGGGTTCTGCCACACCGACCGGGTGGTGGCATCTCCCGTGGCAGGGAAGAGCGCATCGTGCAGCGCGAACGCTGAGCCCGCCGAGCCGAGGGCCATCACCGCAAGGATGATCGTTCCCGTCGCCCGCCGAATCGAGTTCGGCACCCTGCGTGCGGCGTGGGTGACAGCTGCGCTGGCCGTCGGGCGAGTCTGGATCACCGAGCTGAGCGCGGATGCGTCGACATGCCCTCGCCGCGCCCAGTCGCGACTCGCCTGAGAGCTCGGACGACCCCACGGGCTCGACTGGCTTGCTGGCGATTCCACGTTCCCCATTCTGCGTTCTGAGAGGTTGGAGCACAATGCGACCAAGGTCGTAGTACCTCGGGCCAGAGCAGTCCACCAGGCTCTCAGCCCTCGTACACCTCGTCACGGGCATACGACACGAGATCCTCGCGATCGGCTGGCCTTGCGTGGATCAGAATCCTTGCGGTGTCGTTTAGGAAGTTGATCTGATCGATCACGAGACCAGTGATCGTGAGACCGGTCCGTGCTTCAAGATCAGCGACGAGTTCGTCACGCCGATTCGGCTGGACCAGTTCGATCCGCTCATAGACCACGGAGTGCACCTCGGACTGTCGTGACAGCCACACCCCGCCGAGCGCCTCGAGGGTCGTGATGATCACCACGTTGGCAATCAGTGCCTCGACCAGCGTCAACGACGTCAGCGCGAGCGCATTGAACGACGCCAGTGCGATCCCGGCGAACAGGTACGTCATCTCCAGAACGGGCAGGGTCCCGGTGCGGAATCGGAGGATGCCGAACAGCGCGAACAAGCCGAAACCGACGTTCACGCTCACTGCGGCAGACGCCATCAGATAGGTCACGAAGAAGACGACGATGTTGACCACGACCAGCGTGAATACGTAGGTCGAGCGAGACCGTGCGCGGCGATAGGTGAGTACCCCAAGCAGGGAGATCGCGATCGCGTTGAACGCCATCCCGACCAGGAACTCGCCAAGCCGATCTGCGTCGATGACATCGATCACGGCCAAGGTGCTCATGACGTCGCCGCCGGCGTCACGTTCGACGTCACCGGCGCAGTTGACGCTGGCCCGGGGGGTGGTGGCCAGTCGGAGGCGACCGGTGCGGTGCCGAGCGTGTCCAGGCTCAGGAAAACCTTCTTGAATCGGTTTCTACGCAGACTCGGGTCGCACGACGCCAGCCCCATGCAGTACTTCGAGAACATCTGGGGTCGCCGGTTCATCGCCGCCATCGCTGGCGAGCGGCGGTCGAGGCGCGGCTGCTTGAACTCACAGATCGCCAGACCACGGGGTGACGTCGCACCCCGGTCGCTGCGGAACCTGACGTCGAAGTCGATCGTCACCCGTTCGGAGAAGTCCCGTTTCACGAGCAGGATTCGTCGGTAGTCGACGGCCAACGACGGCTGCACTCCATCCGGGTCCCACCCGGTCCGCTCTGCAAAGAACGTCGCATCATCGGCGCGCAGCTCACCGTCGGGTCGTTCGGAGCGACGTCGTTCCTTGATCGTTCGACCGTTGACGTTGCGCTTGAGCTCGAAGAAGGTGAGGTCAGAGTTCTCGTAGGTCCGATACCGCAGCTTGAGACGACGACCAAGCTGGTTGTGGTGCTCGTGATAGTTCCGCAACTCCGGGCTATCGAAGTACGCGTTGCAATAGCCCTGTACGCGATCACCAAGATGCTCCAGCACGACGTAGTCGTCGGCGAGCGCATCGATCGCCCCGGCGAGTTCGTCGGTCCGCAAGATCACCTTGCTCTCCACCCGATCGTGCAACTGGGCGCGATCGAGTTGATCGAGATCGACCGAGTCGAGTTCGAGAAGCTGGCCTGCGAGTCCACCGGTTCGGTCCGGGCCGCATGTTGAAGCTGAGATGTCTTGCACATGAACAGCGTCCAGAATCGTGGTGCCAGGACGAAACAGGACGTTGGTACTACGACCCTCGCCCACGCTCTCCGCTCCGCCGCGTTCCTCTGCCCTCGTTGCCGAAGACTGTGGGTTCGATACGAGCCACGTCAGGTCCACACGCTGGGGTTCCGACGCCCGGGCCCACCGGTCGAGCCTACGGGGCCTCCAAGTACGTCGACCTCTCAGGTCTGTTTCAGGAGCAGTCTTCACAGTGGATTCCAGCATCGGGGCACTCGGCCTCGGGAATCGTCTTGGCGGAAGACCCGCCGGGAAGTTGGAGAACATGTACCGGACAACAATCATCTCCGCATGTGCATCAGCGGCACTGCTGCTGAGTGCCTGCGGGAGCGGAGGCGCAAGCAACTCCAGTGACGGCATCGCTTCGCTCGACACCATCGCCCAGGTCGCCAGCGACTCGGAGTCGTCTGATACCGACGATGCCAACGCCTCCAACGGCGGCGGTGAATCCGATGGCGAGGTCAGCGAAGTCGACTACGAGAAGGCGATCGCCGAGTACGAACAGTGTCTCGACGACATCGGCCTGGGCGGCCTCTTTGCCGACGAAGGCGGAGACGGAGTGGCGACTGACGTCGCCGTCGAAAGCAGCGGTGATGGCGGCGCCCTCGAAGGAGACCCCGCTGAGCTCGATGCACAGTTCGAGCGCATGCAAGAAGAGTGCGACCCGATCATCGCCGCAGTGTCACAAGACTTCGAGCTGAGTCCAGAAGAGGAAGCCGAACTCGCCGACGCGGACCTCGCATTCGCCCGATGCATGCGCGAGGCCGGCTTCGACTTCCCGGACCCTGGAGCCGACGGCACCGAAAACCAAGTCCTCGAATTCGACGAGGATGACCTCGACATCGACGCGCTGAACGAGACGATGGACAAGTGCGACTCGGTGTACGAAGAGGTCTTCGACGAGAACGCAGAGGAGCTCTGACATGGGCCGCAGACTGTT
The DNA here is from genome assembly GCA_938044705.1 of uncultured Ilumatobacter sp. Taxonomy (GTDB): domain Bacteria; phylum Actinomycetota; class Acidimicrobiia; order Acidimicrobiales; family Ilumatobacteraceae; genus Ilumatobacter_A. The sequence continues at coordinate 2,980 of CALIOL010000319.1, read as the reverse complement.
TGCCAGTACCGCCGTCGCAGCGGCGCTCGGGGCGGGTGCTGTTGGCGGCGGCATCATGGCGTCACCGAGCGAGGAACCGGCCGAACCGACAGACCAGACCGACGAGCAATTCGTCACGTCGGACATCGCTACGGCGAACGTCGAGCGCCGCACGCTGACACAGAGCAAAGAGTTCAACGCCGGCGTCTCGTACGGCAACACGTTCGATCTTCCGATCTCAGCCACCGGCACGATCACGAAGCGACCGGACAAGGACGCTGTCGTGGAGCCCGGCCAGGAACTGCTGCGCATCGACAACAAGCCGGTGTTCCTTGCAGAGGGTGTCATGCCGATGTACCGAGAGTTGCAGAGAACGCCCGATGTCGTCGTGAAGGGTCAGAAGTACATGCGCGGCTACGACGTTGCGCACCTTCAACAGTTTCTTCTCAACGCCGGATTCGACGCCGACGGAAAGATGACGATGACCGGCGACTTCGACCCGAACACGGAGAAGGCGGTCAAGGCCTGGCAGAAGAGCGTCGGGCTCGCGGCAACGGGCCGGGTCGACCGGTCACAGCTGATCATTCACCCCGAAGCAGTCCGAATCGACTCCGAACTCCGAATCGGCGCGATGTTCAGCTCGCTGACGGTGTCCGCAGTCGACCAGACGCTGACATTCAACGTGGCGTCGCGAGATCGCTCCCTCGTCGCCGTCGACGGCACCGTCGACATCTCGACATCGGACGGCACCGATGTCACCGGCACCGTGACGTCGCTCGAACGCTCGATCGACGACCAGGGCAACTCGGTGGTCAAGGCCACGGTTCGCCCAGATCAACCGCTGCCCGCCGATACCACGACAGCAGTGGCCACGGCCACCGACACGCTCGCCGACGACGTACTCGCCGTTCCGGTGCGTGCGCTGCTCGCAGTGAGTCAGGGCGGATTCGCGGTCGAACTGGCGACTCCCGGCGCCGACGGCGGTGGGCGTCTCGTTCGCGTCGAAGTCGGCTCGGTCGCTGACGGATGGGCCGAGATCAGCGGCGAGATCGAAGCCGGCACGTCGGTGGTGACGTCGCAATGATCGCCCGACGAACACGACGCCAACGCGATCCGCGCCGCGCCGTCGACGTCACTCCTCACGATTCGGTGGTGCTGCAATTGGTCGACGTCACGAAGGTCTTCCCCGGGCCCACTGAGGTCCGGGCGCTCGACGGCGTCGACCTCGTCGTCGAACGCGGTGAACTCTTGGCCATCGTTGGGCCGTCAGGCTCGGGCAAGTCGACGTTGCTCAACGTGATCGGCACCCTCGACCGCGCAACATCGGGAAGCGTGTTCATCGAAGGCCGTAACGCGGCAACGTTCAACGACAAGGAACTCGCCGGACTGCGGTCGTCGCGAATCGGGTTCGTGTTCCAACAGTTCAATCTGCTCGAGGGACTCTCGGCGACCGACAACGTTGCAACGGGCATGTTGTATCAGGGGGCGTCGATGCGTCGTCGCCGACAGGCCGCCGAGGTGGCGTTGAGACGAGTCGGGCTGGGTCACCGGCTGGCCGCCAAACCATCGACCATGTCGGGAGGTGAGCGCCAGCGTGTGGCGATCGCACGAGCACTGGTCGGCGACCCCGCCATCGTGCTCGCCGACGAACCCACCGGAAACCTCGATTCGGTGACGTCTGCGGAGATCGTCAAGCTCCTCCTCGACCTCCACAACGAGGGCGTCACGATTCTCGTGATCACACACGACAACGAACTCGCAGCGCAGCTCCCACGCCAGGTCCGGGTGCGCGACGGGCGTCTCGATCACGACTGGGCCACGGAACGCGCGGGGCAAGACGCACCGACGCCGGCCATCACAGAACTGAGCGCATCATGAGTCGCACAACGCGATCCCGGGTGAACACCCGCGATCAGATCAGCACCGGAACACACGGGCTGAGGTCGCGCCGAGGTCGAACCTTGCTGACGGCGATCGGCATCGCGATCGGCATCGCGTCGATGGTCGCAGTGGTTGGCATCTCATCATCGAGCAAGGCGGACCTCGTGCGCGAACTCGACGCGCTCGGCACCAACCTGCTCGCCGTGCGTCCCGGCAACTCGTCGTTCGGTGAAACGGCAAAGCTCCCCGCCGAAGCACCGTCGATGATCCGCCGGATCGATCCCGTCGAGTCAGCGGCAAGCGTCACGAAGATCAACACGATCGCTCGACGAAACGCGGAGGTGCCGACCAATGAGGGCAACGGCCTCGATGTGCTCGCCGCGGAGCCGCAGCTGCGTTCGACACTCAACGCAGCAATGGAACACGGCCGATTCATCGAACCCGCAACCTCTCGACTCCCCGTTGCCGTGCTCGGTGCCGTCGCCGCCCACCGACTCGGCATCACCACGCTCGAGGGCGGGCCACGAGTACTCATTGGCGATCGCTGGTTCGAAGTGATCGGCATCCTCGATCCGCTTGCACTGAATCCAGACATCGACCGATCGGTGATGATCGGCTACGACGCAGCGATTGCTCAGCTGGGTATCACTCCCGACGCGACATCGATCTTCGTGCGCACCGACCCCGACTTCGTCAACGACGTCCGAGCGGTGCTCGGCAGAACCGCGAGTCCGGGATCGGCCAACGAAGTCCAGGTGTCGCGACCATCCGATGCGCTCGAGGCCAGAGCCAAGGTCGACCAGAACCTGCAGAACTTGCTGCTCGGCCTCGGCGCCGTTGCGCTTCTGGTCGGAGGCGTCGGCATTGCCAACGTCATGGTGATCTCGGTGCTCGAACGACGGACCGAGATCGGTGTGCGGCGTGCACTGGGCGCAACCAAGCGCCACATCCGGTCCCAATTCGTCATCGAGAGCTCGATGCTGTCGGCACTCGGCGGAGCGTTGGGCGTCGGGCTCGGTATGGGCGTGACGGTGATCTATGCCCGCAGCCAAGACTGGCTCGTAGCGATACCGACCGCCGCCGTCGCCGGCGGTGTTGCGGTGTCACTCGCGATCGGCGC
>CALIOL010000318.1 GCA_938044705.1 uncultured Ilumatobacter sp. | reverse complement strand
GCATACGACAACTACACCGTGGTCGAACGCGGCGACACCACTCATTGACGACCGCGGGCGGAAAGAGCTCGACGTTCAACGCGTGCCTCGGGTGATGCAAAGATGACGCCATGTCCGTCGCTGCAACCGTGCTGGGTGGCGGTTCTGCGCGCCGAGCGCTCGGCGTTGCAGTCCTCGGCTTCATCGGCCACCTGACTTTCGCCCGGATCGCCACGCTGTGGGAGTTCCCCGATGATCCGGTGATCGCGCTCTGGCCAGCCGTCGGCATCGTGATCGGCATCGCGATGCTCGCTCACACGCAATGGTGGTGGGTGCTGATCGGAGCGTGGATCGCAAAGACGGCCGACTTGCTCGTCACCGCGTCCGACCTTCCCGTGCGAACGATGATCGCCCTACTGGCGGCCCAGGTGGTCGAGCAGACGATTGCGACCACCGTGGCACTTTCCGTCATCCACCCTCCCGAGATCCTGCGTCGAGCGACGCGCACCGTCCCGATGGTGGTCGGCGGCGCGGTCATGTCAGCCGCGATCGGAGCGGCCACGTTGGTGGCCATCGGCGAGTTCGACGATGCGTGGGTCTCGTTTCGGGCATGGTTCATCGGTGACGGAGTCGGCATCGTCATCGGCGCTCCGACGGTCTACAGCCTCGGACAGATCAGACGAGTCCCTCGTGGCGTGGGCGCCGGCATCGAAGTGGCCGTCTCGATCATCGTCACGTGTGCGATCACCGTCTGGGCGTTCGAGTCGAGCACGCCGATCGTGTTGCTCACGATCCCTGCGATCGGCTGGCTGGCCGTGCGGTTCGGAATCGCTGCATCAGCACCGGTCGCGTTGGCCGTCGCGATGTGGGGAACGTGGCGGACGAGCGACGGCTCCGGACCGTTCACCGACCTGGACAATCCGGTCCTGATCGTGCAGCTCTTCACCGTCGCTCTCGCTCTCACCGCGGTGATCGTCGGCGCCGAGTCGACCGAGCTCGACCGCCGCCGACGTCGACTCGAGGGTTTGCTCGCCAGCGTGCCCGACGCGGTCATCGTGGTGAACACGAACGGCGACATCGTCGAGGACTTCACCAGTGACGCTGGCGCTGGACGTCTGTTCGGCCAGCACCTCACCGACGCCGTGCTGGACGGCTTCGAGGGTGAAGTGGATGTGGCAATGCGCGAATGGAAGACGACGGGACGCTCGTCGATGACCGTCGATCGTCTGAGCGGCACTCAGCGCCGCCCGAACACCTACGAGACCAAGTTCAGGCAGATCGCTCCCGACCAGGCAATCGCCGTCGCTCGCAACGTGACGGATCGCGCCGAAGAGCGCATGGAGATGCAGCGTCAAGCGAGACGTTGGCGCGATCTCATGAAGGGATCGTTCCAAGGTGTTGCCGAGATCGACCGCGACGGTGTGTGCATCGAAGCGAACGACCGAATGGCAGCGATCATGGGCCAGCCGGCGATGTCGCTCATCGGGACCCACGTGAACGACTTGGTCACCGCGGAACTGTGGTCAGGTTGGGAAGACGACATCGAGCAGATGCGAGCTGGAGAACAAGTCACCAACGAACTCCACATCGCCGGCCGAATCGTGACCATCGTGGTGATGCCACATATGAGCGCATCCGGGAGCTTCGGCGGAGCCCTCGTCCTCGCGCTGGATACCACGCCCACGATTCGTCGCGTCTGAGCGTCCTCGAAGTATCCCTTGCGTGACGGCCGACACGTGGCGGTGTTCTACGGTCAGGGGCATGGAGATGCACTTCGCCACCGTCTGGGAGTCGATCGCCGACTCAATTCCCGATCACGTCGCCATCACCCACCTCGACAACCGTCGAACATGGGCCGAGTTCGACGACAGAGCCGCGCGCGCTGCACAGGCGTTCACCGCCGCAGGCCTCGGACCTGACTCGAAGATCGCGCTGTACATGTACAACGGCAACGAGTACATGGAAGCCCACTACGGCGTGTTCAAGATGCGCGGTGTGGCGGTGAACGTCAACTACCGCTACCTCGACGAGGAACTCTGGTACCTGCTCGACAATTCAGACGCCGAAGCGATCGTCTTCCACTCATCGCTCGCCGACCGCGTCGCCCGCGTCGTGGATCGCCTGCCCAAGCTGAAGCTGTTGGTGGTCGTCGATGACGGCCCTGCGCCGGGCGGGCCGGCCGAGGTCCCAGGTGCCCAGGAGTTCGAGAGTCTCCTCGCCGCGCATGAGCCGATGGAACGCATCACCCGAAGCGAAGACGACATCTACATGCTCTACACCGGCGGCACGACCGGCATGCCCAAAGGCGTGATGTATCAGGTCGGTGGCCTCACCGAAGGCTTCATCATGCAGGGATTCCCGATCGTGGGCCTCGCACCTCCAAACGACGCATCCGAGATCGGCGAACTCGTCAAGGCCGCAGTGGAGTCCGACGCTCCGCGTATGGTGTCGATTCCGTGCGCCCCGCTGATGCACGGCACCGGATGTTGGATCGGCTGGTTCATCCCGATGTGCGCCGGCGGCGAAATCGTCACGCTGGCGAACCGAAGCCTCGATCCTCACGAAGTGCTGCAGACCATCGAAGATCGAAAGGCCACAGCGATCACGATCGTCGGTGACAGCTTCGCGAAGCCGCTCGTTCGTGCGATCGATGAAGGCAAGCCGAGCGGCGGTTCGTACGACCTGTCGTCGGCCGCAATGTTCCTGTCCTCTGGTGTGATGTGGACCACGGAGGTCAAGCAGCAGATGTTGGACCGGATCGAACAGGCCGTCCTCGTCGACGCCATGGGCTCCTCGGAAGGCTCGATGGGCACCCAGATCATGATGAAGGGCATGCCGACCGAAACCGCCAAGTTCACGCAGGCGCCCACGACGAAGGTCTTCAAGGACGACGACACCGAGGTCGTGCCAGGGTCGGACGAGGTCGGCATGGTGGCTGCTGGAGGCAACGTACCGATCGGCTACTACAAGGACCCAGAGAAGTCGGACCGCACGTTCCGGGTGATCGACGGCGTTCGCTACTCCTTCCCCGGCGATCTTGCACAAGTTGCCGAAGATGGAACGCTGATCCTCCTGGGTCGCGGGAGCCAGGTGATCAACACCGGCGGCGAGAAGGTGTTCCCCGAAGAAGTCGAAGAAGCAGTCAAGCGAGTCGACGGCGTCCTGGATTGCCTCGTCGTGGGTGTCGAGAACGAGAAGTTCGGCCAGGCGGTGACCGCGGTTGCGTCGCTGGTCGACGGCGCCGCGGTCGACCAAGCCACGGTCATCGCCTCGGTGAAGAGCGACCTTGCGGGCTACAAGGCGCCCAAGTCGGTGATCTTCGTCGACGACGTTCCACGGGCACCCAACGGCAAGGCCGACTACAAAACTGCGAAGGAGTTGGCCGAAGCAGCCTCGTGATCTCGCTCAGAGCGTGAAACGGAAGAGCGCGGTCACGAGCTCGCCGTTCTGTTCGAATTCGAGCGCGGCGAGGTAGTCGCCGAGACCGGGCAGATCGGTTGCAAAGCTGAACCGGTTATCGCCGACGAGTTCTCCGTGTGCGTGCGTGAACGAGAAGTCCTCCGCGCGGACCAGGGTCAGGAATGCGGGGCCGTCGTAGACGTCCTCACCGTTCCATGCCTGCGAGAGCACGAAGTCGAAGCCTTGCCGCGAGACGGTGAGCGACCCGTTGGTCCACTCGTCGTCGTCGGCCACCTCGATGCCACCGAGGTCGCTCCCGGAGACTTGGTCGGTCGTCGCGCCCAGTTCGAGCAGGTCCGACCCGCCGGGGATCGCCGCCTGGACGATCACTCGATGCAGGTCGGGCCCGTCGACGTCGAGCGGCTCGTCGAGCGCCGTCGGCGTCAAGTGAGCGAACCAATCGAGCACGTCGCTCACGACGAACACGTGCGGACCGTCGTGGCCGTGAAGCTCACCGAAGTCCGTCACCGACTGTCCGGCCTGCGTGAGCGTTGGAGTGACGGTGTCGCCGTCGGCGCTCACGCTGAGGTCGAAGGCACCGACCTCGGACGCCACGGCAAAGGTCGGCGCACGGTCATCGTGGTGCCCGTCGTCTTCGGCGAGAAAGACCTGGCCGTACACACCACCGAGCGTCGCGCCGACGCCGAGCACGATGAGGATGACGGCGAAGACCTTCGACCTCATGAAGCGGGCGCCTCCGGCCTGAGCTTCTCGACGAAGAAGTCGAGGACCTGCTGGACGCTTGCCTCGTTGCGCTGCTCGGTCAGCACCGAGTGATCGTCCTTGTTCGCGCTCGGCAGTTCGACGGCGATGAACGCATCGCCGAGCTTTTCCCTCAGGGTTGCGAATCGGTCCCCGACGAGCTTGTCGCCGGTGAAACGCAGACCGAGCACCTGACAACCGTCGACCGCCCGCTGGATGACTGCCGCTTCGTCGTCGGGCGACAGGTTGAGGTCGGCGCCACGAGCTTTCTTGCCGACCGCGAACGGCATCGACGGCTGCGACAGCACCGGCGCAAGCATGATGTCGTCGACCATCATCCCGAGCGCGAAGCCACCGGAGAAGCACATCCCCACCGCACCGACGCCGACTCCCCCGACCTCGGCGTGCAGGTTGCGGGCGAGCGCGCGCAGCCACGCAATCACTGGAGACGTCTTGTTCAACGCCATCGTCGTGAACTCCCGCGCGACACAGATCTTGAGCATCGACGTGGCCAGATATCCCTGGGACGGCTCCTTGCCCGGCGTGCCGACGAGGTCGGGCAGCACCACGGTGAATCCCCGCTCGACGACCTCCTCTGCGAACTGCGCCACCTTGGGAGTGATGCCGGGGATCTCGTGAATCACGACGACGGCGGGGCCACTCCCTCGCCGGTAGACGTCGTGCGTGATTCCTGCCGACGAGAATTCGCTTCGGTCCCACCCATGCAGCACGTCGGTCTCACTCATGGCGACATTCTCGCTGGTCATGGACAGCGTCGCACCATCACCAAGCGATTAGCGCGGGCGCGACAGCGCTGCCAGCGCGTCTTCGGCCAGCCGTTCGGTCCCCGTCTTGAAGGCGCTGAGCGTCTCGTCGTCGATCTCCTGATTTCCCATCGCTCCGTTCAGGAAGCGGGCGTACACGCCTTCGGAGATCACCGCGAGCCGCCAGGACGAGAACGCAACGTAATAGCCGATGTTGGAGAGATCTCGGCCGGTGCGAAGCGAGTAGCGCTCGAGGAGTTCCGCATAGGTCGGGAAGCCGACGATTCCCGTCGGATCGTTGGGTCGGGCTTGCTCCTCGCCGGGATCCGACCAGTACACGCCGAGGTATCCGACGTCGGCGAGCGGGTCCCCGAGCGTGCAGAGCTCCCAGTCCAGCACCCCGGTGACCCGCGCCGCGTTCGTGTCGACCAGGCAATTGCCGAACCGGTAGTCACCGTGAGCGATAGAGACGCCTGCCTGCTCGGGCAGGTCAGCCGCGAGCCGACGACCGACCTCGTCGATCGACGCGAGTTCTCGCGTCTTGGACTTCTCCCACTGCATCGTCCAACGCCGGACCTGGCGCTCGACGTAGCCCGTGCGCTTTGCCAGGTCGCCGAGTCCGACTTCGTCGACGTCGACGGCGTGGAGGTCCGCGAGGACATCGATGAGGTGTTCGCCGGCCTCACGACGCTGGTCGATCGACATGTCGGCCGCAGCCTCAGCGCTGTCGAGTACCACACCCTCGACCAGACTCATGACGTAGAAGGGTGCGCCGTTGACGTTCTCGTCGGTACACACGCCCAACGTTTCCGGGACGGGCACAGCTGTCGATCCCACGGCGGAGATGATCGTGTGTTCACGGACCATGTCGTGTGCCGAGGCGAGCACATTGCCCGTTGGCGGCCGGCGCAGCACGACCGTGGTTCCTCCGGCATCGGTCACGCGATAGGTGAGGTTCGAACGACCGCCCGTGATCAAGTCGAAGGTGTACGGCCCCGCGACCCCGTCGATGTTGCGGTCCAGCCAGTCGGTGACTCGCTCGATGTCGATTCCGGTGATGCTCATCGAATGCGAACGTAGCGCCCGCCCGCCCGCGGTCTATGTTCGGCCAGGTGCGAGCCCTGCTGAAACGAGCGTCGATCGGTGTTCTGGTCTGTGTCGCAGTGTCCTGCGCTGGGACCGGCGATGACGCGGCGGGCGACACCACACCTGCTGCATCAGCTCCTGCATCGAGCTCGCCCGCGTCGGCAACTTCCGGCCCCGAGACGACTGCGCAAGCCGTCACGACGACGGTGACGACTTCGACGACTTCGACGACCTCCACAACGTCGACGACCACTCCGCCGTCGACCAGCACGGCGCCGACATGTCGGTTCGAACGAGGCTCCACGACGCTGACCCATGCCGGGCTCGAACGAACCGCCCTCTTCATTCCGACCGACGCCGAAGGCCCCGCACCGCTCCTCGTTCTGTTCCACGGGTTCGCTGGCGTGTACGACGAATTCGCCGCGAACACTGGCCTCGTGGAGGAGGCCGGCGCTGCCGGTGTCAGCCTCCTCGTACCGCTCGGCGCCGGGGAGCCCCCGACCTGGGAAGCGCAAGGCAACGTCGTGGACGACGTCGGGTTCCTGAACACCCTGCTGGAGGAGACGGCGAACGATCCGTGTCTCGACGCCAGTCGTTTGTGGCTCGCCGGCTATTCGGCGGGCGCTGGCTTCGCCGGCAGAATGGCCTGCGAGAGCAAACAGCAGCTCGCCGGTGTCGTCATGAATGCCGCGGTGTTCCCGGCGGTGTGCGACCCCGGACCGATCGACGTCATCGTCACTCATGGAACCGACGATCTCGTCGTGCCATACACGGGTCTGAACATCGGGACAGCGGACGACCCGACGCTCCTGCCCAGCACCCCGGACCTGACTGCGGGCTGGGCCGAGTCGATCGGTTGCGGATCGGAATCGGCCGACACCGACCTCGGTGAGTCGATTCAGAC
>CALIOL010000317.1 GCA_938044705.1 uncultured Ilumatobacter sp. | reverse complement strand
GGCTCGGGTTCCGTCTCCACCCCGGGCTCTTCTGCCTCAGCGGTCGTGTCGTCGTCAGCCTGCACCGGTGCCGTGGTACCCACCGCTCCAACCGATGCAACGGTGGTGAGCAACGCCACCATTTTGCGAGTTCTTCTCATGTCGATCGCGCTCCAGAGGTCGGTCGCGGCCCCCATTTGCGGGACCGGGTTCCGCCTCATGACGCTCGATCGGGTCGAACATCACGCGAGTTCCTGGAGTCACCGAACACGCAGACACTCCGCGAGTGAGGACGCAACGTGCTCCAGAGAGCGTTGGGCCGCGCACATCAATCGGCTCGGCGTGAGGTCAACGCTCGACCTCACGAATCGTCACGCGGGTTTCAAGAATTTCTTTCGCCACGTCGGGGCAGGACCCCGGGTGCCGTCAGTTGATCGACTGTTCGAGACCGTCCCAGAAGGGCTCGCGCAGTACGCGTTTGAGGATCTTGCCCGGCCCTGACTTGGGAAGCGGCTCGGTCGAGAACGTCACCGACTTTGGCACTTTGTAAGCAGCGACCAGTGCTCGACAGTGCTCGACGATCTCGGACTCCGACGTTTCCGCATTGTCTCGGAGCACGATCACCGCGTGCACGGATTCACCCCATCGCTCGTCGGGCACACCGATCACTGCGGCTTCGAGCACGCTCGGATGGGTGTAGATCGCATTCTCCACTTCGGTGCAGTAGACGTTCTCGCCTCCCGACACGATCATGTCCTTGGCGCGATCGACGAGGAACAGATAGCCGCCGTCGTCGAGGTAGCCGACATCACCCGTGCGGTACCAGCCACCTTCGACGAACGCATCGGCGGTCTGCTCGGGCTTGTTCCAGTAGCCGCGCATCACGTTCGGACCGCGGACGACGACTTCACCGACTTCACCGAGGGTCATCGTGATCCCAGTCGTGTCGACGATGCCGACCTCGACACCCGCCGGAGGCTGTCCACAACTCTTGGCGCGTGGGTCGTCGAGGAACTTCTCCTCATGTCGAAACACCGTCGCGATCGGCGCAGTCTCGGTGGCCCCGTACAGGTGGATCAGTTCACAGCGAAAGAGCCGGTCGGCGCGACGCAGCACTTCGAGCGCGATCGGTGAGGCGCCGTGCGAGATCCACCGCAGCGACGAGACATCGCGTGGTTCGAGCGTCTGTGTTTCGCACATCGCCGCAAGCATCGTCGGGACCGCGATCGCGCACGTGACGGCTTCGTCGACGATCGCGTCGAGCACCGCGGCGGGTTCGAAACCGGGAAGGATGACGTTCGTACCACCCACGAGTGGCAGCGCAAGCGCTGAGTACACACCGGCGGCATGGAACATCGGGGCCATGGTGAGGTAGCGGTCGTCCGGGAGTATCGGTTGGGCGAGCTGCGTGTGAATCGCGTTGGCCATGAGGTTGGCGTGCGTCAACATCACGCCCTTCGAGCGACCAGTCGTGCCGCCCGTGTAGAACAGCCCAGCCAAGTCGTCGGGCTCTGGCCGGACACGTTCGACGCCGTCTGGCGTGTGCGCATCGAGCAGTGCGTCGTAGTCACCGGTGTCGAGTCGGATGACTCGGTCCACCGAGTCGGCCAAGCCGCCAGGGTCCCGATCGGCAATGAGCACACGGGCGCCTGCGTCTTCGGTGGCGTAGACGAGTTCAGGCTCGGCCCATCGGGTGTTGTGCGGGACGATGACGCGGCCCGCAGCCGGTATTGCCAGGAACAGTTCGAGGAACCGGTCGGAATTCAGCGACCAAAGCGCGATCCGGTCGCCTGGCGCGGTGAACGATGAGATGAACGAAGCAGCGTGTTCGACACGCCCGGCGAGCTCGCGGTAGGTGGTGCGTCGTTGTCCGTGGACGATGGCTTCGTTGTCGGCGAAAACCGTGCCGGCGTGATGAATGGTTCGATCGATCGTGTACACGTTCCCGCCTCGCTCAGGACCCGGTGAACCCGGGCTTGCGCTTCTCCATGAAGGCGCTGATGCCTTCAACGTAGTCATGGCCACCGGCGAGCCGCCCCTGGGCGTCGGCTTCGGCGTCGAGCACCGCAGCGAAGTCCATCGTGCCGTCCGCAACGGCGTGCACGATTCGCTTCGAGGCGGCAAACGCGGCGGTGGGGCCCGCCGCGATCGACGCGGTCAATTCGTCGATGCGTGCGTCGAGCCGGTCGTCCGCCACGACCTCGTTGACGAGGCCCATCGCCGCTGCCGCCGCTCCGTCGAGGAGTCTGCTCGTATAGATCAGCTCGAGCGCTCGGTGAGGGCCGACGCGCTGGACGAGCGCCGCATGGCCGCCCGAATCGAGGACACAGCCGATGTTCGCGAAGGGCGAGCCGAGCCGACTCTTCTCGGCGGCCACCACCAGGTCGCACGCCATGGCGATGCCGAACCCGACCCCGAGCGCCGGGCCGTGCACCGCGGCGATCGTGGGCATCGGCAGCGCCCGCAGCCGGGCGATCACCGGGTTGAAGAGGTCAGCCAGGATCGCGCGTGCGTCCTCTTCGAGGGGCTCGGCGTTGGAGAGGTCGCGACCGGCGGAGAACCCGCGACCGGCGCCACGCACGACGACGACACGAGCCTCTGCACAACCGTCGAGCGCGCGGTGCAGCCGGTCGATCGCGTCGGCATCGAGGCTGTTCATCACGTCTGGGCGGTTCAGGGTGATGGTGGCTCTGCCGCCGGAAACGTCGAGCAGGATCGATTCGTCATCGCTCATGGTGTGCTCCCTGTGTGTGGGCTCCTGACGCATGTTGGCCGATTCACCAGCGTGCGCTCGGGTCGAGATCGATGACCTTGCGAAGGTCGGCCTGGAGTTCGTCGAAACCGTCGCTGCGACGTCGGCGCGCTCCTTGGGCTTCGCCGACATCTGCGGTCGAGGTGTCATCAGGCCACTCGATGTCGAGGTTCCAGTCAGCGAGATCGGTTCGAACTGCGAGTTCCCACTGCTCGGCCAGTTGCGCAGACGATGCGGTGGCGACCCCGTCGGCGAGCGCCTCGGGTTCGCCCGCCACGGCGTCCCAGATGCCTGCCGCGATCGGCAACAGCGTGGTGATCGACTCGAGGATCTGCGCGGGCTGGCTGGGTGCCACGCGGGCCATGAACTGAGCAGCGTGTTCGACGTGGAAGGCCTCTTCGCGTAGTGCCCGAGCGGCGAGGGCAGCGAGTCGCTCGTTGCTCGACTCGAGCAGGGACGTCCACCTCAGTTGTTCGGCGCGGTCGTAGAGCCAGTGACGCACCAGGGAGTCGTTCCACGCCCCGCACTCTCGCTCGGCGAGGTGGCAGCTGCGATAGTCGACCGGATCGCGCAGCATCGCGAAGGCATCCAGGTCAGTGTCGGGCTGGTCGTCGAGCAGCAGCTCGTAGAGGGCGATGGCGTGGCCGAGTTCGTCCTGCGCGATGGAGCAGAAGGCGAGGTCTTCTTCGAGGAATGGGCCGAGCCCGATCCACGACGTGTGGCGAGCGCCGATCATGTGCTCGTCGTCGGCGAAGCCGAGGAGGTACTCGCGTGTTCCCGTCGACAGCGTCATGCGCGTTCCTCTCGTTCTTGCTTGCGGCGAGCAGCGACGAGCGAGCCGTCGTTGTGACGGTGTGGTTTGTCGTCGTTGACGGCCAGGTGCGCGTCGTCTCCCACGAGGACGTGTTCACGATCGACGAGCCACATCTCGGCGCCTTCGCCTCGCCGGCTGTGTGTCTCGCGGGCGAGCAGCATCGCCATCTCCGGGTCGGGTGCGTCGAGTGTGCCGGCGTGGCGGAACTCCTCGCGCCCCGGCTTCTTCAGGAAGACTTCGTAGCGATGCACGTCAGTTCCTCATGACTTCCACAGCGTTGCGACAGGCCGAACACCACGCGACCGACCGGCATCGGGTGGGCCCTGCCATCGACCGATCCTGGACGTCGCGACTACCGCACACCGGGCAGCGCAGCCGCCCATCTCTGCCTCGGAGCACGACGGTGTAGTCGTCGGCGAGCCTGCGCTGCGCGCCAGCTGTCATCCGCTCAGTAGTCCAGACGGGGCCGGGCAACCAGTCGACCTCGCAGCGGTCGACGCCTTCGACCGTTGCGACGGCGAGGCGTACGTCGGAGGCGATCATGTCGAGCGCCGGGCAACCTCCGAAGGTCGGGATGAGTCCGACCTTGACGACCACGTCGTCGCCATGTTCGACGTCGATGCGCTCGAGCAGCCCGAGATCGACGATGGAGACGTCCGGGTACTCGGGGTCGGGAACGGTTGCGATGGCGGCTCGGATCGAATCGCTCACCGTGGACCGACCTGCGGTCATGGTGGCGCTCATGCGAGTGCCTCGCGAACCCATGCGGTGTCGGCCCAGTTCGCTGCCGCGGTTCGAATGCGACGCGCCGAGTCGGGTCCACCGTTGCGCATCGTTGCCTTCAGCGGTTCCCAGTCGATGTCGCCGATCTGCCACTGGCCGTCGTCGTCACCGTGTTGTTCGTAGTGGAGCTCGTCGTCCGGGATCTCGAAGCCGTAGCCGTGCAGCA
>CALIOL010000316.1 GCA_938044705.1 uncultured Ilumatobacter sp. | reverse complement strand
TTCGCGGTCTCACGCGTTCGTGGCATCGGTGGAGCCGAAGAGCGGCGCGCGGAGCTCGACGAACAGTTCGCGATCCGCACCGCCGAGGACGTTGCGAAGGAACTGGGTGAGATGAAGGGGGTGCTGATGAAGGCCGGTCAGCTCATCTCGTTCATCTTCGAAGCACTTCCCGACGAGGCACAGGAGGCACTCGCCACACTGCAGGCGGACGCCGCGCCGATGGCACCATCGCTCGCAGCCGACGTCGTCCGAGGCGACCTGGGCAAGCCGCCCGAGCAGGTGTTTCTCGACTGGACCGACATGCCCGTCGCCGCTGCGTCGATCGGGCAGGTCCACAAGGCGATCACTCCCGACGGGCGCGACGTCGCCGTCAAGGTGCAGTACCCCGGCGTGCACGAGGCGATCGAGAGCGACCTCGATGCTGCCGAGGTGATGTACGCGATGTTCTCTTCGATGATGCTCAAGGGCCTGGACGCGAAGGGTCTCGTCGACGAATTGCGCGGCCGCATGCGCGAGGAGCTGGACTATCGACTCGAGGCACGCAACGTCACCGAGTTCCAAGAGCGCTTCGCCGGTCACCCGTGGGTGCGGATCCCGAAGCTGGTGCCCGAGTATTCGAGCGAACGTCTCCTCACGACCGAGTGGATCGACGGCATGACGTTCGACGAGTTTCGAACGACCGCCAGCGACGACACCAAGCAGCGTTCGGCCGAAGTCGTGTGGCGTTTCGCTCAGAACGCGATTCATCGCTACGGGATCTTCAACGGCGACCCGCACCCCGGCAACTACAAGTTCCACCACGACGGCAGTGTCAGCTTCCTCGACTACGGCCTCGTCAAGCGCTGGGCGCCCAACGAATGGGAGACGCTCAAGCCAGCGATGGACGCGATCATCGTCGACCGCGACCCTGAACTGCTCGTGCGCCGCATGGAGCACTCCGGGTTCTTGCGCTCAGGCCACGGTCTCGACGCTCAACTCGTCTACGACTACGTGTCGAGCCCGTACACCCCGTATCTCAGCGACGAGTTCACCTTCACACGCGAATGGATGCGCGACACGCTCGCCACGATCTTCGACGTGCAGGGCCCGCACGGACCGGTCATCGAACAACTCAACATGCCGCCGAGCTTCGTGATCCTCGACCGTGTGATCTGGGGCGTCAGCGCGATTCTCGGCAAGCTCGACGCTCACGGCCCGTGGCGAGCGATGTTGCTCGAGTACATCGACGACGGTGCGCCCGCGACCGAACTCGGTGTTGCCGAGGCCGCCTGGCAGGCAACGCGCGCACCGCGTTGACAACCTGATCTCGTCTGGAACGCGGCCTCGCCGACGCACTATCGTCTCCCCGACGCCGGAGCACCTCAGCCCGGCCAGCAACCAGGTGGACCGATGGCGCAAGGACTCCGTTTCGAACCGAGCACGGTGCGCCGCGATCGCGTCGTCGCCCGGACGCGTCTCACTCAGCTTCTGAACGGCCGCTTCACCCACCGCGTGACGACGATCATCGGGGCCGCCGGATTCGGCAAGACCACGGCGATGGCGCTTGCCGTCGAGAACAACCTGCTCGACCCGGTCGGACGCGACGTCTGGCTGACCATCACCCCAGCGACCTCGTCGACTCGAGACGTCGTCACGAGCCTCGCAACAGCGATCGGGGTCGAGCCGGGCAGCGATATCCCAGCAACGATCGAACGCATCGCCGACGCCGTGTGGTCGGCCGCACCCGAGGACGTCGTCCTAATCGTCGACGACCTCCACCTCGCCGACGACGACGCCCAAGCAACGATCGGCACCGTGCTCGCCGCGCTCCCTGCGAACGGACACCTCCTGTTGGGCAGCCGCACGAAGGTCGGCCTGGCGCTCGCCCGACTACGAGCGCATGGGGAGCTTCTCGAAATCGACGAAGCGCAGCTCGCGCTCGATGACGACGAGCTTGCCGCCCTGTCCGGGCGCTCGTCGGCTGCGGGCCAGCCGTCGACCCCCGGGGAACAGCACCTCCCCCGGCACGTCGCCACCGCCGACCTCCAGCTCGCTGCCGGAACCGGAGCCGGCGCCGACTTCATGTGGGAGGAGGTACTGAGCAGCCTCGAACCCGATCGATTGAGCGCGCTCCGTCGCTGCTCGGTGCTCGACGACCTCGACGACGGTTTGGTCTCAGCGGTCAGCGACGGCGCGTACGACGCGACGACGCTCCTGGACGGCCTTCCGCTCGTCGAGCGGCTCGAAGGCGGATGGAGGATGCACGCGATCCTGCGCGAGGCCCTCCTGCAGCGGTTGGAGCCGGGAGAACGCCGCAAGACACTGTCGATCGCAGCCGACGCCGAGGCCGATCGATCAAACATCCCACGCGCAGTCCGGCTCTATCACGAAGCAGGCGACCCGATCAGTGCGCTCGATGCCGCACGACAGTTCGCCATCGCTCCCACCATGGTCCAAACCATGGACGACGTGCGATCGACCCGTCGGATCGTCGAACAGATCGCCCCGGACTCGCCGGTATTGAGTCTGTTGGAAGCCCTGACCCGCTTCGCCGGACTCGAAGCACACGTCGGCCCACTCCTCATCGAAGCCGCCGACGCAGCCAGTGCTGCGGGCGACAAACAGCTCGAAGCGGTCGCCCTGTATCGCGCCGGCCAATCGCAGTTGCTGCACCACAGCCCCAACTTCCTCGACACGTTCGAGCGGGTCGGCAAGCTCGGCGAGACCGACGAACTCGCTCGCGGTGTACACGCCTACTTCCGGACCATTCTCGACCAGTTGGCTGGACGGCCGAGCGACGCCGCCGCGGCGCTGGACGACTTGGCGGTGCTCGGCCGAGCGACCGAGCTCTCGGTTCGAGCTGAACGGTTCTACGACCTCGGTCGCCCCGAAGAGGTCGCGGTCGGGCTGACCGCCGATGACCTCACCATTCTTCCGCCCGGTGCGACTGCGTTCATCGCGATCTCGATCTGGGCGCGAGGCGACTCCAGCCCCGAGGCGTCGATCGCCGCGGTCAGCGAGTCGATCGAACGCACGCTGCGCGCGGGATACACGCACCCGATCGTCAGCTTCCTGTCGACGGGATCACTGATCGCGCTCGCCGCTGGCCAGGTGGACCTGGCCCAACGGTGGACCGACCACGGCGTCGAGCTCGTCGCCACGGGCGTGGGCAAGACCATCGGCGAAGGCATCTTGATCGCTCGCGCATCGGTCGCCGCCGTCCGCGAGGACGACGAGCAGGCCATCTCGATGCTCCAGGAGGAAGGGCCCGGCTTCGAATACACCGCCGCTGGTGAACCGAAGTGGCCGTCCCGCTCGAAGCTGGTCGCGCTGCCGCTCACCTACCTGGCGCGGCCCGAGCTTCGCGAGATGCTCGACCGGATCGAGCTGGGCCCGGCGATCAGTGCGGCGCGAACCGCCGGGCAAGCCCTGGTTGCACTCCGCGACACCAACGATCCGACGCTGTCACGCACGCTCCCCTGGAATCGTGTGAACCTGCTCCGCGCACACGTGTTGCCGCACCATCTCGTCGAGCTGGCCTGCGCAGCAATCGCTGCTGGTCACGAGCAGGCCCGCACCGTGCTCGACGCCGTCCCCGGGTCGATGGACCATCTTGCGCGAGTCGCGGCGGGCGCCACCGTGGCTGCCGAGATCGCCAGCGACATCCTCGGCTCGACACCCCAACAGGAACCGTTCCGGCTCCACGCACGAACACTCGGCCCGATCACCATCGAGCGCGACGGTGTCGTCGTCGACGCGCCTGCGTTCACGAAGCGACCAAAGGTCCGCGAACTCTTCGCCCTGCTGATCGAACGCGGTCGACTGCCGCGCACCGAAGTAATCGGACTGCTGTGGCCGGATCACGACGACGACGAGAAGGCGCAGTCGAGCCTGCGTACGACCCTGTCGACACTGAATGACGTCCTCGACCCTGACCGCCTCCGCGGGCAGCCCGCCTTCCATCTGGAGGCCGGATCGGACTGGATCGGGCTCGACCCGCGAGTCACCACCGACCTCGCAGAATTCGAAGCACTGATCGCCGCTGCACAGTCCGATGACAACGCCGGTCTTCCCGCCCGCGCACTCGACGAGTATCGCCGAGCGATGGAACTGCATGCAGGCGACTATCTCCAAGGCGTCGACGCAGCCTGGATCGTGCTCACCCGGATCCGGATCGGCAGTCTCGCGGTGAACGCGAACTGCCGAGTCGCTGAGCTGACAGCGGCGAAGGGCGAGCCGGAGGAGGCCGCGCGCTGGGCGGCAGCCGCACGCCGGATCGATCCGCTCAATGAACGGGCCGGCCGTTTGTTCGTCGCGGCGCTCGATGCCGCTGGCGACCGTTCAGCAGCGCGCGCCGCAGCCGACGAACTCCTCACAACACTGTCCGCTGCTGAACTCGAACCTTCCTCGGCGACGCAGCGTGTGATCGAGCGGCTCCGGTGATGCTGCGATCCGAGCCCCCGGTTCGGTGACGCCTACGATCCACCTCGATGGCTGACGAGACGACCACCACGACTGAGATCTCCGGAGACGACGGCGCCCTGCCGGGCCGACCGCCCTTCGCTCCGTGGGATCGACGCGATCTTCCCGGCTCGTTCGACGTCGCAGAAACGGCGCGTCGCGTCGGCAACTACAAGTGGACCGAGATGAAGCTGTTCGAAGCGCTCGGTGGATGGGTCGCCACGGTGCCGGAACTCGACATCAAGATGCGGCTCGGCACGCACTGCTACCACCACGCGTGGCACGCCGAGCTGTGGCACAAGCGTCTGCCGGAGCTGCGCGAGATGAAGCCCGAACGACTGACCGTGCCGGCCAACGATGCGATGGCCGAGTTCATCACCGCCATGACCGAGCCCGAGGACGCGCATCTGACCATCGAGAAGCTGGTCGGCGTCTACCGCGTGCTCATTCCTCGGTTCGTCGCGGCGTACACGTACCACATGAACAACACGAGCGAGATCACCGATGCGCCGACCATTCGGTCGCTGAAGTTCGCGCTCCAGGACGAGTTCGACGACTGGCGCGACGGGGAATTGATGCTGCAGTCGTTGATCACCACCCCCGACCATGTCGCTCGGGCCGCCGCTCACCAGTCCAAGCTCGAGGCCATCATGGTTCGCGCCGGCGGCATCACCGGCCCCGGCAGCATCGGCTAGCCGGAAGACCGCAGCCACGTGTGGCGCATCCACGACGGGACACGTCGGCCGTCGCGCGAGTAGGTTGCGGAGTACAACGACTTTGCTGCGTCCCAAGGAGATCTCCACATGCGTCAGTTCTTTCCGGTCGAAGACCTCGCCCGCGACGATCGATTCGTCCAGACGAACATGGCCAAGCGGCTCGCCGACACGCGCTCGGCAGTGGACGTCAAGAAGTCGAAGTCGAAGAGCCGCAGCGCCTCGAACCGACTGACCCCAGAACGCCACGACGCATCGGACGCTGCGCGCAGCCTGATGCACGGGATCATGGTCGGTGAGATCCAAGCGCTCGAAGGTGCGGGTCGCACGGCACACGACTTCGAAGCCGGCGACGGCAGCGGAGACACCATTCCGTTCGAACTCAAGCTCGACATGGCTCGCCAAGCCTGGGACGAGGCCCGTCATGTGGAGATCAGCGCCAAGCTGTCCGACTGGATGGGCACCGAGATCGGCCAGTTCCAGGAGAACACCGTGCTGTTCGAGGCCGCATGCTCGAATGACCCGGTGCTGCGTCTCGCGGGCGTGAACCGCGCACTCGAAGGTCTCGCGATCGACGTGTTCACGCAGATGAAGGAGTTCGGTCAACTGGCGGGCGACCCGTTCCTCGAGTTCTGCGAAGACTGGATGCTCGCCGACGAAGTCACCCACGTGAAGATGGGTTCGGACTGGCTCCGTAAGGTCACCGAGAAGGACCCGGAGCGTCGCAAGAAGGCGCTCGAGTTCCAGCAGGTCGTCGACAAGCTGTTCAGCTTCGGCGGCGCCCGCGGCGAGAGCGACGAGAGCCCGATCGGACTTGCTCGCCGATTCCGTGAGCTGGCGGGGTTCACCGACGACGAGGTCGACACCATCTCCCAGATGGACCACGACGCGCTCGAAGAACGCAAGGCCGCGGTGCGCCTCGCGCAAGAGGCCGCTGGCGTCTGAGCGCGCCAGCGACTCCATGAACACTGCGATGTCCCCACAGATCAGCGTTTCGCCTGAACAGTTCGCGATGGTGTCCTACGACGCCGACGAGATCGCCAACGTCGTCCTCGATCTGTGCGCACGGATCGGTATCACCAACCCGGTGTCGGTCGAGGTCGACGAACGCACCCCGCTGTCGAAGATGTCGGCGTCGGTCGAGGGAACCTCGTCCGACTCGGTGGTGCGGTTGCAGTTCGAGAGTGGTGCCTTGGAGAACACCAAGCAGCTCACGACCTTTGGTGCGCCGAGGGCACGTCTGTCGATCGGCAAGATGCTGCTGCGCGCATCGGACCGCCTCAGTGGCCAGTTCGACGATGCCCCACCGGATCTTGAACTGACGAATCCGCAGAACGCGGCCTGGGATGCATATTGCGGCGGTCGCCTCGAACGACTCGGCTTGTCACCCGTCGAGCAGCAGTACCGCTACGACTTCCGGAACCGCTTCGGCTTCGGCGACGACGTCGACGCCGACTTCGACAAGCT
>CALIOL010000315.1 GCA_938044705.1 uncultured Ilumatobacter sp. | reverse complement strand
CGACGGCGTGTTGGGCAACGATGACTTGGGTGCCGGACCGACCACGGTGACGTCGTTCGACTCGACCTCGACGGGTGGCGGCTCGGTAGTGGTGAACCCCGATGGCACCTACAGCTACACGCCGGCGGTCGGCTTCGAGGGCACGGACACGTTCTCGTACACGATCACCGACTCGAACGGCCAGACGTCGACCGCCACGGTGACCGTCACGGTCGAACCACTCCCGACCGCGATCGGAGACTTCGCTGATGTTGGATCCGGCTCGACGCTGTCGGTCACGGATCCTGCCGACGGCCTGCTGAGCAACGATGACTTGGGTGCCGGACCGACCACGGTGACGTCGTTCGACTCGACCTCGACGGGTGGCGGCTCGGTCGTGGTGAACCCCGATGGCACGTACAGCTACACGCCGACGGTCGGCTTCGAGGGCACCGACACGTTCTCGTACACGATCACCGACTCGAACGGCCAGACGTCGACTGCGACGGTGACCGTCACGGTCGAACCACTCCCGGTCGCCGCACCGGATGTGATCACCGCCGAAGCAGACGTCCCGCTCGAGGTGAGCGACCCAGCAGCCGGACTCATCCAGAACGATGATCACGGCGGTGGGGACGCCGCCGTCAGCGACTTCGACACCACATCAGCTCAAGGCGGGACCGTCGTGGTGAACCCCGACGGTACGTACACCTACACACCCCCGACCGGCTTCGAAGGAACCGACACGTTCGGTTACACGATCACGGACACGAACGGCAACACGTCGACCGGCATCGTGACGATCACCGTGTTGTCGCCGTCTGCCGATCCCGAACCAGATCCGGACCCCGTGCCGCAACCCCCGGTCACGCCGTCGCCACCGACCGACCCGACGACGCCCACGACCCCACAGACACCGGTTCCTCAGATTCCCGCAACGGGAGCGGAATCGATGCAGATCGTTGTTCTCGGCAGTCTGCTGCTGTCGGCCGGCTTCGTCTTGCTGTTGCTCGGGCGTCGCCGTCGCCGCGCTGTGGCCCTGCCGCAGTAGCTCCGTTTGCGTGCGGCGGCGTCGGTGATGCCAGCATCGCCCCATGACGTTCGAGATCGACATCACCCGCGGGACCGACGGCAGCCTGACCGGACCCTTCCGCCTCCCGGCACAGATGTTGCATGACCAGGAATATGGAGGTCATGCGAGCGTGCACGACGATGCCGAAGCAGCGAAGCTCGGCCTCGCCGGAGCGCCGATCGAGGGGCCAACGCACTTCAGCCAGTTCGACGCACTCGCGGTCGAGCAGTGGGGTCAGGCTTGGTTCGAGTCGGGCTGTATCAGCTCGCACTTCTTGAACATGGTTGTCGAAGGCGAACAGGTGCAAGCGTCGCTGGTTCCGAGCGGGGAGGACTCAGCGGCGATTCATGCCGCAAAGGAGGACGGCACGCCGGTTCTCACGGGAACCGCATCGATCGGCAGCAGTACTACGACGGAACTCGACGAGCGTCGCCAGCGAGGGCTCGGCGACCCCGGCGAGCTACACATCGTCGACCGGTTGGAGATCGGGATGACGGGAGATCCGGTCACGGTGACGATGACGGCCGACTCGCACAACGGAGCGCTGTATCCGTTCACGCTTGCACAGAAGCTGGAGCGAATCACGGAGCGATCGGGCTGGTACGACGGCGAGTCGCCCTGGGGCGGAGCGATCGTCCCAACAGAGATGCTCAGCGTGCTCGCACACCAGCAGGGCGCGCACTTCCCGGTCCGCGGGCCTGCGATCGGCTTGTTCATCGATCTCGAGGTGCGCTACGTCGCCGGCCCCGTGTTCGTGGGTCGGCCGTACGAGGTGGCGCACACGCTTGTCGGAATCGGGCAGAGTCGTGCGGTCGAGTCGTACTGGACGGAGTCGACGATCACCGACGCAGAAACCGGTGTGCACGCCGCGACGGTGCTGCTGCACCAAGGTGTCTTCAAAGCGTCGTACGCGGACTACCCAGCGTCGCCTTCCTCCGACGGGTAGATCACGCCGACCTGGCGGCGAATCTCGTCCATCAACCCCATGTTGGCGAGCGTCGCAGCCCAGGTCTGGACGTCCGATTCGATGTGGCCTGCTCGAATTCGTTCCATCACGTGTTCGGCTTCGTGGGCGAGTCCACGGTTCGGGATCTCGATGGTCTCGCTGGTGCCGTCCACGGTCACTGTGAATGCGGTCGGAAACCAGAACGGTGCATGGATCTCGATCCGACCGCCGGTGCCGGCGATCCGCGCCGTCAGATCCGACGTGGCGTCGAGCGACGTCGAGAACGTCGTCACCGCTCCCGACTGATGGAGCAGTGACCCCGCAACGGACGCGTCGACGCCATCAGCGGTGAGTCGGCCGAGCGCCCGCACGTCGGTCGGTTCGCCGAGCAGGAAGCGCGCGATCGAAAGCGGGTAGATGCCGAGGTCGAGCAGGGCGCCACCTCCGATGTCTCGTCGACGGTGTCGTCCATCTGGGTCTGGTAGGTCGAGTGCGAACGTGGCGTCGAGTGTCACGATGTCGCCGATCTCGCCGGCTTCGATCCGACCGCGGATCTCATGCCAGCACGGCATGAACCAACTCCACATCGCCTCCATGAGGAAGCGATCGTTCTGCTTCGCCGCTTCGATCATCGCTTCCGCGTCGTTCCGGTTGAGGGCGAACGCCTTTTCGCAGAGCACGTGCTTGCCCGCCTCGAGCGCTTCGATGGTCATCGACCGGTGTTCGGAGTGCGGCGATCCGATGTAGATCACATCGACATCCGGGTCGGCGCAGAGTTCCGAGTGTGATCCGTGTGCCCGCCCGATCGAGTGCTGCTGGGCGAACTCGTCCGCGGCGCTCTGAGAACGTGAGCCGACTGCAACGATTTCCGCACCATCGATACCGGCAAGCGCCTGTGCCATCGATGTCGAGATCTTGCCGGTCGAGGCAATGCCCCAGCGAATCGTCATCTGAGCAAGCTAGGGCACGAGTGCGTCGTTGGCGGCGGCATCTTGGTGCGAGGAGGCACACTGTGGGAATGGCAGGTCCCGACGGCTTCGAGTGGTTGCGGCGCAAGAACGGCGACGTCGTGATCTCTCACCGTGGGCGTGTTACGACCACACTGCGTGGACGTCGTGCGGAACAGTTCCTCGAGGATGTCGACGGGGAGGACGAGCAGGAGCTGATGGCTCGGGTGACCGGCAACTACAAGCGCGGCAACGAACGGCTCGCGCGGCAGCATCCCCGGAATCGCTGACGACGCGTCGTGCGGCGCTCAGCTGCGGTCGATGAGGCGTTCGATGTACGCCGCGACCGCATCGTCGCTGTGGTGGCCGATCACTTCGTCCGCAGCGTGCTTGGCGGCGTCGACTGCGTTCGCCACGGCGACGCCTCGCCCAGCCCACGCCAGCATCTGGCGGTCGTTGTGGTTGTCTCCGAACGCGACCACATCGTCAGCGACGTAGCCCAGCGGTTCGATCACGTGGCGGAGCGCCAGCGACTTGTCGACGCCGACCCCCGTGATCTCGACGAAGTCGACACCGGAACAACCGAGCGTCAGCGGCGCAGGCAGCAGGGGTTCGATGATGTCTGCGAGGGCTCGGCCGACGTGGTCGTCGTGACGCACCATCACCTTCGTGATCGGCTGCGCCCCGTCGGGGCGCGGCCCAGGCGAGAACATCAGTACGTCTTCGTGCTGACGAGCGACGTGATCGAAATCGTGGTCCCACGCAGCACCGTCGGAGAACTCCCAGCAATAGGAGAGTCCCGAGAAGCCAGCATCGAGCGTCGGGAACAATGCAGCGAGGTGGGCGGACTCGATGGGGAATCGATGAAGTGGAGTGTCTGATGCCGGGTCGTGAACGATCGAGCCGTTCGAGCCGATCAGGGTGTCGATCACGTCATGTGGACCGAGGATCGACATCGCCGAGATCGGGTTCCGGCCCGTGGCGGCCACCACGGTCCACCCTTGCAACCGCGCTGCTCGAAGCGCGTCGGCCGTTCGCTCACTGAGCCGATGGTCCGCTCCGAGCAGTGTTCCGTCGAGATCGCTGGCGATGACTCCCATGTCAGCCTCGCCGCCCGCTGATCCGCAGCGTGCTCAACAGCTTGGTGAGCCCGTCGAACGCCTTGAGAGAACCCGCGCCACCACTCATCGCAACCAAGAACTTGAGTGGAGCTTCGCGGATCATTCGCTCGCTGATCGAAACGAGTACCGGGTCGGGGTCGTCGCCGAGCAGCTTCATGGTTTGCCGGTCTGCGATCTTGAGGAACGCCCGCTGTGCCAACCGGCCGAGACGCGTGGCGTCCAACTCAGCGATCACGGTGTTGATGGTGAACGGAAGTACGGGGACCGCATCGGGTATCCGACCGCCGAGCATGTGTTCGAACTCGGTCGCCGTTGCCACGAAGCTCTGCCGGCCAGGGCCACGTGCGCCGGTTGGGGGAGTGGTGATCGTCTCGCCCGGCACGTCGACGCGGATCGTGCGGTGCTGGTCGGTGGAGGACCGAGCAACGATGATGTCGAACTCGCCGCCTTCGACTCGCCATCGCTCCTCGTCGATGTCGAAGTAGGCGAAGGCCCGATCGCCCAGGGCGATCTCGACCTCGCTGGTGGCTCCCGGATCCAGGTGCACCTTGGCGAAGCCGCGGAGTTCCTGGTCGGGTCGATAGACGGTCGATTCGACGTCTCGGACGTACACCTGCACGACGTCGCTGCCCGACCGGTCGCCGGTGTTGGTGACCGAGACTCGAACGGTCCTGTCGTGTCCGTCGCCGGTGACCGTCACCTCGGACCACTCGAATGTCGTGTACGAGAGGCCATGACCGAACGAGAAGCGTGCGCTGACGCCAGCCGAATCGTGGAAGCGGTACCCGACGTACAAGCCCTCCCGGTATTGGACCTGGCGGGTCGATCCCGCGAAGTTACGTTCGGCCGGGAAGACCATCGAGGCGGGGAAGCTCTCGGCCAGTCGGCCGCCGGGCTCGGCGTCTCCGACGAGGACCGAGGCGATCGCGCTCCCACCGGCCTGGCCGGCGAGGTACGCCTCGACGACAGCGGCGGGCTGGTCCGCCCAAGGCATCAAGACCGGAGCGCCGTTGGCAAGCACGACCACGGTGCGTGGATTGGCGGCGCAGACCGCGGTCACCAGTTCATCGTGCTCACGGGGGAGTGCAAGCGAGGTTCGGTCGAAGCCCTCGGCTTCGTCGGCGTCGGGCAGGCCGACGAACACGATGGCGACATTCGCATCAGCGGCGAGTTCCACCGCGCCGCGGATGTCGTCGTAGCCCGAGGCATACCGGACGCGTCCCGACAGACGTTCCTCGAGGTGGCGTCGAGCGTCGTCGAGTCGTGTCGGTACGACGTGCGAACTACCAGCTCCCTGGTATCTGGGCTCAACGGCGAACTGACCGATGATGGCCACGTCGAGTGCGCGCTCGGGCGATGCGTCGAGCGGCAAGACCCCGTCGTTGGTGAGCAAGACCGTGCCCGACGCCGCCGCCTGTCGTGCCAATCGATGGTGAGCGACTTCGTCGAACGGGGCCGCGGGCTCGGTGGGAGATTCGCTCGCGAGGCGAGCCACGGCGACCGCGCGATCGATCACCTGGTCCCGATCGAGGTCGCCAGCTTCGACGGCGGTGATCACCGTGTCATCGTGCGCGCCGCCCGACGAAGGCATTTCGAGGTCCAGTCCTGAGCGGACACCGGCCACGCGGTCGTTGACACCTCCCCAGTCGGTGACGACGGCGCCATCGAATCCCCAGTCGTCTCGCAGGATCTTCTGGAGCAGCCGTTCGCTGTCAGCGACGTACTCGCCGTTCACGAGGTTGTAGGCGGTCATGATCGTCCGGGGTCGCCCTTCCGTCACGGCGATCTCGAACCCACGCAGGTACAGCTCACGAAGGGTTCGCTCGTCGACGACCGAGTCCGAGACCATCCGGTATGACTCGATGTTGTTGGCGACGAAGTGCTTGGGGCATGCGGCCACCCCGGTGCTTTGAATGCCTCGGATCATCCCGGCAGCGAGGGATCCCGAGAGCAGCGGATCTTCGGAGAAGTACTCGAAGTTTCGTCCACCCCCTGGGTGTCGCTTGATGTTCAGCCCTGGCCCCAGCAACACGCTCACGCCGCCGCTGCGGCACTCGTTTCCGAGTGCGGCGCCCACCTCTTCGAGCAGCTCGACGTCCCAGCTGGCCGCCAAACACGACGCCGTTGGGAAACACGTTGCAGGAACCGAGTCGCCAATTCCCAGATGGTCGGCACCGTCGGGCTGTCGACGCACTCCGTGCGGGCCGTCGGTCAACATGATGGAGGGCAGGCCGAGTTCGGCGATGGGCTCGGTCGCCCAGAACGAACCGCCTGACAAGAGCGCCACCTGGCGGTCCAGGGGGAGTTCGGTGATGTGCTCGCGCTGGTCGGTCACCGGTAACGGTCTAGTGCAGTCCGCGGATGCCGTACCAGCCCAATGTGACCATGGTGATGCCGACCACCAGCAGCACCAGTGAGGTCTCTCGTCGAACCATCACGCCGACCGCCAGCGCAATGAGCAGCGTGACGATCACCTGGACCACGACACCGGCGTCGGTCTCGGGGAACCACCAGCTCCCGAGGAGCGCGGTCGTCATGAGCGAACGAACCGCTTCATGACGCGGCCGCGGACCATTGCCCACCATTCCTTGGGAAGCGACCGGTAGGTCTCCGTGGCGAATTCGTCCGCGATCTGGCCGATCGCCTGAGAGTACGAGGGGTAGGGGTGCACCTGCCCGAACATCTTCCGAAGACCGATGCCGTGGTCGATGGCCATGGTGAAGATGCCGATCATCTCGCCGGCTGCGGGCGCAACGATCGCCGCACGAAGGATCTTTCCGGAGAAGCGCTCGGCGTCAACCACGACGACACCGTGTTCGAAGTCCTCGGTGTAGCCGCGGTCGACGTCAGCGAGCTGTTTGACATAGCGCCGACGGCCTGACTGCGGAAGCGCGTCGAGTTCCTCGATCGTGATGCCGACGGACGCGATCTCAGGTCGCGAATACACGGCGTTGGCTTGCACTCGGGGTTCACCGACCGTCGGGAGTGGCAGGGCGATTGCCCGAATGCACCGGCGAGCAATGGAGTTTGCACCATGCGTCGTCAGCGTGTTGCCGGTGACGTCGCCGACCGCCCAGATCTTGTCCACGTTGGTCTTGCCCCAGCTGTCCGCGACGATGCCTCGTTCGTAGGTTTCGACGCCAGCAGCTTCGAGCCCCAGATCTTGATGGCGGGACCGTCGGCCAACGGCCATGAGCACCTTGTCCACGTCTGCGATGGTGACGCCGTTAGCGAGATGAGCGGTCGTGCCGTCGAAGCGTTCGATAGAGGTACCGGTGTGCACGCGCACGCCGCGGGCTTCGAGAGCGGCTCGAATGGTCGTCGCGACCACGGGGTCGTCGTTGCCCATCAGGCGTTCCTGCAACTCGACGATCTCGACGTTGCTGCCAAGGTCGCGGAATGCAGTGGCCATTTCGAGCGAGATCGCTCCGCCGCCGATGAGGACGATCGTGGCGGGAACCTCGGTGAGTTCGAAGAGCGTTTCGTTGGTGAGGAGTCGCGCTGGGTCGAGTCCGTCGATCGGGAACTCGACCGCGCGGGATCCGGCGCTGATGATGACGTGCTCGGCAACGATTTCGGTGACGGAGCCGTCCTGCGCAGTCACCTCGACCACGTGCGGATCCGACTGTGTGGTGAGTCGGCCGTAGCCGCGGATCAGGTCGATCTGTTCGTGTTCGACCATCTCCTCGTCCTCGCGTTCGTTCAGCTCGTCGCGCTTGGCGCGCACGTAGTCGAACGGCGCATCGAGCCCGGCCGCGGCGGCGTGCAGGAGTGCCTTCGACGGGACGCACCCGACGTTGGTGCAGTCGCCGCCCACCTTGCCCGCCTCGATCAGGGCGATGTCGTGCCCGAACCCGGCGAGCCCGATCGCCATGGTGAGACCACCGGAACCTGAGCCGATGACTGCTGCCTTGTAGGTCTTTTTCATGTGACCGCCTGCCTTTTCTTGATGACGCGGGAGATGACGATACTGACGACGAAGATCACGACGCTGGCCACGATGGCGAGCGGGTTGATGCCGTCGAGGCCCATGTCGATGCGCTCGAGCGATGCGCCGAGCAACACGAACGAGATGGTGCCGGGAACCGAACCCAGCGCAGTAGCGAGAAGGAACGAGGTCCACTTGATCCGCAGAGCGCCGCACACGTAGTTGACCAGGTCGTATGGCAAGAAGATGAGACGCATGATGAAGACGGTCTCGAAGCTGTTCTCGCGCAGCTTCGTGCTCCATCGGGCAACGAAGCTCTCGTCGCCGTCTGCGGCCTCGTCGTCGGCACCTGGAGCCTTACCGAGTAGCCGACCGATGCCGAATGCGATCATCGCCGAGGTGTTTGCGGCGATCACGACGGCGATGATGCCAACGACCGGGCCGAACAGCACGCCGCCCATGATCGTGAGAATCGACGCAGGAAAGAGCACGATCGGCCTGACCAGGTAGACGCCGAGGTACGCCAGGATTCCCCACCAGGCGGCGTCGATGGCGTCGATGAACCGCTGTCCGGCCTCGGTCGTGGACAGATCATTCGACGTTTGGTAGTTCCGCCAGATCAGAAAGGCGATGAGCCAGATCAGGGCGACTGCGCCGCGCTGAATCCAAGTACGAGTCGTTGAGTTCATGTCAGTTCCTTCGCGGCCCAGCGGACCCTTTCGAGAGCGGTGATGATGACCAGGACCGTCATCACGGCCCAGATCCAGGGTGAGGCGTCGATGAACGTCAGAGCAAGCGTGAAGAACACGATGGTTTCGGTGCCTTCGATCACGCCGCGAGGCAGCACGACGCTCGTTGCCTTCGGGTGAGCAGCGGCGAGCGTTCGTTTCTCGATGAGTGCAGCGACGTAGCCGAGCGAGACCGCGTTGAGGTAGAAGGCGGCCAACAGTGCGGCGGTGACGATCCAGCCAGTGCGCGTGTCGACTCCGAACGCCACGCCGATCGGAATCGTTGCGTAGCCGATGGTGTCGAAGGTGAAATCGAGGAGCCCTCCGAGGTCGCTCGCACGGCCCGTCGAACGCGCTGCGAGCCCGTCGACCCCATCGGCAACACGTCCGAGCAGCCAGAGCACCACAGCAACGACAGCGAGTCGCTGGGACGCAGCGACCGCCGCGCCGATGCTGAACGCCAAACCAACGGCCGAAATGGCCGTCGGATGGACGCGCCCGATGGGCGTCTTGGCGAAAGGCGCCAGAAGTCGGTCTTTGACCGGGCGCAGTGCTGAGTCGAGCATCGAGAAGAGCCAACCTGCCACATCTCGCAGCGATTCCGCGGCATCGCTGTGTTTCTCGTTCTGTCATCGACGACCAGGGCGGACTGGCGGGTCGGGCTTTGGTCTGAATTTGGTGGTGTCTGGACACCATGGAGTCGCCCCGCATGACGAACGAACCTGAGTTTGACCACGCAGCGCTGATCGAGCGACTGCGCGCGTGGTTGTTCGACGACGTGGACGCAGCCGACGGTCCGAGCAGCCGAACGGACCGTTTGAGTACGGTCGAGGACCGTGATGCTTCGACTGTTTGGCACCATCGAGACAAGTGATGGAGCCAGCGACCCGGTGCGGGTGTCGGCTCCTCGCATGCGCATCGTCATTGCGATCCTGGCCGCCCACCTCGGTGAGCGGGTGTCAGCGGATCGGTTGATCGACGAAGTGTGGGGCGATACTCCACCGAAGACGGCGAGTGCTGCGCTGCAGGTGTACGTGTCGAAGCTTCGGCGGCTCTTCGAGCCCGAGCTCACAGCGGGCGCCGAGAGCGCGTTCCTGCGTTCGGACGCGGGCGGTTACATCCTCGAAGTCCCCGTCGAGCAGGTCGATATCGCTCGATTCGGCGCCACCTGTCGAGACGCTGACGCAGACGAAGGCCAGCTCGCGACGGCCTTGGACATGTGGCACGGCGAACCCTTTGCCGAGTTCGCCGACGAGTCCTGGGCGATACCCCGTGTCGTGGAGCTGCGGCAGCTGCGTTGCGGCGCGGTTCATCGCCGATGCCGTGTGGCCATCGCAGCGGGACGCGACGCGACCGTGGTCGATCTGCTTCGCGCCACCATCAAGGAGTTTCCGTACGAAGAACGACTCGTCGGCCTGCTCATGACCGCGTTGTACCGGCTGGGAGACCAGCGTGGAGCGCTCGATGTGTACGCGGCCACGCGCGAGCTGCTGGTCGAGGAACTCGGCCTTGATCCAACACCCGAGCTGAGCCAGCTGGAGCTGCTCATCTTGCAGCACGATGCGAGCCTGCTCGAAGGCATGAGGTTGCGCCCCGCTGCGATCTCCGATCGGGCGCTCACACGGCCCGCCATGTACGGCCGCGCCGACGATCTGAACCGCGTGTCGGAAGCCCTCGAGACCGGTCGACTCGTGACCATCCACGGTCCGGGAGGGGTTGGCAAGACCCGACTTGCTCAAGAGATGGCCGACCAACATCACGATTGCCCGGTGATCGACCTGTCATCGGCTCAGACTGTGCCAGAGGCGTCAGCCTCGATCGCACAGGCGTTGCAGGTCGAGGGGGATCCGCTCACCGCGACGGCGACGTCGATCGGCCTTGCAATCGCCGCATCCCACGATTTCGTCGTGCTCGACAACTGCGAACTCCTCGTCCCGGATCTGGGCGGGCTCATCGCGGACATCCTCCGTCCGTCCGACACCGTTCGAATCCTGGCGACGAGCCGACGCACGATCGGTCTC
>CALIOL010000314.1 GCA_938044705.1 uncultured Ilumatobacter sp. | reverse complement strand
TTCGGGCAAGATCCAGAAGTTCAAGCTGCGCGACGACTGGGTTGCCGGCAACTGGTCGGAGCTCTGACGGCTCCGAGCGCTGACGGTTCAGGCGAAGCGCGGGCCGGAGCGCAGCATCCGGCTCGGGAGGGTGGCGCCCAGAGCTGACTCGATCGAGCGCGCTGCGTCGATGAGGGCATCGAGTTCGATGCCGGTGGTCAGGCCTTCGGCGTGGAAGAGGTGGACGAGATCCTCGGTGCAGACGTTTCCGGTGGCTCCGGGGGAGAAGGGGCACCCTCCGAGCCCGCCGACGCTGGCGTCGAAGCGACGGATTCCCGCGTTCAGTCCCGCAACGGCATTCGCAAGTGCGAGGCCTCGTGTGTCGTGCAGGTGGAGGCCGAGATGCACTGCGTCGTTCGTGCTGGCCCGTACGGCCTCCACGACCGCATGAACATCAGACGGTGCAGCGGCGCCGATGGTGTCGGCGAGCAAGAGCTCGGTGCATCCCAGTGCCGCGAGCTTCGCGGCGACGTCGGCAACGGCGCCGGCTGGCACAGCTCCCTCGAGGGCGCAGCCGAACGACGCTGACAGGTTGATGCTGGTCGGCACGCCGGCCTCGCGAGCGACGCCCACGATCGTGTCCATTTCGTCGATCGCCTCCTGCGTCGACATCCGCACGTTGCGTTGGCTGAACGTCTCGCTGACCGAGACCACGCTCACCAACACGTCGGCACCGGCTGCGAGCGCCGCGTGGGCGCCCCGTTCGTTGACGACGAGCGCTTCACGCAGGACCCCGTCGAGTGACGCCGTGGCCCCGAAGACCTCGCCGGAGTCGGCCATCTGCGGGACCGCCTTCGGGCTGACGAACGAGCCCGCCTCAACGCGAGCCACTCCGGCGGCTGCGATGTCGCGAACCATCGCGACCTTCGCATCGAGCGAGATCTCGGCGCCGATCGACTGCAGCCCATCACGCGGGCCGACGTCGCGGACGAGTACCGCATCGTCTCCGACCTCGGCGGTGACGTCGGCGCGGGAATTCGTCATCAGCGCAGAGTAGCGATCCGTCGAGACCGGCGTCCCGGTTGACGTCGTCGGTTCTTCAGCTCAGCAGATTGCGAATGCGATCTCGCACCTCTGCGACTCGTGTGCAACTGGATTGGCGTCGATCGGCATGCCCTGCTCCTGGGTTCCGCTCAAGGTGACAGAATCGAGAGATGTCGACCGTGTCGGACGAACGTATCCAGCCGGCCCTTCATGCACTGCTGTCGAACGACGCACCGGGACTCCGGTCGTCGTTGCGTGACGATCCCGAGTTGGTCCATGCCGGCTGGAATGGCAACACGCTGCTCGAATGGGCGACTCAACTGCCACACGGCATCAGCCCAAGCTGCATCGCAGTGCTCGTCGAGTCAGGTGCATCACTGGATCGAGCGCTCGGACTCGCCGGCTGTTTCAATCTGGCCGAACTGTGCACTCAGCTCCTCGAGGCGGGTGCCGATCCGACCTCATTCGAGAGCGATGTCTCACCGATCACCCCACTCGAGTCCGCGGCCATGCACGGATCGACAGCCGCAGCTGACGTGCTCGTCGCACACGGCCTCCACCGCCCGACACTGTGGCTTGCGGCTGCAACCGGACAGCTCGACCTGGTCACCGACTGGGTGTCAACTGATGGGACCCTGCTGAAGCCAGCTGGCGACTATCGGCCGATCTGGGCCCACGTCGGCCGCCCCGCATCACCTCCACCGGCTGACGACGCCGCTGAGATTCTCGGCGAAGCCCTCACTCTCGCCGCAATGAACGACCGCGACATGATCGTCGACTATCTGCTGGCATGCGATGTGCCGATCGATGCGGCTCCGTACCGAGGCATCACAGGACTGCACTTTGCGGTTCAACTCGGCAAGGCGAACATGGTTAAGTATCTCCTCGGTCGAGGCGCATCAACGACGGCACGTGATGACGAATGGAATGCGACCCCCAGCAGGTGGGCAGAAGTCTGCGCAGACGACTCCGCCGAACGTACTGCGATCACCGCTCTGCTCAATTGAGCGCCACACCGCATCTACGCTGATGACCGTGGGTTTCGAGTCGGGTCAACTCGATCTGCATGAGCTGAGTCGCCAGATCGACCAGGTGCGCCGAGACCGCGACCTCGCGTGGTCGGACCTCGCCCGGAGCGTTGGCGTTGCGACGTCGACGATCCGACGGTTCGCCACAGCGTCCGACGCAGAGGCGGACGGCGTACTCGCCCTCATCGGATGGCTCGGTGTGTCGCCTGAACATTTCGTCGTCGACTCTGCGGTCGCCGGGACACCACTTCCTCCCGCAGGCGAGGGCGTGATTCGCATTGATCTGTCACGGTTGAGTGAGCTGCCCGATTGGCCTCGACGAGCGCAAACGGGTACTCGCACGACAATCCAACGACTCGCGATGACTGCGCAGGCTGCGGAGAAGACGATTGCATCGCTGACTCGCTGGAGCGCGATCTGAAGCCGGTCGTGACGCTCGCGTCGCCGTGACGGTGCTCGCGATCGCTCGCCGCGGCGGAAGGTGACCGGTTCCGGTGAACTCTGAAGTACCCCCATGCTTCAATCGACACCATGACATGGGTGGTGGTCGAACGGGTGGAACGGGTCGACCGTTTTCGCCGTCCCGCACCGTCTGGCGAGTCGCGTTCCGAAGCCGTGCTGCGGGCCGGTTTGGTCGACATCGAGGCAATCCGAGCCTGGGCATCAGCTGCCGAAGCACGCATCGTTCGCGAGCTGCACTCCGTCACGTCGATGCCTGAAGCGTCTATTGCGGCTGCCACGAAATCGTCAACCAACGCGGCATCACGCACGTGCGACCGCTCGCGCACCCTCGACACCGCTGTCGGCTTCGGCGACGCGTTGGCCACGGGGTCGATCGTGACCGGACACGTCGATGAGCTCACCAAGGCGGCGAGCAGGCTCGACCCGGGCGAGCAACGCGATGAGCTGTTCGGACGCTGCGAGGTCTTGTTGGCTGATGCCCAGCGGTCCACGATCGGACAGTTCGCCACCACGCTCGCCCGCGAAGTCAGAGATATTCAGGCCGATGACGGCATGGAACGCCTGGAGCGCCAACGACGAGCCACCACGTTGTCGATGTGGAGCGACAACGACGGCATGTGGAACCTGCGGGCAAAATTCGACCCGCTCACCGGCGTGAAGGTGTCGAACGCGATCGATCGCACCCTCGACGCACTGTTCGCCGAGCAAACGCCGGACACCTGCCCCGCCGATCCGGTCGAGAAGCAGAAACACCTCCGAGCCCTCGCACTCGCACGACTGATCGACGCAGAGCGTGGCGTCGGAAGGGCTGGTGCGCCCGAGTTCGTGGCGGTGATCGATGTCGACCAACCCAACGGCAACGGCCAAGCGACCATCGACTGGGGGATCGACATCGAGATCCCCACCCGCATCGTGGGCGAACTCATCGATACCGGTGCAGCGAAGAGCACTGCGGTCGTGGTGCGCAACGGCGTCGTGATCTACGCACCCGGCAACATGAACCTCGGCCGCACGAAACGGCACGCCAGCCGCGATCAGCGGCGAGCGCTACGAGCTCTGTACCCCACGTGTGCGATCCCTGGCTGCGGCACTCACTTCGATCGGTGCAAGATGCATCACATCATCTGGTGGAGCAAGGGCGGCCTCACCGACCTCTCGAATCTGCTCCCCGTGTGTGTGCGTCACCATCACAAGATCCACGACGGCGGCTGGAACGTCGCCCTCGACCAGCACCGACAGCTCACCGTCACGCTCCCGGATGGCACCATCATGAGCACCGGCCCACCCACCCGACTCGCCGGCTGAGCCGGCGCTTTCGTCTGGCTCGCCGCCATCCGGCAGCCGATGGCGGTGGTAGTCCGCCGCGCGCCGTCCGGCGTGCGGATGTCTGCCCGTCTGCCCGTCTGCCCGTCCGCCCGTCCGCCCGTGCACCCGCCTGCCCACCTGCCCACCTGCCCACCTGCCCACCTGCCCGTCGTCAGTCGAACGCGGGCAAGCGTGCCGCGCTGGTTGATCCGAGCTGGTTGGCCAGCGCTGGATGGCTTCAGGCCGTCACCTCTGCCCGTCGACCTGAGCGAGTCGACCTCGATCGGGCACCGGACCAGCCCGTCGACCTGAGCGAGTCGGCCCCGGTCGGCCGAGGTCACTTGGGCGCAATGGTCGCGATCCTCCCGCCGTTGGTGGCGGTGACGCCCGAGGTGTCGGCGCCACCGGACACGGTCAGTTCGGAGAGATAGGCGCAGTAGCCGGTGATCGCCCCGGTGGCATGGACGGCGACTTCGGACAGCTCGAGCTCGATCGCTGCGGTGTTCAACGTCAGGCGAGTGCCATCGATCGAGCCGTAGTTCAAGGCCTCGATCTCGAGATGCTCCTGCGTTCCGATCAGAGTGACAGAGGCTTGCGAGGCAGCTCCGACTCGACGCAGCGCGGGGACGCTCACGGACAGCGTCGGGATCTCACCCGACGTGTCAGCGTCAGCGTCGCGCGCGTCGCTGCACCGAAGGACCCCGTTGCTCACCTCAGCGACGACCCCGTCGGGAATGGCGACGGCCCCCGGACCCGGTCCGTTCGAGTCGTCGTTGACACCGATTCGGACGACAAGCTGGATCCGCCCGCGGACACCGATCGAGTCGATGCCGTCGAGGTCCAACACGAGCTCAGACGTCAGACCTTGACGAGCAACTTGCCGAGATTGCCGCCGGTGAACATGACCTCGAGGGCCTCCGGGAACCGTTCGATCCCGTCGAGCACGGTTTCGTTCAGCGAGATCGACCCGTCCGCGACCCACGAGGCGAGCTCCTCCATGGCGGCCGGGATCCGGTCGGCGAAGTGGAAGTACGCAAAGCCCTCCATCCGCGACTGCCGCTCGGCGAGCCGCAGGTAGAGCGACGGGCCGGTCACGGCGCTCATGTTGTCGTACTGCGAGATCGCCCCACAGATCGTGATGCGTGCGCGCATTGCGAGGTTGTCGAGCACGGCATCGAGAATGTCGCCGCCGACGTTGTCGAAGAATCCATTCACGCCGTCGGGCGCCAGTTCCTTCAGCTGTGCGCCGACATCGGAGTTCTTGTAGTCGATGGCCTCGTCGAACCTGAGCTGGTCGGTCAGATACGCGCACTTGTCGGGGCCGCCTGCGATGCCGATCACCCGGGCGCCGTCCTTCTTGGCGATCTGGCCGACGATCGAGCCGACAGCGCCTGCCGCTGCGGACACGACGAACACGTCGCCAGGCGACGGTTTCGCGACCTCCCGCATGCCGATCCATGCCGTCACACCGGTCGAGCCAGCGAGGATCCCGAGGTGCATGCTGAGCGACCCGTACGAGTCGTCGAGCGCGGCGATCTTTGATCCGTCCATGTCGGCGACCGACTGTGAGCCGAACCGTCCGAGTACCGCCTGGCCCTCTGACCACTGGTCGTCTTCGGACTCGAGCACTCGGCCGACGCCATGTGACGGCACCGTTCCGCCGAGCACTGCCTGGCGGTGAAACCCTTCGCCCTGCAGCATCGTGCGCGCTCCCGCGTCGATCGAGATGTACTCGACGGCAACTCGAACCTTGCCGGGAGCGAGCGCTCCGAGTTCCTCGGTCTGGATCTCGAAGTGGTCGGGGGTGGCTCGATCCGTCGGGTGGCGGAGGAGCACGACGCGTGTGTTGTTCATGGAGCGATGGTCGCATTTGCGTGGCTCCGATGGCGAGCCAGTCGATCTGGGAATAGAGTTTTCCCCGATGACTGACTACGCGCCACCGACCGACGACATCCGATTCGTGATGAAGCACGTGGCAGATCTGGATGGAATCCTCTCGACCGAGCGTTTTTCCCACGTCGACGCAGACAGCATCGACGCCGTCATCGACGAAGTCGGCCGCTTCATGGCCGAAGAGGTCGCACCGACCAACGTGGACGGCGACCGGATCGGTTCGCAGTGGCATGTGGGGCATGACGGCGAGCCAGCAACGGTCGTGACACCCGACAGCTTCAAGGCGGCCTACGACAAGTGGGTCGCCTCGGGGTTCGGTGCGATGCCGTTCGACGCCGAGTACGGCGGCGCTGACTTCCCGTGGATCTCGGCGATCGCGGTGCAGGAGCTGTACACCACGTCGAACATGGCGTTGTCGCTCTGTCCGCTCTTGACCCAGGGTGCAATCGATGCGATTCACGCCCACGGTTCCGACGAGCAGAAGGCCACCTATCTGCCGAAGATGATGACCAACGAGTGGACGGGCACGATGAACCTGACCGAGCCGCAGGCCGGTTCGGACGTCGGTGCGGTCACCACGAAGGCCGAGCCGATCGACGGGTCGGATGGCGCCTGGTCGATCACCGGTCAGAAGATCTACATCACCTACGGCGAACACGACCTCGCCGAGCAGATCATTCACCTCGTGCTCGCACGCACGCCTGGCTCGGCTCCGGGAACCAAGGGCATCTCGATGTTCGTCGTGCCGAAGTACCTGATCAACGAGGACGGTTCGCTGGGCGAACGTAACGGCGCCGAGTGCGTGTCGATCGAGCACAAGCTGGGCATCCACGGCTCGCCCACGTGCGTCATGTCGTTCGAAGGTGCCACCGGCTGGCTCGTCGGAAACGAGCACGACGGCATGCGCAACATGTTCAC
>CALIOL010000313.1 GCA_938044705.1 uncultured Ilumatobacter sp. | reverse complement strand
CCGACGCAATCCGAGCGACGACATCATCTCGGTGATGTTGGCCGGTGTCGCGGACGGCGACGTCGACGCCACCGACGTTTCATTCCTGGTCGAGGAACTGCTGAGCGCCGCGGTCGACAACACAGCGAACACGACGGCGCTCGCACTCTGGACGCTGTTGCGACACCCCGAGCAGTTCGAGCGCATCGGGAATGACCCAATGCTCGTCGACCGTGCGGTCGAAGAGTGTGGACGGTTCGAGCCAGCAATCCGCCACACGATCAAGTGCGCGACCAGCGACACCTCGGTCGGAGGCGTCGACATCGCAGCCGGCGAGTTCGTCACGATCCGCATCGCGTCGGCACACCGCGACCCGGCAGTGTTCGACGACCCCCACGTCTTCGACATCACTCGCGAGCCACCCAAGCAGCAGCTTGCGTTCGGTCTCGGTCGCCACTTCTGCCTGGGTGCCGCCCTGGGCCGGATGGAGATCGGCGAGATGATCCGGTCGATCGCAATTCATCGCCCGGGCGCCGTCATCGGCGATCATGTCGACATGATCAAGACTGCCGCTGGAATCGTCCACCGCCTCGACGTCATCCCCGGAGCTGCGCGATGAGCCAGAACGAGTGGGAGCGACCCATTCCTCACTGGTCGAACGACCCGTTCGCTGGCAAACACACCGTGCACGGCCTGGCGAGCGACGAAGTGCGCTCATCGATCCACAAATACGTGCGGCTGGGTAACGCTGAGCAGGCGATCCTCGCCGCACTCGAGATGGCGCGCACCGATGCCGAACACGAAGCCGAGATGTGGCGACGTCTGCAGGTGCTCGCTGCCGAGGACATCGGCATGGGTGACCCCGCCTCGATCGCGATCGTCAAGTCACTCCACGACAGTGCCAACGACACCGAACCCGGATCGTACGACCGGCTCGTGTTCGCGGCGCAGGCTGCTGGCTACCTCGCTCGGACGATCAAGGATCCGATCAACGGCGAGTTGATGCAGCTCGCGTTGCATCGCGACACTGCGCCGACGATTCCCGACGTCGCGTTGTGCATCCATACTCGCCGCGGCCAAGAGATGGGCCAGACGATGTATGACTGGTTCGCGACCGGCACGAAGATCGAACCCGAAGTCGTGGACCGTGACGTCGGTCCGCGCGACGAGTTGCTTGCGATGTATCTCGAACTTGACCCGCCTGAGGATCCGGTATCGCCGCACGACACGCCCTGACGGCCCACCGTGGCGACGCGTCACCTCAGGTTGCGGCCAAGCTTTCCGCTGCCTTTCGGGCCTGACGAGCTGCAGTATCCATATCGAGCATCGAGCCTTCCGCGAACGCTCGTTGCATCTCTTCGTCACTCAGCTGGGATGCGACCCATTCCGGATTCTCCGGCTGACGCGTCAGGCGGGCATACGGAATCGTCCCGGACGTCGTGACGCCCGCCCAGAGCTTTTCCGACGTGTACGGGTCGATCCGAGCCATTGCCAGCATGCCCGCGATCATCTCCACGCCATGCCAGATCCAGAATGGCGACCTCCCTTTCGCGAAGCGTTCGATCATCTCGACGGCCAGCGGAGACGCACTGTGGGGGTCGCCATCGAAGCAATGCTGGATCGCCCGAAAGCCCTGACCGCCAGCAATGGTGTGCACGTTGTTTGAGCTGAGCGCGATCCGGTACAGATCGACCTTGTTTCGGCGAGCCTCGGCACTGTGCTTGTCGTGCAGAACGTAGGCAGAGTGGAACGACCGGGCGAACACGCGCAGGGTCGGGTTCCCGAACCGGTCGGCCAACTCGAGCGCCTCCGGATGCTGCCGCAGAATTGATGCGTATGTGCGAAGCGACTCGTCGCCACACACGTCGAGCACCTCACCTAGGCGTGTGATCCAGTGCGTCGACGCTGGGTCGTTGAGCGCCCTGATGCAGTAGCTCACGACACGGATGATCGGGTCGTCGACCGAATCATCGAGCGGATCGAGGACAGCGTCACAGGCTGCCCTCTGCTTGTGATGTGCGTGATACGCCGCCACAGAGAGCGCGACTCCGGGGGCCTGCACCGGGTCGAGCTCGAGCTGATGCATGGCCTCGAGCGCCCAGTCACCCGGGTCGATGAACGCTCCGATCGGACTGGAGATCGCCATCTCGCGCATCACGCGGTCGAGCGTTTCGACATCACGACGATCGATCGCGTTGCGGGCCATCTCGCGGATGTGTGGAAGATCGGAGCGCAGCCGATCCCACCACACCGCTTCGTCGGGTCCGCGCACCCCCTTGGCGGCTTCGATCGCGAACGCAGCAAAGTGATTCGAGTAGCGCTGCCGAGCCGACGAGATTGCCCGGCCAGCCAGGTGTTGCCGGATCGGTTCGAGCACACGAAACCGGGCTCGCCCGTGATCTCGGCTCACCAGATGGTGCTCAACCAGCTCACCGAGGTCGCCGACGACGTCCGATGCGGCGCGATCGGGGCACGCAAGCACCACCTCGGCGGTGGCGAGGTCGAAGTCGCTGACGAACACGGTCGAGCGGTGCAACGTCTCACGGGCGCCTGGCGAGAGTTGCTTGAGCGACCAGTCGAGCGCTGCCCCCAAGTCGGCATGCCGGCGCGACGACCCAGCGGCGATTACCTCTGCCGAGGAAGCAAGCAGGTCCGACGGTGACTCGAGCCTGGACACGATCTCTTGGGGGGTGAACGCTCGGGTTCTCGCCGCAGCCAGCTCGATGGCGAGTGGGTAGTTGTCGAGGGCGTCGCACAGATCTGCGCACGAGTCATCGGGGAAGGGCCCTGCGCCGGCTTCAGCAATTCGAGCGGCAAGGAGTTCCCGTGCTCCCGCGTCCGGCATCCGATCCACCGTCACGACCGACTCGGCGGGCAGGCCGAGTCGGACACGGCTCGCCGCCAGTACCGCAGTGGTTGGAGCGGCACGAGCGAGCTCGTCGATGAACGCACCAGCAGCGACCGCCACGTGCTCGCAGTTGTCCAGCACGACAAGTGCGTCACGCTCGGAGAGATAGCTGGTCACGGTCTCGTTGAACGAGGCGCCCGGTTGTTGCCCGAGTCCCATCGCCGCCGCTGCCGTGGCCGCCACCTCAGCCGACCCATTCGGTAGCGACGCCAGGTCGACGAGCCACACTCCATCGGCGAACCGCTCTCGGGCGATGCACTCGTGTGCCGCCGCTGCAACCGCTCGACTCTTGCCGATCCCGCCGGCACCGACCGCCGTCACCACGCGCCCGGGAGCGAGTGCTTCGAGGATCAACCCGATCTCGGCTCGCTCGACCAACACGTTCGGTTCCGGTCGAAGATTGTCCGTCGCCAGCGCGACTTCGGGGGCTGAGCCCCTGTGCTCCGCCGACGGCCTCAGGTCGAGCGCGTCGTCCTGTTCCAATATCTGGCGGTGCAGTGAACGAAGCTCCGGGCCGGGCTCCAACCCAAGCTCGTCGACCAGCAGGTCACGGGCACGGCGATAGGCGCTGAGTGCTTCGCTCTGCCGGCCCGATCGGTAGAGCGCAAGTAGCTGCAAGCACCGAATGTCCTCCCGAAACGGGTGCGCTGCCGCGAGCGATTCCGCCTCGGCACAACACTCGCGGTGCTGTCCCAACCTCAGCCGTGCGTCGATCAGCATCGTCTGGAGACGCACCCGAAGCTCTCTCAGTTCGACAACGTGGCCACGCAGGATCTCGATGCCGAGGTCCTCAGCCACCGGATCGCCTCGCCAGAGGTCCAATGCCGCGTGAGCCAACTCGATGAACGCTCCCGGATCGCTCTCGGCGACTTCCACAGCCGCCACGGCGAGGCGCTCCATCGAAGCGACGTCGCAGTCGACGCCCTTGGCACTCAGTGAATAGCCATGCTCATCTGTCAGCAGATCGAAGGAGTCGCCCAGCGCGCTGCGCAGTCGTGAAATGTGAACCTGCATCGCGTTCCGAGCGCTCTTCGGAGGACTGTTGCCCCACACCGCCTCGGCCAAGGCGTCGATGCGAACGACTTGGCCGAGGTGATGCGCGAGCATCACGAGAATCGCCTGCGGACGTCGACCTCCAACACTTACGGGAGCGCCACCAGAGCGGACGACCAGCGGACCGAGCACTCCGATGTCAGTCGCGCCACCCGCATTCCCCTCCACCGAGCAAGTCTCGCGCGGTCTCGATCTGACCTCTCAGTCGATCACCAAGGAGCTGGCCGGGTCCAGTCGCCGCAGAGCTTCAGCGCTGGAATCGGTACAGGCTGGCCACCCCATCATCGGAGACGTAGATCGCTCCATCCGGACCGATCGCCACGCTCGACAGCGCGCCGTTCGGCAAGAAGCCCTCGATCGGGGTCGCTGAGAAATCGAGCCCGGTGATCACTGGCGACGTCTCGCCCGTGGCGAGGTCTACTGCTGTCACCTGCTGTGCGCCCGTCTCGACGACGAGCAACCGATCGCCGTCGATCGCCATGCCTTCTGGTTGCGCCAGTCCTTCGGCGACGACTTGCGCTCCTGCGTCGTTCACGGCCCAGACGTTGCCGGTCACCCAATCACTCACGTAGAGCGTCGTGCCGTCCGAGGCCAGCCCCGTGGGCAGGCTGAGGTCGGCGAGCAGCACGTCCTCGAGATCGTTGATGTTGACGACATTGCTTCCAGCCGCTTGAGCGGCGACGATTCGATCGCCGTGGCGAATCGCATTGATCGGGAAGATCACCGTCCGGACGTCCTCGAGGATCTCACCGGTGCTCGGGTCCATCAGCTGCACCGACCCGGAGAACGTGTTCGACAAGATGAGGTTGTCGCCGTCGGCGGA
Source organism: uncultured Ilumatobacter sp. (assembly GCA_938044705.1). GTDB lineage: Bacteria > Actinomycetota > Acidimicrobiia > Acidimicrobiales > Ilumatobacteraceae > Ilumatobacter_A. The sequence continues at coordinate 12,008 of CALIOL010000313.1, read as the reverse complement.
CACCGTCGCGGCTCCTGCGAAACCGGTGCCGGGCGGGTCGAAGACGTCGTAGAACGAGGTCGTGATCGATCCGTCGGCGTCGTAGCCGCGCATGACGAACAGCTCTGCGAGCCAGACGGTGCCGTCCGGTGTCACCGTCACGCCTTGGGGTAGCCCGATGCCGAGTTCGCTGAGCTCGGTTGCTCCGTCGTCATCGACGCGGATGATCTGGTTGTCGTTTCCGGCGATGACGAACAATCGATCGTCGAGATCGAACGAGATGTTGTCGATGGTGCCTTCGATGTCGAGCACCATCTCGCTCTCACCGCTATCGAGGTCCAGCTTGAACACCTGGCCTTCAGCGAGGTTGACCACATGTGGGGTCCCGGTCGAGTCGAATTTGACCGCTGACGAAACACCAAAGCCTGACGCGACGATCTCGGGGGCAATCGGTGCGGCGTCGACGTCGATGCGCAAGACGTCGCCGGTGAAGAACGACGGGGCGTAGAGCGCACCGTCGGGTCCGAAGTCGAATGCGTTGAGTCCGACCAGCGCGTCGTCGAGCGGGATCGGATCGGCTTCGAGCATCGGATCGAGTTCGTACAACCCGTCGCCGAGGAAGACCCGTGCGACGAACAGACGGCCGTCATCCGACATGGTGATGGGGTTCACGCCGGGTCCCACCATCTGCTTCTTGAACTCGCCGTCGGGGGTGAGCATGCCGACGTTGCCCGCGAGTAGGTCGGTCCAGTACACCGTTCCGTCCTCGGTGACGAAGACATCATCGGGGCCGTTCACGCCTCGTTCCGGGCCGATGCGGTCGAGAATCTCCCCGGTTTCCGGGTCGTGGACGGTGATTTCGTTGCCACCGACGCTGGCGACGTACACGTTCCCGTCGAACGGCGACACGCTGACGCCGTTCAGTGAGCTGGTTTCGGCCGGTCGACCGACGAGCGATGCGAGCGACACATCGAACGGCTCCTCCGGGGGCGGTGGAGGCTCGGTCGTCGTCGTCTCGGGGGCTTCGGTCGTCGCGGGTGCCTCGGTCGTGGTCGTCTCGGGGGCGTCGGTCGTGGCGGGCTCCGTGACGACGGGGTCGGCCTCGGTTGCGACGGGCGCAGCGTCGGTGACGACGGGGTCGCTCGCGCTGTCGTCGCTGGCGCAGGCTGCGCTCAGCAGCGCGACGGTGGTCACGGATGCGACCAGGCGTCTCCGATGGGATCTCGAAGATCGTTGTGGAGAAGTGCTGCTGAGTTCGCTGTGTTCGTTGTTCACGGTGCTCGCCTTTCGAGTGAGTCCCGACCTGTCAGGGCCGATCGCTGAAGCCCGCCGCAAGAACGCGGTGGGACGACGAACACTGTGAACTCACCGACTTTCAGTCCGCTTACAAAGAACTGATGACGTGCTCGGGCCGCCCAGGATTCGGGGTTCCGAAACGTAGGGGTCGACCAGAAGCGGAGGTCGCGGCGGGTCAGCCGTCGCTGACGCGATGCGGGTCGAGCAGCACCGACGAGGTTCCTTCCGCGTCGAGGCCGCGGTCGATCATTGCATCGATCATGCGATGGTGCATGCGGATGCGGGCCTCCATGTACACGCTGAAGCTGATGCCTCGCTTGCCGGTCGAGTACATCCCCGCTTGCACACGGGGCAGGTTGGCCATGTCCTGCTCGAACACATCGGCGAGCCCGCCCATGGCCTTCGACTCCTTCCACGACTGGTCGAGCGCCAACACCTCCTGAGCGGCCGGTTCGGGAATCGTCCCGTCCGCCGGCAATGGGGCCAGCCGGATCACATCCATGAACGACGTGTCGGGCGTCGATCCTGGCCGCCAGCGGTACACGAGCGACTGACCGACTCCGGCCCACGGCGCAAAGGCCGGGAACAGGTGATACAGCACCGCGTCGAGCATCTCCGCGTCCGACTTCGCCGACATGTCAGCGCCGTAGGTCTGCTCGAGTCCCTGGCGGAACACGTCGGCGACGACCTGACGTGACGTCGCGCCCTCGGGCACTTCGACGGTGCTTGCATCGACGTCGCCTCGCCGGGCCCCGGTCGCGAACTGCAGGTACGCATCGACGACCTGTTGGTCGCTCAGCTCTTCGAGGTGTGGACTCTGCGCTCCGAAGCCGTTGACGAATCGTGTGGTGTTCGGTGATTCCGGCCAGATCGAATATTCGCTGTTCTCGTCGGCGGTGAACTCGAGGATCTGCGGGTGAGTCGCGATGACGTGGTACCCCTCGGCGAAGGCCTCCATCGTGATCTTCCAGTTCGCTGGCACCTCCTTCGTGACCCACAGCGTGCGATACCTGTCGGTCATGTCGAAGTCACGATCGAAGTGTTCGATCAGCTTCGCGGCGTAGGTTTCGAACGGCTCTGGGTCGTCCGACATGTTGACGAACACGAATCCCTGCCACAGCGCGACGGCGGCCTGAGGCAGGTGGGAGTCGGGGTGGTCCTTGATGTGCGGGAAGTCCCACTGGGCCGGCAGCTCGACCAGTTCGCCGTCGAGACTCCACTTCCAGCCATGAAATGGGCAGCGGAACGATGCGACTCGGCCACCATCGACACGCAGCTTCGTGCCGCGGTGCAAACAGGCGTTGTGATACGCCCGAATCTCGTCGGCATCGCTGCGTACGACGATCAACGACTCACCCGCGACGTCGTACACGACATGGTCGCCGACCTTTGCGAGGTCGACCTCCATACACGCCATCTGCCACGTCTCACGCCACAGGTACGTCCGCTCCAACTCGGCGAACGCTCGGTCGGTGTAGCGCGACTTCGGCACGTCTGCCGTGCCCTGCAATTGATACGAGTGGTCACGCAGCGACTCGGGAACCGGTCGGGTGTCGGAGTCGAGCATGGACTGCAGCGACGGCCCGGAGCTTCGCGCGCTCCCGAGTTCGACGGGTGTCTCGGCGAGATCATCAGACATCGTCCTACCTTTCCCGACGACACCGACCCAGAGCGAGCCGAGCCTCCGGTTCTGGCACGCTCGGCGCGAAGTCCGCAGGGGTTCAGCGCTCAGTGAGACGGACGAAACCCACCGTTCACGTCCGCAGAACGGCGCCAACACACACCCTCCCTACGGTCTGCAGCTGTGTATACAGAACGGCACTCAACTGCGGCTGCGCAGCCCAAGAGATCGCCGTCCACCGAGTCCCAACCCATCGCCGCGCACGCATACGCCGAGCTCAAGCGACGCCTCCTCTATGGTGACTTCCCCTTGGGGCAACGCCTTGCCGAGGTCGCCGTTGCCGAGCTGCTCGGCGTCTCGAGGTCACCCGTTCGAGAGGCGCTGTCGAGGCTGCACGCAGAGGGACTGGTCATCCGACTCCCTCGCGGCGGCTTCAGCCCAGCGGCTCCGGACCTCCACACGGTGGCCGAGCTCTATGAAGTTCGGCGCAGCCTTGAATTCACCGCGCTGAATCGCGGTGAGCACGACACCGCCCAGCTCGAGGCGATCCGCGACGTCTGGTCGACGATGCGTGCGCCCGACACCGACGAGGAATGCGGCCCCGACTTCGTCCTCCACGACGAGGAGTTCCACATGTCCCTCGCTCTCGCGAGTGGAAACACTGCACTCGCAGAGCTGCTCGAATCGGTGAACGGTCGAATCAGGTTCGTTCGCATGCACGACTTCCTCACCGCAGATCGCGTGCACAAGACCATTGCGGAACACCTCGGCATCGTGACGTCGCTGCTCGCAGGCCGAACCGAGCAAGCGAACAAGCGCCTCGACCGCCACCTCTACGTCTCGACGAAGGTCGTCGAAGAGCGAGCGGCCCTCGCGCTCGCTCGGATGATCAGCGGAGCCCCCCGATGACACCAGCCGAGCCACTCGTAGAAGTGTCAGATCTCACCGTGCGGTTCGGTGACGTCGTCGCGAACGACCAAGTGAACCTGCGGATCTTCAGCGGAGAAGTGCATGCACTCCTCGGCGAGAACGGTGCGGGCAAGAGCACCCTCATGAAGGCGCTGTACGGCATCAACCAACCGACGACCGGAACGATCACCGTCGATGGTGAACCGGTCGCCCTGACCAGTCCATCTGTCGCACGTGGCCTCGGAATCGGCATGGTCTTCCAAGACCTCCGGCTGATTCCCGCGCTCACCGTCGCAGAGAACATCGCGCTGGCACTCGACGGCGCACGCCACGCGAACTCGGCGTTGCACGACGAGGTCCGTGAGGCCAGCGAACGCTTCGACCTGGCCGTCGACTCCAAGGCGCTGATCCGGAACCTCTCGTTAGCCGAACGTCAGCAAGTCGAGATCCTCCGAGTCCTGATGCTGGGCGCTCGAATCGTCATCCTCGACGAGCCGACGAGCGCCCTCGCTCCGCTCGAAGTCGATGCACTGTTCGCCACGGTGGACCGGCTCCGAGACGAAGGGCTCGCAGTCGTGCTGATCACCCACAAGTTGCGCGAAACGCGGGCCAACGCCAACCGCCTCACCGTGCTGCGCAATGGCAAGACGATCGTGGACGGGGCAACGCCGAGCGAGATGACCGACGACGACCTGGTCGATGCGATGGTCGGTCGTCGAGTCGCTCCGCTGCCCGGCGCACCCGGAGGTGCCAGCGTCACTGACCGAGTGCTCCAGATGCGCGACGTCGACGTCGTCGGTGACCGCGGTGGCCTCGTGCTCACGGACATCGACCTCGATGTCCACGCCGGTGAATGGGTCGGCGTCGCGGGTGTAGCCGGCAGTGGGCAGCGCGAGTTGTACGAAGCCGTGCTCGGTCTCCGTGCGACTCGGCGCGGCCAGATTCACTCCGGTGACACGCTGATTCGCAGCAACGATCCGTCCTCGGCTCGCCGCGCCGGCATCGTCGGCATGTCCGAAGATCCCGTCGCCGACGACGTGATCGCCGGTCTCAGCGTGCTGCAGACGCTCGCCTTGAGCCGACCGCTTCCCACCCAGGGCCTGCGTGTCGACTGGCGCTCGGTCGAATCGTGGGCGGCACGGCTCGACGAGGTGGACGCTTTGGGCGTCGCGGCGCTCGACCGCGACGTCTCCACATTGTCAGGCGGCAACATCCAGCGGGTCTTCTACGCTCGCGCCCTCGCGGCCGACCCAGAGTTGCTGGTGCTCGCGTATCCCAGTCGCGGTCTCGACATCGCGACCGTGCGCACAGGTCTCGGCTTGGTACGGGATCGGTGCCTCGCAGGGTGCGGGGTGCTGATGGTCTCGGAGGATCTCGACGAACTGCTCGCCGTTTGCGATCGGATCATCGTGCTCCACGACGGGCACGTCGCGGCGTCAGTCGATGCCGCCACCACCGACCGTCAGGCGCTCGGTCGACTCATGCTCGGAGCAGCAGCATGACCTCGCTCAGCGCACCGACCGAACCCGAGCACACCGAGACACGCGCCGCTGTGGCAGCAGAGTCGGCCGGCCCAGACCAGCCTCGCGCTGGCACGGCATCGCTCCGCGTCGCAGGCTCGATGATCGCCGCGTTCTTCGTGTTCACACTGCTCCTCCTCGCAAAGGGTGTCGACCCCGTCGAGGCGTACCGAGCGATGTGGGATTCGGTGACGCGTGATGCCAACAGCTTCGGCGACGTGCTCGTGCGTCTCACCCCCTACCTGCTCGCTGCGCTCGCCACCGCGCTCCCCGCTCGTGCCGGTCTGCTCAACATTGGTGGCGAGGGGCAGATCCTGCTCGGCGCGATCGGTGCGATGGCCATGGCGAATGCGCTCGGCCAAGCCGTCCCCCGCTACCCGACGCTCGTCCTCATGGCCATCGCCGCCATGGTGTCCGCTGCGCTCTGGGCCGGAATCGCCGTCGCATTGCGCCAGTTCACGGGTACCAGCGAAGCGATCAGCACGCTGCTGTTGAACTACTTGGCATTCCTCGCCCTCGGCTGGCTGGTGTTCGGCCGCTGGAAGGACCCCGGCGCCACCGGGTTCCCGCGGAGCAGAATCCTTACCGATACCGAACGGCTCCCGATCCTGTTCGGTCGTGTGCACGTCGGTGTCGTCGTCGCCGTGATCGCAGCCGCGCTGCTGTGGGCGGCACTGAGGTGGACGCCGTGGGGCTTCCGGCTCACCGTGCTCGGCCGCAACCCGGAGGCCGCACGTCGCGCCGCATTCAGCACCGGCAAACTCACTGCGTCGGCACTGATGCTCGGCGGAGCGCTCGCCGGATTGGCCGGCATGCTGCAGGTGACCGGTGTCGAAGGTCAGCTCCGACCTCAGATGATGGCGGGCTACGGGTTCACCGGTGTCCTTGCTGCGTGGATGGTCCGCCATCATCCCCTCCGCGCGATTGCCTCGTCGTTCCTGCTCGCCGCGATCGCTATCGGCGGCAACGGTCTGAAGATCCGAGCCGGACTGTCGGCCGCTTCGGTCAACATCTTGATGGCGCTCCTGTTGCTCGCAGTCCTCGGATGGGGCACCCACAAGGTCAAGGCGGCCACGACGTGATCGAAGCCATTTGTATCGGTGCCGTGCGCGGCGGAACGTCCATCGTGTTCGCCTCGCTCGGCGAAACCGTGACCGAGCGGTCGGGCGTCGTGAATCTCGGAATGGAAGGCTCGATGCTCGCAGGCGCTCTGGCGGCGTACGCCGTCGGCATCGAGACCGGAAGCGTGTGGCTCGGTGCTGCCGCGGGCATGGCAGCAGGGCTCGCGCTTTCGCTCGTCCATGCGTTTCTCGTACTCGTTCGCGGAGCGAATCAGATCGCGACCGGCCTCGCGGTCACCTTTCTCGGCCTGGGCATCACCGCGCTGTACGGACAGAGCTATGTCTCCCAGGGGGTCAACGCCTTCGAGGTCGTCCCCGTGCCGATCCTCAGCGACATTCCGTTCGTCGGTGCAGTGATCTTCAACCACGATCCACTCACGTACCTGTCGTTCGTTGCCGTCCCACTGCTGTGGTGGTTTCTGTTCCACACCTCCACCGGTTTGCGACTTCGAGCATCAGGTGAAGGCCCCGGCGTGCTATCCGCCATGGGTATCTCTCCGAGCGCGAGCCGATGGCTTGCGATCTCAGCTGGCGGTGCCCTCGCTGGACTCGGAGGGGCCCAGCTGGCGACTGCATTCGCCCGAACCTGGTCGGAGGACATGGTCGCAGGTCGAGGATTCATCGCCGTCGCCCTCGTGATCTTCGCCGGTTGGAACCCACTCCTCACGATCGTCGGCGCCTACCTGTTCTCCGGCGCCGTCGCATTCCAACTCGAGCTCCAAGCCAACGGCACCGGCATCTCGATCTTCCTCCTCGACGCCATTCCGTACGTCGTCGTCATCGTCGTGCTGGCAGCGCTGAGTCGCCGGCGACGCCACGCAGCTCCCGCAGCGCTCGATGACGTCTTCCAAGTCGACGCAACGCTCGTCTGACGCTCGCCCCACCGATCTATCCCCCAAACAGGAGACCACCATGAAGAAGCCACTCACTCGATGGTCGGCCGCCATCGCTGCAACCGCACTCGTGATCAGTGCCTGCGGAAGCGACGATGCCGCCGAACCCGCGGAAGACACCGAGACCGAAGAAGCCGCCGAGACCGAAGAAGAAGCCAGCGACGAAGGCGACGCCGAGGCATCCGATGACGCCGCCGGCGCCGCATGCGGAACCGACGCCACCAAGGTCGGCTTCTTGTACGTCGGCCCGAAGGACGACTTCGGGTACAACCAGGCTGCGTTCGAAGCCGCCACGGAGATGGGTGAGCGGCTCGACGTGGAGATCATCCACGCCGAAAACGTTCCGGAGACCGTGGAGGACGCCGTGCCGGTCATGGAAGACATGATCGCCCAGGGCGCCACCATCATCTTCCCCACGAGCTTCGGCCACTTCCTGCCGGGCGTCGAGGTCGCAGCGGCCAACCCCGATGTGTGCGTCGTGCACCAGGGCCAGCTCGAAGCTTCACTCGATGCACCGCTCGACAATCTCGGCACGTACTTCTCGTCCGTGTTCGAACCCGTCTACCTCGCTGGCATCGCCGCCGGCGCAGCCACCGAGACCAACACCCTCGGATTCGTCTACGCGTTCCCGATTCCCCAGACGTTGCAGAACATCAGCGCGTTCCAGCTGGGCGCCCAGACGGTCAACCCGGACGTGACGACGATCGCGATTTCAACCACCGATTGGTGCGATCCGGCGAAGCAGGCACAAGCCGCTCAGACGTTGCTCGATCAAGGTGCCGACGTGCTGACCCAACACCAGGACTGCACCAAGACGATCATCGAGACCGCTGAGGCGGCCGGCGCGTTCTCGGTGGGCTACCACTACGACGCCTCCGAACTTGCTCCCAACGGCTGGCTCACCGGTTCCGACTGGGCGTGGACCGACCTGTACGCCGACATCGTGTCGACCATGCAGTCGGGCGGATTCGTCGAGAGCGAATACAACGGCGACTACCGAATCGGCTACTCCGATGTCGATGCGCCATTCGTCGCATTCGAGCCATCGACCATCGGCGCTGCCGTCGATGAAGAGACTCAAGCCCTGATGACCGAAGCCCTCGATCAATTCTTCGTCGACGAAGACGGTGACGGCGTCGGCGACTTCGCAGTCTTCAGCGGGCCGCTCGCAGATCGCGACGGAGTCGAACGTCTTGCCGACGGCGAGACGCCCAACTACGTCGAGTTGGACGGAGTGTTCTCCGACCCATGGCTCGTCGCTGGCGTCGAAGGAAGCCTCGGCTGACCATCAGACGATGAGTTCGAGGTGCGTCCGGCAGACCGTGGTCTGCCGGACGCACCCCCTCACCGCGCCGTTCCAACGATGACGACCCCGTCCAACCAGGTAGCTCCACCCGTGATCTTCGTTCACGGCGTCTCGCTCGATCCGCGCTTGTTCGCGTCCACGGCTCAGCACCTGCACCAACCCAGCGACACGTGGACCCGCCCTGGCTACGACGACACACCGTCGGCAAGTTCCTTCGACGAACAGGTCGAGCGGCTGCTCGACCACATGTCGAGCGTGGGACCGTGCATCGTCGCAGGAGTCAGCGGTGGTGCCACGCTTGGCCTCGCGGCAGCGACGACCCGACCGAGCGAGATGCTCGGGCTCGTCACCCACGAGCCGCTCATCGGGCCGCTCGCACCCACGCTGCACCATCGCATCTCCAACGCAGCAGAATCGCTCGCTGACGACGGTTCGCCGGGCGCCGTCGACGCGTTTCTCGATCGGCTCTACGGGGCGACGTGGACGACTCGACCAGCCGAATCCGTGTCGTGGAGCGAGCAGCAACGCGGGACCGTGCCCACCGACGTTGCACAGTTCGCCGCATTCGCTCCGACGCGTGTCGAACTCGAATCCATCACCGCTGCGCACACCACGACCGTGGGGAGCAGCTCGGCTCCGGAACGTCACGACGTTGCCGCCACGCTGCAAGGCGCAGGGGCCGAGGTCGACGTGATCCGCCAGAGCGGGCACCTGGTGCTCGTCGACAATCCCGTCAGGTTCGCGTCGGCCATCACCGAGCTCGCCGCATCGATCGAGAATCGGAGCGTGACCCCATGAGCCTCGTCGCTGACACGGCGCCGTACCCATGGCCGTATGATCAGGTCCTCGAGGCCGGTCGAACCGCTCTGCTCATCTGTGGAGCTGGGGATGCCTGGAGCAAGCGAACACCGCTCGATACCGCCGTCGAGCAGCGCCTCGCCGAGCTGCGTAGTTCCGCACGGGCGGTCGGTGTCTCGGTCATTCTGCTCGACGAAGCCGAACCCATGGTGCGGGGCGACACCACGCTCCCCGATCCGGCCTGCTCGCCGCTCGACCCGAACCCGACCGAGAGGACGGTTCAGTCGATGGGGACCGACGCCTTCTACGGCAGTTCGCTCGATGCCACGCTGCACCGAGCCGGCATCACGCACGTGCTCCTCGCCGGGCGCGGGTTCGAAACCTGTGTCCACAGCACCCTGCGCCGCGCCAACGACCGCGGCTACGAGTGCCTGACCATCAGCGACGCATGCGCGTCGATCGACCCCAGCATCGCCGCCGCCTCGGTGTCGAGCATCGAGATGTCCGGCGGCATCTTCGGCGCCGTCGGCATGACCAGCCACGTCCTCGCAGCCCTCGACCTCATCCAGCAACAGGAGACATCATGACGCTGACCCGCCCCGCTCTCGACGCGGATCCCTACACCTGGCCCTACGACGGTCACATCGACGTGGAGCGAACTGCGCTCGTCTTGATCGACTGGCAAACCGACTTCTGCGGCCCCGGCGGGTACGTCGACGCGATGGGGTACGACCTCAACCTCACACGCGCCGGCCTCGAACCCACCGCGAAGGTGCTCGACGCCGCACGCGACGCCGGGATGCTCGTGGTGCACACTCGCGAAGGGCATGCCCCCGATCTCTCCGACCTTCCCGCCAACAAGCTGTGGCGGTCCCAACAGATCGGCGCAGGCATCGGCGACCCCGGTCCGTGTGGCCGGATCCTCGTGCGCGGCGAGGACGGCTGGGACATCGTCGAGGAAGTTGCCCCGATCGAAGGTGAACCCATCATCGACAAGCCCGGTAAAGGAGCGTTCTACGCCACCGACTTCGAACTGATTCTGCGCAACCGGGGCATCACGCACCTGATCTTCACTGGGATCACCACCGACGTCTGTGTGCACACGACGATGCGCGAAGCAAACGACCGCGGCTTCGAGTGCCTCCTGTTGGAGGACTGCACGGGAGCAACCGACCACGGCAACTACCTCGCTGCACTCCACATGGTGAAGATGCAGGGGGGCGTGTTCGGCGCCGTTGCACACTCGACCGCACTGCTCGAATCGTTGGCCTCGTCATGAGCGGGCTCGGAGGGCTGAACAAGTCGCCCAACGGCGTCGTCATCGGGATGGTGCAACTTCAGTTACCCGTGATCGAGACACCTGCCGACATCGAACGTCAGACTCAGCGGATCTGCGACATGGTCGCCAAAGCCAGGCGGAACATGTCCACGATGGACCTCGTCGTCTTCCCGGAGTACGCACTGCACGGTCTGTCGATGGACACCGACGACGAGTTGATGTGCACGCTCGATGGACCCGAGGTCGCCGCGTTCAAGCAGGCCTGCATCGACAACGAGATCTGGGGCTGTTTCTCGATCATGGAACTCAACCCCGGGAAGAATCCGTTCAACAGCGGGCTGATCATCGACGACACCGGCGAGATCAAGCTGTACTACCGCAAGTTGCACCCGTGGGTTCCGGTCGAACCGTGGGAACCGGGCGATCTCGGCATCCCGGTCTGCGACGGCCCGAACGGGTCGACCCTTGCGCTCATCATCTGCCACGACGGGATGTTCCCCGAGATGGCGCGCGAATCGGCATACAAGGGAGCCGAGATCATGATCCGCACCGCCGGCTACACGGCACCGATTCGCCACAGCTGGCGTATCACCAACCAGGCGAACGCGTTCACCAACCTGATGGCGACCGCCTCGGTCTGCATGTCAGGGTCCGATGGCACGTTCGACAGCATGGGCGAGGCAATGATCGTCGGCCACGACGGCACGATCATCGCCGACGGGTCACACCGGCCCGATGAGATCATCACCGCGGAAGTGCGGCCCGACCTGGTTCGCGAGGCCCGCGTGCACTGGGCGGTGGAGAACAACCCGTATCAGTTCGGACACCGCGGGTACGTCGCGGTCGACGGCGGCGCGAACGACTGTCCGTACACGTACATGCACGACCTGGCAGCTGGCACGTACACGTTGCCCTGGGAGGACGACATCGTGCACACCGACGGGTCGGACTACGGATTCGACCCACCGACGCGCTCATACGACCCGCAGCCGCCGTCGACGAGCCCCGTCGTTGCATGACGACCGACACGCCCATCACCACCGATCGACTGAACGAGCTGATCGGCACCAACAACCCGACGGCGCGAGTCGCGAACGCGTTTGCACGGATACGGGATCTCGACGATCCGGCGATCTTCATCGAGACCTCGGATCCACAGGCCGGGGTGCGGTCGGTCGACGAGGCGTTGCCCTTGGCCGGGCTCACGTTCGCCGCGAAGAACAACATCGACGTCGAAGGTCTTGCGACCACCGCCGGTTGCCCGTCGTACGCGTATGCACCCGAAC
>CALIOL010000312.1 GCA_938044705.1 uncultured Ilumatobacter sp. | reverse complement strand
GAAGTCGCTGGGGGAGGGGATCGGCGTGTCGATCGACGACACCTGGCCCGGGTTGGTACCCCACGACACGTGCGGTGTGATTGCCGCGCCATCGAGCACGACTTCCTTGTCCCACGCTGCGTCGTCGTCGGAGAACAGCTGCTTCCAGTCGGCCACCGCAGCGTCCCAGTCGGCGCCGGTGGGCACCTGGTTGCGACCTTCGAGGTAGTCGAACGTGGTCTGGTCGGGAGCGATGAGGCCGGCCTTGGCACCCGCTTCGATCGACATGTTGCACACGGTCATGCGGCCTTCCATCGACAGACCTTGAATCGCTGAGCCCCGGTACTCGATCACGTGGCCGAGTCCGCCGCTGGTGCCGATCTCGCCGAGGATCGCCAAGATCACGTCCTTGGCGGTCACGCCGGGCTGCAGCTCACCGTTCACGGTGACCGACATCCACTTGGGTCGTTCCTGCGGCAACGTCTGGGTGGCCAGCACGTGCTCGACCTCACTGGTACCGATACCGAATGCCAGCGAGCCAAAGGCACCGTGCGTTGCGGTATGCGAGTCGCCGCACACGATGGTCATGCCCGGCATGGTGCGGCCCTGCTCGGGGCCGATCACGTGCACGATGCCCTGGTCGGGGTCGCCCATCGGGAAGTTCGTGATGCCGAACTCGGCGGTGTTCGCACGCAACGTGTCGACCTGCTTGGCCGAGATTTCGTCGGCGATCGGCTGGTCGATGTTCTCGGTCGGCACGTTGTGGTCTTCGGTGGCGATCGTCAACTCGGGGCGGCGGACCGAGCGGCCGCTCAGGCGCAACCCGTCGAACGCCTGCGGGCTGGTGACTTCATGCACGAGGTGCAGGTCGATGTAGATCAGATCGGGCTCGCCGTCGCCCGACTGGACGAGGTGTCGTTCCCACACCTTCTCCGGAAGTGTCTTCCCCATATTTTCGGCCTCTCCCTTGCTGTGTCTCACACTGTGGGATACGATTCCCTGGATATGGACATCGTAACGGGCGTCGGCGTGCTCGACAAGGCGATGGCGGTGCTCCGCTCGGTCGCAGAGTCGCCGAAGGCATTGACCCAGCTCCAGGAGTCGACCGGTTACCCGCGGGCCACCGTGCACCGCCTCGCCGCGGCACTCGAAGCACACAGCATCCTGCGCCGCGACGTCGAGGGTCGCTTCGAACTGGGGCACGGACTCGTTCCGCTCGGTGACGCAGCACAAGCCCGGTTTCCGTTGACCGACCTCGCTCGACCGATCCTGTCCGAGCTACGCGATCGAACCGGCGAGAGCGTGCAGCTCTTCGTTCAGGAGGGCCAACAGCGCCGCTGTGTGCTGTCGCTCGAGACCCCGCATGGCTTGCGGTGGATTGTTCCCGAGGGCTCGGTCTTCCCGCTCGACGCAGGTTCGGCCGGCCACGTGCTGTCCCGGACCAACTCCTCGGCCGGGTGGGTCGAGAGTGTCGGTGACCGCGAGCCTGGCGTCGCGTCGGTGAGCGCAGCAGTGCGTGGACCAGGCGACACCCTCGTCGCTGCGCTGTCCGTCAGCGGCCCGATCGAGCGCCTGAGTCAGCAACCAGGCGAGCGGTTCGGTCACGCCGTGCTCACCGCAGCCGCCGAGCTGTCACGAACGCTCGGCGGCTGAGGAGAGCTCGGGCGACGTTCAAGCGTCGACCGGAATCACCGACAACTGAATGACCCCTTCGAAGGAGCTCGCGTCGCCGGGTACCGACGTCTCGGCCCAACCCGATTCGTGCAAGAGGGATCCTTCGAACTCGCCCGTTCCGACGCGGAGTCCGGACCAGGCAAAGTATCTGAAGGCTGCGTAGACCCCGGATCGGATCACCGTGCCGTCCTCGGATACCGCACTGATGAAGTCCGAGCTGAGCACAGAGTTGGGCCCGTTCTGGGTTGGGCCGAAGTCTGCGGGGATGAAGCGGCTCACGAATCGTTCCGACTCGGGTATGAACCGCGTGATGTCCTCGCCGTCGTAGGCGCATTCGATGATGAGGTTTGGTTCGTTCGTTGACGATGGGATCTCCTGGCACGTGAACGCAATCTCCGCCACGATCTCGGGATCGTCGCTCGATCCCGGGCGAGGGCCGGTGTCGGTCCACCATTGACCGTCGATCTCGTCGAGCAAGCCGTCGGCGTCTTGTGAAGAGCTCGCAGCGAGGAAGACCGCTCGGCCGGCGTTGTCGTCGATGCCTTCGGCGATGCCGACCCAACGGCTCTGAGTTCCATCGTCCCAGAGCAATCCAGCATTCATGAAGCCGTTGTCCCCCAAAGCGACAAAGGCGCCCGCGGGCGAGTTCTCCGCGCCGACCTCTTCGAGGAGTGACAACTCGAGAACTTGATCGGAAGCGAATGGCTGTGCCCCGACACCGTCGACGCTGCAGTCCTGCTCAACGACGATCCTCCCGCTCCCCGGATCCGGAGTAGCTGCACCGGTCTCACAGTTGGCGACGAACGCGCCCTGGGTGAGTGGTTCGACTTGCGGGGGCGCCTCGCCGTCCGATGAGGGTTCGAGTTCGGGGTCGACGACGGGTGCGGACTCGTCGTTCTCGTCGGCGTCGACCGGTGCGGGGTCGCCGGCGATCGCGGGGTCGGTCACGGGAACCGTCGGTGTCGGTTCCGGCCGATCGAGCGGGGTGCGTTCGCCATCGCGGGTCGCGACCACGATGAGTCCGCCGATCAAAGTGATCGCGGCGAGGGATGCGGCGACGAGCAATCCGGTGCGAGGGCGTTTCGTGTACTTGTTGATGTCGGGATCGAGCATGATGACCTCCACGGTCGGTTCGGTGCCTGAAGTGGCACGGCTGTCCTGCTCGTCGATCCGTTGTCGGATCGTCTCCCAGGCCGTTGATGACGATGGAGTT
>CALIOL010000311.1 GCA_938044705.1 uncultured Ilumatobacter sp. | reverse complement strand
CTGTTGCAGGCAATCCGAAGTTCCTCAGTGGCGTCGCAGCGTTGTTCTCGTCGGCCGCGCAGCGGTCAGCCGGGTGCTACGCGTTCTTGAGGGTCGTTGCGGAAGTGGAGCCATCGGAAGTCGAGGCGTTCGCCGATGGGATGTTCATACGTCCCGTTGATCGGGGGCGGTGCGGCCCGTGGGGGCCAAGGTCTGTGCCCGGATTCCGTGAGCGTCTTGCCGTCGCGGTCGGTGAACACGACCGCACCGGGAGCCGCCGGGTCGAGATCCGCGTTGCCAGAGATGCCCAAGCGACCCTGATGGTGCACTCGGTGATGCTTCGGGCACAGGCAGACGAGGTTCCACGTGTCGGTGGGCCCGTTCTTCGACCAGTGAATGATGTGGTGGACCTCGACGAAACGGTCGCTCGCGCACCTCGGGACGCGGCAACCGCGATCGCGGTGTTCGACGAGGCGTCGGGTGCGGTCGGGAACGATGTGTTGCGACCGACCCACGGAGACGGGCACGCCGTTGACGAACTCGACCGGTGAGAGCAGCGCGTCACACGTGATGTGACCTGCTTCAGCAGCGGGGACCGGTCGGCCTCGCTGGTCGGTGACGGTGCGGCGTTGGTCCATGTGAAAGTTCACGCGATACCGGCCGCGCCGCTCTGGAGTGGCGACCGAGTTCAGTGAGCGCTCTGCGAGGTCGATCAGTGCGTCCGCGGTGTCGACGTCCGGTGTGCCCGCCCGGAAGAGTCGGTCGCGTGCTTCGGTGAGCGCTTGCTCCACGACGCTGCCCGAAGCGGTGCCGAGATTGGCCGAGACGCGAAACCGACCGTGGTCGTCCCAACCGAACCACGCTTCATCAGGGGCCGTTGCGGGAGTTCGTGGCGCGACTGAGTCCGTTGCTTCGCTCACCGGAGCCGCACGGCTTGGCTCGGCGGTCTCGTCGGTGGGGGAGAGGTCGTAGTCCCACGGATACTCCCGCGCTGTTTTCGAGACTTGAGCGACCGACAAACGCGGCGCAAGGCCAGCCATCTGTTCGTCGCACCAGCTCGGCGCATGCTTCGCAACCGGGACCAACTGGTCGAGCGAGAGTTCGCCGCGCTGCATCGTCGTAACACAGTGCGGGAACTCCGCAGCTCGTTTCGCGACAGTGACGACCTTGGTGGCGGTGGCTTGGGAGACCCCCGTGCGCCAACGGATGTACGCCTCGGCAGTCCAGAGTCCGTCGCCCTGCCACTCGCTCGGATGGTCCAGCATCCACGTAGCCGCCGACACGAGCCGAGCGTGCTGAACGTTCAGGTGGCCGGCAGCGGAGGAGAAGACGTCATCGACGAACCTGATGTCGGCCGAGGGAGAGACCAGTGTGTCGCCAGCAACCTCTCCCATGGGAGCAGTATATCGAACAAAACGAACATACGTTCGATTTTGCGGAGTTTTCCGACGACTCCACGAGCTCGCACCTCGAGTTCTTGGCGACCGGCGCGACCGGGCCAGGTAGTTTCGACGCCGATGAGCGACCTTCCCGCACTCAGTCCGACGCTCGACCGCCTGCGTGACCACGTGATGGAGCACGCCGTCAAGACAGGTGAGTTCCTCCTCAAGTCGGGAGCCACCAGCAATTGGTTCCTCGATGCCAAGCAGACGGCGTGTCGCCCCGACGGGATCATCGCCGTCACCGACGCACTGATCGAGCTCTTCGGCGACGAACTCTTCAGCGTCGACGCAATCGGCGGCCTCACCTTGGGCGCTGACCCGATGGCCTACGGCGTCGCAGCCGTTCTCGGCACGCGAGGCCATCATCTGCGCAGCTTCACCGTGCGCAAGGAACCGAAAGCAGGCGGCATCTCCGGTCGCATCGCCGGGGCCCTGCAGCCAGGCGACCGCGTTCTTGTCACGGAGGACACGACGACGCGCGGCACGTCACTCATCGAGGCCGTCGACCAAATCGTCGAATACGGCGCAGAACCCGTGTTCATGAGCGTGATCGTCGACCGTGGGGGAACGTGTGCGGCGATGGCCGAAGAACGCGGCATCGACTACCGCCCACTCTTGACAGCGCCGGACCTGGGCTTCGGCTTCGGCACCTGACGCCGAGTTCGCCGCCGCCTGACCTGGAACGTTGCGAGGTGGTGGTGTGTGGCGGCTACGTTCGAGTCTCGCTCGAAACCGCTTCGGGATGACGTGAGAGGACACCGCAATGGAACAGTTCTGGCGCAGCACCGGGATCCAGCTCGGCAAGCAGTGGAAGATCGTCTTCGTCGTGATGTTGGTGATCACCGGCCTCCTGACCTTCGGCGCGTCGAAGATCGAGTTCGCAACCGGTCAGGACAGCTACCTGAACCCCGACTCGCAGATCGCGCTCGACAACGTCGCTTTCCAGGACGACTTCGGTGGCGAGACGATCATCCTGCTCTTCTCCGCTGAGGGAGATGCGAAGATCCCCGAGCTCTTTGCCGGTGACAACCTCGCCGAGCTTCGCCGAATCACCGATGAGATCTCGGCGGTGCCCGAGGTGTACTCCACCGTCACGCCCGCAGTCTCGCTCACCTACAGCTCCGAGCTCGTCGGCGGCGCAACCGGTACCGAAGCGTTGACCGGGGCGCTCTCGCGCGATGAGGCCGGGGCCGAAGCTCGCGGGGCTGACATCACCATCTCGCTCGCTCGTCGCGGAGCAGCCGGGCCGCAGGACACCTGGACGCTGGACAATCCGGACTGGGTTGAGCTGCTCATCTTCTCCAACGCCGGCTACACGATCGGCGACGACGGAGCCCCGATCTCGCCGGCGATCGATGACCGGATCGTCCGTTCGTCGTTGCAAGGCACGTTCCCCAGCCCGGACGCGAGCCGCACCCACCAAACGGCGGTGGGTGGCATCATTCTCAATGGCAACGCGTCACTCGATGAGCTCTCCGTCGGAACCGATCAGGTCGTCGAGATTCTCGAGAGCGCAGAGTTCGACGGCTTCGAGCTGACCATCACCGGTTCACCGATCTACCTCGGGGAGATCAATGATTACCTGAAGGGCGGGACGCTCACGCTCGGGCTCGCAGCACTCGCCGTGATGGCGATCGTCCTGGGGCTGATCTTCAAGGTTCGTTGGCGTCTGCTCCCGCTGCTCGCCGTGATCATCGGTGTGCTGTGGTCGTTCTCGATTCTCGGGCTCATCGGGATCGACCTGTCACTCGTCACGATCTCGGGACTTCCGATCCTGATCGGTCTCGGCATCGACTTCGCGATTCAGATCCACAACCGAGTCGAGGAGGAGGTGGTGCTCGATCACGATGCCCACCCGATATCGGAGACGCTTGCCAACGTCGCGCCGCCGCTGATCGCTGCGACCATCACGGGCGTCCTCGCGTTCCTCGCGCTGCGGATCTCCAAGGTGCCGATGATTCGCGACTTCGGTGTGCTGCTCGCGATCGGCGTGATCGTCCTCGTGGTCGTCGGCATCGTGGTGCCGATCGCTGCGCTCGGCATCCGTGAGTGGACCGACCGCACCGATGAGCGTGGCGACTCCGCCGTCGAGAAACTCGTCGTCAAGCTCGGTGGGCTCCCGACCCGACTCGGCCCGCCGCTGATCGTGCTCGCCGCGCTCCTCGCCATCGGTGGTGTCGCCGTCGAAGGGCGAACCAAGATCCAGTCCGACCCGATCAAGTGGATCGATCAGGGCAGCCAGACCGTCGCCGACATCGACCGACTCGCGGAAGAGACGGAATTCGCGTCGACGCTCGGTGTGCTGGTGACGGCGAACAACGTGTTCGAACAGCAGGTCGTCGACCTGATCTACGACTTCACGCAGGACGCCGAAGCCCGCCCCGAAGTCGTTGCCACGTCCAGCCTGGTCGGCACGGTGGAGAAGATCATCGACATCGA
>CALIOL010000310.1 GCA_938044705.1 uncultured Ilumatobacter sp. | reverse complement strand
CTGGCTTCGCGAGCAGATCTCCGAGCGCACCGGCCTGTCGCTCGCTGAGCCCGTCGAGTTGCCGGAGTGGGAGGTCGAAGCTCACCACGGCTGGCATGACATCGAGCACTCGGGTAGCGCATTGGGTCTTCCCGTCCCGTCGGGCAAGGTCGCCGGTGGCCTGCGATGGGCGCTCAAGCGTCTGGTCGCCGACGGACTGGTCAGCGAACTGCGCGTCACCCCGCGCCAGGACCTGTTACTGCTCGGCATCGACGCACGACAGGTCGAGACCGTCGAGAACCTCCTGCACGCAAACGGCGTCCCGCTGGCCTCGGACAACAGCGCAACGCGCAACCTTGCGATCGCCTGCCCAGCGCTGCCGACCTGCACCAAGGCGCTCGGCGAGGCCGAACGCGTGCTCCCCCAGGTCGTTGATCGTTTGGAAAAGGTACTGGCCGACACCGGCAACACCGGGCTCCCGTTGCGCCTCAACATGACGGGGTGCCCGAATGGCTGCTCGCGGCCTTACTCCGCTGAGCTCGGCATCGTCGGCCGATCGAAGCGCGGCTACGACATCTTCCTCGGAGGTTCGCCCGCTGGCGACCGACTCGCACGACGGCTTCGGGCAGACGTGCCACTCGACGACATCCCCGACCTGCTGCGACCGCTGCTCGAACGGTTCAGCCGAACGACGAGCGACCAGGACGTCAGCTTCGGAGACTGGGCGTGGAGCCAGGACTGGGACGAACTCGCCGCGCTGCTCCCAGCGGACGCCTCACGGCGCGCACAGCGAGCGGCCAAGACCGAGGCAACGTCGTGACCGTCTCCCTCGTCGGCGCAGGACCGGGCGACCCCGATCTGCTCACGATGAAGGCTGCACGGTTGCTCAGCGATGCTGAAGTGGTCGTGCACGACGCGCTCGTGGGCGACGGTGTCATGGCGTTGATCCCGGATCACGTCGAGCGGATCGACGTCGGCAAACGGGTGGGCAGACCGGTTCCCCAGGAGATGATCTCGACGCTGCTCGTCGAACTGGGCAAGCAGGGCAAGCGGGTGGTGCGATTGAAGGGCGGCGATCCGTTCGTCTTCGGACGCGGCGGCGAGGAAGCGATCGCGCTACAAGCAGCGAGGGTGCCGTTCGACATCGTCCCCGGCATCACCTCGTCGATCGCCGCCCCGGCAGCAGCTGGTGTCCCGGTGACGCACCGCGGCGTCTCGGCCGGCTTCACCGTGGTGACCGGACACCGCCGACCTGGCGAACCGGACATCGATTGGCGATCGCTCGGCAAGATCGGGACCACGATCGTGATCCTGATGGGAGTGACCCATCGGGCCGCGATCGCCGCCGAACTGATCGAAGGTGGCCTCGCGGCAGACACGCCGGTCGCTGCCGTGAGGTTCGCGTCAACCGACCGCGAGCAGGTCGTCCGGTGTGACCTCGCCGACCTCGGCGAAGCATCGATCGAGTCACCTGCGACGATCGTCGTCGGCGCCGTCGCAGCGCTCGATCTGCGCAGCGTCGCGCATTTCGCCACGACAGCGTGAGACCGGGTCACCGTGTGAGCGTCGGCCCGGCACACTGACGGGGTGGATCTCCCACCGCCCACTCTCGACTCGGTTCCGGCTCCGTTGCGGATCACCGACCTCCACAAGCGATTCGGGGACAAGGTCGCCCTCAACGGGCTCTCGCTGACCGTGCCGCAAGGGGCCTGCTACGGGCTCGTGGGTCCGAACGGCTCTGGCAAGTCGACCACGATGAGAACCGTCGTCGGCCTGGCTCGACCCGACCAGGGCGTGATCGACGTCTGTGGCGTGCGGACCGACCAGGACATGATCGGAGTTCGCCGACTCATGGGCGTGATGCTCGACCCGCTTCAGCTCTTCGACCGGCTGTCCGCACGGGAGTTCGTCGCGACCATCGGAGAGTTGCGTCAGTTGGACGCCGACGTGGTCCGATCACGCAGCGCGGAGATGTTCGAGATCCTGGACATCGCACGCGACGCCGACCGTCCGATCGCCGGCTACAGCCACGGCATGCGGAAGAAGACTGCATTGATCAGTGCGCTGATCCACCGGCCGAGACTCGTGATGCTCGATGAGCCGTTCGAAGGCGTGGACCCGGTGTCGACGAGGACCATGCGCTCGATGCTCGACCGATTCCGAGCTGGCGGCGGCACCGTCATCTTGTCCACTCACGTCATGGACGTCGTCGAGCGCGTCTGCGACCACATCGGCGTGATCCGCGATGGCCGCATCGTCGTTGCCGGCCCCATCGACGAGATCCGGGCCGGGCGGAGCCTCGAGGACGCCTTCATCGATGCCGTCGGCGCAACCGACGCCAACGCGGCCGACCTCGACTGGCTGGGATGAATCTCCCTCCCCCACCCCAAGCCCGGGCGCTCGACTCGCTTCGCCCGACGTCCAGCGCGCAGGTCGTGTGGCTGTTCCTCCGATTGCGGTGGCGGCTGCTTCGCGGAGCGATCCGCCAAGGTGGAGCGCAGAGCGTTGCCACCGCTATCGGTATGGCTGCGGCGGTGGCGGTCGGGACGGTCGGCAGCGTCGTCGTCGCGGTCGGCATCCGTGCGTCCAACGACCCGCAGCCGTGGCAAGTTCTGTTCCCGGTCGCACTCGTGGGTGTCGTGGTCGCACTCGGCGTCATCGCAGGCGTCGCACAGCCAGTCGACCCTCGAGTCATCGGAGCTGAACCACTTCCCGATCGCCAGCTCGCGCTCGGATTGCTCACCACGTCTGCCGCAGGACCGCCCGGCATCGCCGCCACCCTCCTCGGCATCGGTCTGCTCGCTGGCTCCGTGAACACTGCGACGGGCGCCATCGTCGGAGTGCTCGCCCTCTGCTCGTTCCTCGCAACGTTGCTGCTGGTGTCGCGAACGACGATCAACCTGCTGGGGCTGTTCACCAACCGGTTTCCACGGTCAGGTCAGGTCGTGATCGGACTGGCAAGCCTCGTGTTCTACGGCGGATTCCAATTCGTGCCCAGCGCGTTTGCGAGCCTGGAGCGAGAGGCTCGAAGCGACGTCGCCGACTGGGGACGACTCACACCTCCCGGCCAGATCGGCCAAGCGTTCGCCGAGGCCGACGAATCATTCGCCATCGCGCTCGGTCACGTGGCCCTCGGCTCCCTGTGGCTTCCGTTGCTCGTCGCGATCTTCGTGACGACGACCCGACGAGTGCTGTTGGCCTCGGGTGCGGCCCGCGGCAGCGATTCGTCCACAAGCGAGACGTCGTTCATCGGCAGGCTGGCACGTCGGGCCTGCGGATCGGGCCCAGTAGGGGCGATCGCCTGGCGGAGCGTCCGCACGAGAATGCGTCACCCGCGTACGGCACTCGAGACCTTCATCGGCGCCGGCATCGGACTCGCCATCGTGCTGGTACCAGCGCTGACACGCGACGAGGTGGGCGCATCGGCGGTCCTCGTCGGCGGCGCAGTTCAACTGTCGGTGTTGTTCATGGCTGGCAACAGCATCGGCTCCGACGGTGCAGCGTTGGGTTCGGAGATCATGTGCGGTCTCGAGCCTGACGCGATCGTCGCGGCGAAGGTCCGGTCGGTGGTCGTCGTCGCATCTCCGCTTGCCGTGCTCGGTCCGCTCATCGCCGCCGGCGTCACCGGAGAGTGGCAGTACCTCCCCGCCGGCGTTGCTGTCGGCATCGCGGGGCTTCTCGCAGGTGCCGGCGGGGCGATCGCACAGTCCACGTTCGTCCCGGTCGCCGTTCCGGAGTCCGACAATCCACTCGCTTCGGGCGAGTCCGGCAACGGACTGCTTGCTGCGCTCATGTTGGCGGTTGTGCTCATCACGCTCGCCGCACTCACGCTCCCGTTTGCCCTGGCGCTCATCTGGGCGCTCACGACCGAATCCGTCGTCACCGTCACCGGGCTGGCGTTGCTCACCGTGGCAGGAGGCTGGGCGGCCATGCGCCTCGGACTCCGACTGGCCGCTCGGCGCTGGCGGGGCGGCGAAGCCGAGCTCTACGCCGCGATCGTCCCGTCGAGCTGAGACAGCGGTACGCCGTCTGGCGAACGGCCAGCCGTCAGCGTGTTGCCGGTCTGGCCACCATCGACTTCACGGGAAATCGCCAGATCTCGGTCACACGCATCTCGGCAACGCGGCCAAGTCGGCCGGCCAAGTTCCGTCTTGTTCTATCTCGGAGCCCCGCTCGTGCGCCGATGCGCACGCAGGACGACGTCGTTGGCGTGATGCGCGGCGGTGGCGGAGCCTTCGGGGCGAGGGCGCGTCTCGTGAACGACGAGGTCCCAGTCGGTGGAGTCGGTGATCGCGTCGACGAAATCGTCGACGCCGACGTATGCGTTCGGATCGAAGAGTTGGCTTCGTTCGTGTGTGTCGATGGACGACCGGGGCGTCAGATCGTGACCGACGACGAGCAGCGTGCCTCCTGGTGCGACGGCTCGCAGAATGTTGTGCAGCGCCCGGTCGTCCGGTGTGCGCGGGATCGACAGGTAGTGGGCGGCGACCAGTTCGAAGGTGCCCGCCTCGAACGGGCCGAGCGCGTTCGCGTCGGCCTGAAGGACCTCGATGTCGAGCGCTCGTTCACTCGCTTGCGCAACGATCCGGTCGATGGCGTGGTGGGAGATGTCCGTCGCAGTCACGCTCCAGCCGCGTTCGGCGAGCCAGACAGCGTCGCCGCCCTCGCCAGCCCCGACATCCAGCGCTCGCCCAGGCGTGAGTGAATTGGCCTCGTTGACGAGCGTGCCGTTGGGGTTGCCACTCCAGATCTGGTCACCGCGGTAGCGCTGCTCCCAGTCACGCTGGTTCGACGCGCTCCGTGTCGCCGCCTCGATGTCTTCGTGTGCCAGGTCGCGGCTGATCGTTCCGGCGACGGAGCTGCCACCAGCGGCCGCTTGCAGAACCTGCTGGAACGGATCGGTGACGTTGCCAGCCGCGTAGACACCTGGAATCGACGTCGCACCGGCTGCATCTGTGACGACGACATCGCTCAGTCCAGATGGATGGGGTGCGGTGGCGAGACCGAGTTGCTCGAACGGTTGAACTCGGACCTCGAAGTGAGTGGCGATCGCGAGTGCATCGGCCTCGACGTGTCGATCGTCGTCCAGTTCGATGCCGGTGAGCCGGCCGGCATCGTCGGTGCGCACGCTGCTCACCGGTTGATCGAGGATCGACACGCCCGCATCGCGAAGTGCTCGCACCTCGACGTCGTTTGCACTCACCTCACCATGGAGAACGATCGTCAGGTGACCAGCGAGCTGTCGGAACAGGCCGGCACTGTGGAGCCCAATCGGATGCGTGATGATCTGCACGATTCGTCGATCGCGCACCTCATACCCGTGGCAGAACGGGCAGTGAATCACTGCGCTCCCCCAGTGTTCGGCGAGGCCATCGATCTCGGGGAGCACATCGACGAGCCCTGTTGCGGCGAGGACGCGACGGGCGACGACGGCGTTCCCACCGACGAGCTCGATTCGGAAACCGCCGGAATCGGCATGCGTGACCGTGAGCGCACGACCGGCCAGCACCTCGACGCCGTAGCGACGAACGTCAGCTCGGGCGATGGCGGCGAAGTCACCCGGACGCACCCCTTCGTGACCGAGGTAGCTGTGCATGTGGGTGGCAGGAGAATTTCGGGACTCCTCTGCATCGATGACGATGACGGACCGACATTGACGGCCGAGCTGTAGCGCCGCGGCCAAGCCAGCCGCCGAGCCTCCGATGATCGCCACGTCGCAGTGCCGTTCGATGGTGTGACGTTGGTTTTCGTTCATGGCGTCGAACGTAGAGAGGCCAAGCAAAATCGCAAAGTGATTTGCTATATTCGCAAGAACACCGAGCCGGACCAGCAGTGAGCGTGAGCGCAATGACCGAAGTCGAAGACGTCGTTCGAACCAGGTTGCGAAGCCTGCGAAACACGTTGGGCTTGTCGCTCGACGAGGTGGCGAAGCGGACCAACCTCAACCCGTCGACGATCAGCCGCATCGAGACCGGCAAGCGCACGATCAGCCTGGACGTACTCGTTCCGCTCGCCCGAGCGCTCCAGGTCGATCTCGACGCGCTTCTCGACGCCGACACTGACGACGACGTCGTGATCCGACCGACGCCGACCAACGTCGGCCACATCACGACGTGGATGCTGAGTCGGCCGACCGGTTCGACGATTGCGATCAAGATGCGTCTGGAGCCCACCGATCAGCTGCCCGAGCAACAGGTGCACCCCGGCCACGACTGGTTCTTCGTGACCCTCGGCCGCGTGAAGCTGTTCCTCGGCGATCGCGAGTTGACCGTCGAAACCGGTGAAGCCGCCGAATTCGGCACCATGACACCGCATGCGTGCACAGCGATCGACGAGCCGGCTGAACTCATCATGATCTTCGACCGCGAGGGCCACCGCGCCCACGTCCACACAGATCACCGCTGACCCCTCGAAATCGCGGCGAAACCTCGATCCATCCGACTACTACGTTCGGCCCATGCCACTCACCGTCGACCCCGTCGTTGAACCCGGCTCGATGTCGTCGATCGAGCAACCGACGCTAATCGTCGACGATGCGCTTGCATTGCGACCCTTCGCACATCGCGACCGGGACGCCGTGACGGCAGCATTTTCAGACCCGCAGATCATCCAGTGGCACGGCTTCTCCATCGACTCACCGACTCAGGCCGCCGAATGGATCGACCGCAATCACCAGCAATGGCGCGATGAAGCATGTGCTGTGTGGGCAGCCGTGGACGTAGCGGACCAGGTTCGGGGTCGCTGTGCCCTGCACGTCGACCTGCGGGGAGGTACCGGCGAAATCGCGTACTGGGTGCTGCCAGAACATCGTGGCGGAGCGGTCGCAACGCGCTCGGCCGAACGCGTGACCCGGTGGGGCCACGAAGAGCTCGGCATCCGTCGCATCCTCCTGCAGCATTCGACGGCAAACGGCGCGTCGTGTGCGGTGGCCGAGAAGCTCGGCTATCGATGGGAAGGAACCGCCCGCGAGGCCGATCTTCACGCCGACGGGTGGCATGACATGCACCAGCATGCTCACCTCGCACACGACTGAAGCCCCCCGACGGTGGCGGGCACAGGTCGGGAG
>CALIOL010000309.1 GCA_938044705.1 uncultured Ilumatobacter sp. | reverse complement strand
GACCGAAGGCCACCTGTTGCTCGACGACGTTCCAGGCACGGGCAAGACCAGCCTCGCCAAGGCCATCGCCAACTCGATCGCGGGCGGATGGAAGCGCGTGCAGTTCACCCCCGACCTGCTGCCGACCGACATCACCGGCGTGATGGTCTACGACCAGCGCAGCGGCCAGTTCAGCTTTCGCGAAGGACCCGTCTTCACGAACGTGATGATCGGGGACGAAATCAACCGTGGAAGCCCGAAAACCCAGTCGGCCCTGCTCGAGGTCATGGAGGAGCGCCACGTCACCTCGGATGGCACCAGCCGCCCGGTGCCTCGACCCTTCTTCGTCATCGCGACGCAGAACCCACGAGATTTCCAGGGCACGTTCCCCCTTCCCGACGTGCAGCTCGACCGATTCGCGATGCGCCTGACACTGGGTTACGCCGACGCCGACACGGAGCGGTCAATCCTCGAGAACTTCTCACGTACCCGGCGTGACGACGAGCTCGAGCCGGTGACCGATCCGGTCGAGCTCGATGGGATCATCTCCGAGATCGACCGGCTCACCGTGGCGCACTCCGTTCACGACTACATCGTGCAGCTCGCCGAAGCGACACGTCGCCACCCAGACCTGCGTCTCGGGGTGTCGACCCGTGGCACGCTGTCGATCCTGCGCGTCGCACGTGCGTTCGCGGCAACCGACGACCGCGACTTCGTGACGCCCGACGACGTGAAGGCGCTGATCGCTCCCGTCTTCGGCCACCGCGTGGCGCTCGCTCCCGAGGCCGAGCTCCGCGGGGTCACCGTCGAGTCACTGATGGCCGAGATCGGCGACAGCGTCCCGGTTCCCCGCACCAGCGGGGCCTGAGATGTTGACGAGATCGGGCCTCGGCGCGGTCCTTGCTGCGGTCGTACTTCTGACGCTCGGCCTCTGGTGGAACTACGAGGAACTGGTCATCGTCGCGATCGGGATTGCACTGGTCGTGATCATGGCGGTCGTCGTGGCTCGACGACCGCCGCGTGCTTCTGTCGAGCGGCGCCTGCGCACCGTGCGAGTTCCTCGCGGAGATCCCGTTCGCGTGGTGTACCGCGTGCGCAACGACTCCGGGCACCGCTCGACGCGAGCCATCGTGATCGACCGCTGCGACGGCCGAGAGGTCGAGGTCGACATCGACGCGGTCGCCGCCGACGCGGTCGAGGATCTTCCCTCCACGTTGCCGACTCGCCGCCGAGGCGTGTTCGAACTCGGACCACTCGACATCTCGAAGATCGACCCGTTCTACCTCGCTGCCGGACTGTGGCGACAGGCTGAGCGACAGCCCTCGCTCGTGACCGTGCATCCGAAGGTCTACGAGATGACGGGGCCGCAAGGATCCTCGCGAGTCGTGGAGAACGAATCCACGGTGCGTCGCACTGCCGCTGATCCGATGTCGGGGTTCGTGTCCATGCGCGAATACGTCGCAGGCGACGATCCGCGCATGATCCACTGGCCGACGACGGCACGAACGGGCACGCTCATGGTGCGCGAGCATGTGGAGGTCCGGCGGCCCGAGTTCACGATCGTCGTGGACGCGATGAGCACGGTCGCCTCCGAAGAGGACTTCGAGGAGATGGTCGACGTTGCCGCGACGCTGGCGGTACACGCGCTGCGGACCGGACTCGACGTCGTGGTCCGCACGACGAACAGAGCACACACCGGGCGCCCGACGCCTTTGGTCTCCGAAGCAGAAGTTCTCGACCTGCTCACCCCGGTGGACCAGACCGACAATGCCCCGATGTCTGTCGGCTCGCTCTTCACGCAGGGCTTCGACCACACGTCAGTGCTGCTCGTCACCGGCCCGTCGGGCCCAGCGAGTCGGCTGTCTGCGAGTGACCAGACCATCATCATCCGCGTCGGCGAAGGAGCACAGTCCAGTGGCGGCGTCGCCATCGCTGCCCAAGACGCGCCCGACTTCGTCAACCGGTGGAGGTCGTGGTCATGACGTCCGCGTTGACTCGCCTTCGCGTCCTGCTCGTGGTCGGGATGGTCGCGGTCATCGCCGTCGCCGCGGGAGACATCTTCGATCGTTTCGTCTGGTGGTTGCTGCTGGCGCCGACGTCGGTCGGCATCTTGGCAATGCTGACACTCGGCCGCGGGCGCCTCTTCCGCCTTCCCCTCGCAATCGCTGGAGTACTCGCGTCAGTGATCGCAGTGGTGCTGATCCTCGGTGGCGACGGAAACGATGTGCTCGCGTCATTCGGCGCCGGGTTTCAACGCGTGCTGTCGACGGACTGGCCCAGTCCGGACCGCCCCGATCTCGTCGGAACCATTGCGGTCGGACTCGCGCTGACCACGGCATTCGCAACCGAGCTCGCACGACGCGAGCGACTGCACCTCGCACCGTTGCTTCCGATCGTCGTCGGGCACATCGGCGTGATCGCACTGAGCGCACCGACAGGGTTGCGCCTGCAGTGGATCCTTCCGCTCGCCGTGCTGGCAATCATCTTCGCGACGCTGCGACCCGGTGCAGGGATCGACCTGCAGGAACGGTGGATGCTGCTGCGAGGCGAGCGGCGCCTGGTCCCTGTTTCACTCATCGCGATCGGTCTCGCAGCCGGCCTCGCTGCGCCGATCGCGCTCGCCAACCGCGCCGACCCGCGTCGCAACGAACCGCCCGGGCGAACGGCCTCCTTACTGGACCCGATCGAAGCGACGCTCGCACTCCAGGCGATCTCCCCGGCGATCGATCTGCACGAGGTCGATATCGAGGACTTCGGCCCTGCGCTCGGCACTCGCCAGCCCGTGCGATGGCGCACGGCTGCGCTGGAGACCTACGACGGACGGGTGTGGACGCCCGACCTCACCCTGCGGCCGATCGGCCGCCGTCTCGGACAACCCGCCGACGACACGATCACGGCATCGATCACCTTCCTCCGCGACGACCTGCAACTCGTACCGCTTCCCGGCTCAGCCGTCACCATCGACTCCTCGATCGAGACCGATCCGGCGCGAACCATCGTCCGACTCGCCGAGCGGCCCACCGTTGGCGAAGCAATCGCCCTCACCAGTCGAGTCGAACCATCGATCGCCGAGTCCGACCCTGGGCAGATCGGCACTCGGGAAATCGACGAGAACGCCGCTGGCTTCACCGAGCTCGCAGCTGCGCTGGTCGAGCAGGGAGGCGCTTCTCCCGACGACGATCTCCTCACCCAGCTCCAAGCGATCGAGTCCATGATGAGCGAGAACTTCCAGCTCCGGACCGACGCGTCCGGTGGCGGCCTCCAGCGCGCTTTGATCGACCGCTTTCTTCGTGACACGCAGCGCGGCAACGCAGAGCAGTTCTCCACCAGCTTCGTGCTCCTCGTGCGCTCGCTGGGTGTCGACGCTCGCGTTGCGACCGGCTTCGAAATCGAACCCGATCGCATCATCCGAACTGCCGATGGAGCCA
>CALIOL010000308.1 GCA_938044705.1 uncultured Ilumatobacter sp. | reverse complement strand
AGCCGAGTCGGCCGTGCTGAACATCGGTGTGATCCGTCCCGAGGACCTCGGCTTCCTCACGGTGTACCCGTGCGATGAGCCAGTCCCCGAAGCGTCGAACCTGAACTTCGCCGGCGGCACGACCGTGTCGAACGCCGTCTTCGCGAAGCTCAGCGCCGACGGCCTGGCATGCATCGTTTCCAGTGTCGAGACCGAGCTCTACGCCGACGTCACGAGCTTCGTGACGCCAGGCGGATCGCCGACGGCAATCACACCGAGCCGTGTCCTCGACAGCCGCGACGGTGGCGTCACCATCGACGGCGAAGATCAAGCAGGCGGCCCACTCGCCGGTGGTGAGATCTTCGAGCTCACCGTCACCGGACGCGAGGACGCCGACGGAAACGCACTGGTTCCCGACGACGCCAAGGCTGTCGTCCTCAACGTCGGTGCCATCCAACCGACAGAGTTGGGCTACCTCACCGTGTTCCCCTGCAACGACACCGACACGCCGCCCAATGCGTCGAACGTCAACTACGTCGCAGGGGTCAACGTGGCCAACTCGGTGACGGTCGGCCTCGACGACGAAGGCGCAGTGTGCATCTTCTCGTTCGCCGAGACGGATCTCATTGCCGACGTCATCGGCTTCGTTCCAGTGGACGGCTCGCCCGATCCGCTCGACCCAGCTCGTCTCATCGACACCCGTGACGAGTTCCCGGTCGAGACCATCGACGGCGAGCGCGCCGGAGAAGGCACGATCGACGCGGGCGAGATCGTCACGCTGCAGGTCGCAGGACGCGCCGAGGTCGCCGAGGACGCAGTCGCTGCGAGCCTCAACGTGACCGCGGTGCGCCCGGTGGATGCAGGCTTCATCACCGTGTACCCATGCACGGTCGACGAGGACGGCGAACCCGTGGTGCCGAATGCATCGCAGGTGAACTTCGCCGGGACGAGCAACGTGGCGAACTCGGTGGCGGCTCTGCTCTCCGAGGACGGCACCGTGTGCATCGTGTCGTCGGTGGAAACCCACCTCATCGTCGACGTGACCGGAGCGCTGGACGCAATCGTCCCGGCCAACCCGGCCGACTGAGTACCTGAAGACCACACCGCTCACGCGGTGACGCTCTGGAACGACCCGTCGAGCAATCGGCGGGTCGTTCCGCGTGCGAGCTCGCCTCGCCCGGCTCGAACCGGAAGCCGAAAACGACGATGACCGGCCCGAAGGCCGGTCATCGAAATGGCTGGGGTGAAGGGAATCGAACCCCTAATAACAGAACCAGAAACTGTCGTGTTGCCAATTACACCACACCCCAGAGTGCGGTGACCCCGATCCAACTCGCACGAGCGAGTAGCCGGAACCTGTGCGCCACACGAGGATATCGGACCCTCCGCCCTTCGACTCGGTGCAATTTCTCGGACGGCCCCGCTATCGTTGTCGCCCGCATCAGCCTCGCTGGTGCGGCATCACGTCCCGTTCGTCTAGGGGCCTAGGCCTCCACCCTCTCAAGGTGGCAACACGGGTTCAAATCCCGTACGGGATGCCATTCGAAACCCCTGGTTGGCATCATGCCGACCAGGGGTTTTGCGTTTCCGGGTGTGCGTTGCGGCGCGCTCTCCCGCGGCGCAGCACCTCGTCGACGGGATCGATCCCGTTCCAGTTCTTCGGACTCAGGAGTTCCAACAGCTCCTCTTCTTCACGACGCTGCGTCGCCAGGGCAGCAAGAACTGCCACCATGATCGCAACGGCGACCACGAAGATCAGTGCGATCGCAATCGAGGACCCTGTGCCCGGCCACGCGTCTGCGGCAGGCGGGTCCGGCACGACGCTTGCGAGGTCGACCTGACTCGGGAATCTTGAACTGAACATCGGCTACCTCCGATCGAGGCGGGCTTCGCGCTCGCCTGGTTGGTCTTGCACTGTCAACGGACAACCAACGCGACCAGAACGTGTCGCGATGCCGGGAGATCGTGCACCGATTGCGGTGGCCGGCTTCGCAGCCGTCACCGTTGCGAACAGTCATCGGAGATGCCACAGAAAGATGCGGTTCCCCCAACACGATCCACTCGGCGACGTGTCTGTTTCGACATGACCGAGCGGATGGAACCCGAAGATGACCGACCCAGATTTCGCATCATGCGGCGATTCGGGCCGTTCGAGTACGGCGCGCTCGACTTCGGCATCGTCGTCATCGGCGTCGTCCTGCTGACCATGCTCACCATCAGCGACGCGTTCCTCTGACCCCGAGGCATCACCCGCGGAAAATGACCCGAGGAAAGCCTCTTTGCGTGGTCCCAAGTGACGCAGAGTGCCGTTGTCGGAACTCTCTCGAAGGACTTCTGCTGCACGTTCCCACCCACGTGAAACGACGGCTACGTTCACGGAGGTGGTCGATCTCTCCGAAGCTGTGACCCAGCGAGCTCAGCCCGGCATCATCGCCGGTTGGAGGGGGCCAGAGCAACCCGCATTCACCTCGGCCGAGCTGGAGTCGACGGTCGATAGAGTCCGAGAAACGGCCTTCATCGTGGTGGATCCCGTCACCGGGCAACACGGCATCGCGCACGATGGCGAACTCGTCGGTGACGAGTCGCCAGGAGCATGGCCGGTCGTCGCGGTGCTGCCGGCGATGTACCCGGAGTGGCTCGGCGATCGCAGCTTCAACGAGGTTCACGGGACTCGCTTTCCCTACGTCACGGGGGCCATGGCAAATGGCATCGCCACGACCCGCCTCGTCATCGAAATGGCCCGAACCGGGTGTCTTGGATTCTTCGGTGCTGCCGGTCTGCAACGCGACGTGGTCGCCTCAGCGATCGAGGAGCTCCAGATCGCATTGGGCCACACCGACCTCCCGTGGGGCTGCAACCTGATTCACTCGCCGCAGGAACCGGCGCTCGAGGAAGCCGTCGCCGACCTGTACATCGAGCGTGGCGTGCGACGCGTTTCGGCGGCGGCCTACATGTCGCTGACGCCAGCAATCGTTCGGTACGCCTACAGCGGCATTCACGTCGACGCCGATGGCGCCGTGCAACGCCCCAACGGTGTGTTCGCCAAGATCTCTCGACCCGAGGTCGCACGCCACTTCGTACACCCGGCGCCGAGCTCCATGCTCGATGCGCTT
Source organism: uncultured Ilumatobacter sp. (assembly GCA_938044705.1). Lineage (GTDB taxonomy): Bacteria > Actinomycetota > Acidimicrobiia > Acidimicrobiales > Ilumatobacteraceae > Ilumatobacter_A. The sequence goes on along the minus strand of CALIOL010000308.1, from coordinate 17,109 downwards.
GTCGCCAACGGCAAACTCACGGCGGACGAGGCCGCGCTCGCCGCGTCGCTCCCCGTCGCCGAAGACATCACGATCGAAAGCGACAGCGGAGGCCACACCGACAATCGCCCGCTCGCACCACTCTTTGCCACGATCCAGGCAGTGCGTGACGAGGCGGTCGCACAACACGGATACCCGCGCCCGATCCGTCTCGGTGCGGCCGGTGGAATCGGCACACCGCAAGCCGCCGCTGCGGCGTTCGCACTCGGTGCGTCCTACGTCCTGACGGGCACGATCAACGAAGCGTGCGTCGAATCTGGGCTGTCCGATGAGGGCAAACAGATGCTCGCCGCTGCCGATCTGGCGGACATCGCGATGGCTCCCGCAGCCGACATGTTCGAGCTCGGCGTGGAGTTGCAGGTCCTCAAACGCGGCACGATGTTCGCCCCGCGAGCAAAGAAGCTGTACGCGCTCTACACGACCTACCCCTCGCTCGACGCGATTCCAGCGAGCGAGCGCGTCGAACTCGAAAAGATCCTCGGCACGTCGGTCCAAGAGTGCTGGAAGAACACCGAGGCGTTCTGGAACGACCGCGATCCCGCTCAGGTCATCGAAGCCGAGCGCAACCCTCGCCACAAGATGGCGCTGGTCTTCCGGAGCTATCTCGGGCTCTCCAGCCGCTGGTCCATCGAGGGAGCTTCCGACCGCCGCCTCGACTACCAGATCTGGTGTGGACCTGCGATGGGTGCGTTCAATGCATGGACCTCGGGAACCTTCCTCGCCGACCCAGCCAACCGCGAGGCAGCCCAGGTCGCCCGCAACCTGCTCGAAGGCGCCGCGGTGATCACTCGGGCGCAGCAATGCCGAACGTACGGAGTTCCCATCCCCTCGTCGGCGTTCGACTACCGACCACGAAGGCTGCACACCGCCGCCGACCTCTGACGGTTCTCGGACCGTCGAACCACACCAGGACGCATCCATGTCTCATTCTTCGCCGCAACCATCCTCGTCGAAACGACCACCCGTCGCCGTCGTGGGCGTCTCTGCGCTGTTCCCCGGCTCGGTTGATTCGACCGGCTTCTGGAACGACATCCTCGCTGGCACCGATCGGATGACCGACGTGCCAGCCAGCCACTGGTTGATCGAGGATCATTTCGACGAAGATCCGTCGATTCCCGACCGCACCTACGGCCGGCGCGGCGGGTTTCTCGACCCGATCGACTTCGACGCGATGAGCTTCGGGGTGCCGCCGAGCGTCGTCCCGTCGACCGACACCGCTCAACTGCTCGCACTGATCGTCGCTCAGCGAGTCCTCGACGATGCGACTCGCGGCCAGTTCAGCGAACTGGATCGAACTCGAGCCTCGGTGATCCTCGGGGTCACCTCGGGCCAAGAGTTGTTCGGCGCTATGGCCAGCCGGATGAACCGACCGATGTGGCTCCAGGGGATGCGTCGCGCGGGGATTCCCGAAGACGTCGCGCTGAATGCGGTCGACGAGATACTCGCGCTCCACCCCGAATGGACCGAGAGCACGTTCCCCGGTCTGCTCGGCAACGTGGTCGCCGGACGAATCGCCAACCGGCTCGACCTCGGCGGCACCAACTGCGTCACCGACGCCGCATGTGCCTCGTCGTTCTCGGCGATCTCGATGGGCGTCAACGAGCTGTATCTCGGCGACAGCGATCTCGTGATCGCCGGAGGTGTCGACACCATGAACGACATCTTCATGTACATGTGTTTCTCCAAGACCCCGGCGCTGTCGAAGTCCGAAGACATCCGGCCGTTCTCGGACCAAGCCGACGGCACCATGTTGGGAGAAGGCATCGGCATGGTCGCGCTCAAGCGACTCGAGGACGCCGAACGCGACGGGAATGACATCTACTGCGTCGTCAACGGCGTCGGCGCCAGCAGCGACGGCCGCTCCAAGAGCGTGTACGCACCCGTGTCCTCAGGGCAGGCCCGAGCGCTCGGCAACGCCTACGACAAAGCCGGCTATGGCCCGGACACCGTCGAACTGATCGAAGCGCACGGAACGGGCACCGTGGCTGGCGACGCTGCCGAGTTCGGCGGACTCGAACTCGCTTTCGATGCCACCGAGCGAACCGATCGTCAATGGTGCGCACTGGGCTCGGTCAAGAGCCAGATCGGACACACGAAGGCCGCCGCCGGAGCGGCCGGATTGTTCAAGGTCGTCATGGCCCTGCACCACAAAGTGCTCCCACAGACCGCCAAGATCGATCGTCCGAATCCGAATCTCGACCTCGAGAACTCACCGTTTCACCTCAACACGACGACCCGGCCGTGGGTGCGCAGCGGAGATCACGAGCGACGCGGTTCGGTCAGCTCCTTCGGCTTCGGCGGGTCGAACTTCCACATCGCCTTGTCCGAATACACCGGATCCGGCACACGGGCGCCGCGGCTGCGCAGCAGCGACGTCGAGATGGTCGTGCTGTGCGGTGACGACGCACCCGACGTCGTCCGGCAAGCAACGGCGATGGTCGAGCTGCTGGGTAGTGGCCAGCTGGTCTACCTGGCGCAGCAGAGCCAGCGGAGCTACGACCCGTCGAAACCCGCACGACTCGCCATCGTCGCCAGCGACGAAGCGGACCTTCGCAGCAAGCTCGAGCAAGCGGTCGGCTCGCTGACACAGCGCCCCAACGACGCGTTCTCGATGCCCACGGGGATGCACTTCGGCGTCGGCGCACGCCAGGGCGACATCGCGTTCCTGTTCCCCGGGCAAGGCAGCCAGTACGTCGGCATGGGCGCCGACCTCGCAATGAACTTCAGCGATGCGATGAGCGCGTGGGATCTCGCTGCTGATCAGGCCTGGGACGAAACCACCCTGCACGATGTGGTCTTCCCGATCACGTCGTTCGAGTCGGGGGCGGCGAGCGCAAACCAGGCGCTGCTCACCGCGACGCATTGGGCGCAACCGGCAATCGGCACGATGAGTCTCAGCTTGCTGGCGATCCTCGATCGGATCGGCCTCGGCCCCGACCACGTCGGCGGACACAGTTTCGGGGAGATCACCGCACTGCACGCAGGCGGCGTGCTCACCGGCCCGGACATGGTGAGCGTTGCCCAGCGACGCGGCGTCCTCATGGCCGAAGCTGCGCAGACACCCGGGTCGATGACCGCCGTGACCGGTTCGATCGACGCGGTTCGGGCCATCCTCGAGAACTCGGACGCCGATGTCGTGATCGCAAATCACAACAGCCACCGCCAGGTCGTCCTCTCCGGACCCACTGCCGCCATCGAACGCATCGAAGCGGATCTCACGTCCCAAGGCATCGCTGCAAAGCGACTCCCGGTCGCCACCGCATTCCATTCGACCGTGGTGAGCGGTGCAAGCGAAGCGTTCGCCGACTTCCTCACCGACGTCTCGTTCTCTGGGCCGGTCATTCCAGTACACGCCAACGAAACCGCCGTTCCGTATGACGGCGACGACGCCGCGATGCGCTCGCAGCTCGCACGCCAGCTCTCCAACCCTGTTCGTTTCGTCGAGATGGTCGAGTCGATGTACCAGGCCGGCGTGCGGACGTTCGTCGAGGTCGGTCCGTCGTCGGTGCTGACAGGTCTCGTCGGGAACATTCTCGACGAGCGAGATCACCGCGTGATCCCACTGGACAAGAAGAACAAGCGTGGTCTGTCGGCGCTGCACAACGGCCTCGGACAACTGGTGGCGGCCGGCGTGGACATGGACCTCGGCGCACTCTGGTCGGAGTACGGCGACATCTCGAATCCGGCCGACGCACCAACACCCAAGCTCGCCATCCCGATCAGCGGCGCCAACTACGACAGCCCATATCCCCCGCACGACTTGAACGAACTCGCCGAGGCAAACCCCGTGAACACTTCTGCTCCATCAGCACCTTCCGCCCCTGTCGCCGCCACAGCAGCGGCCAGTGCTCCGGCACCTGTCGCTCACGCCGAAGCGGATCCGGCTCAGCCTCCGGTCGTCGCGCCGGCAGCCACCAGTCCTGGGGTGAGTGCGGTGGTCACTCCCCCGGACTCCGCCGTGCTGGCCGCTTACCAAAGTGCACAACAGCAGACAGCGGCTGCGCACACCGCGTATCTGAACTCGATGGCTCAGGCCCACAGCGCATTCCTCGATGCCGCACAACAGAGCATCGCCGTGCTCGGACAGCTCGCTGGCGGAGCGCTGCCCGCCGTACCGGCCGCCGCGGCTGCGCCTGCCATCGCCCCCGCGCCGGTACCTCCCGTCGCTGCGCCCACGGCGGTGGTGGCGCCAGCCGTTGCTCCTGCGGTCGCACCGGCGCCCGCCGCATCGACGCCCGCACCAACCCCGACCGCAGCTCCGCCTGCACCGGCACCGCCGATACCGCCAACGCCCAAGGCCGCACCGCCTGCCGGATCGTCATCGATGACGGTTGCGGAGATGACACCGAAGTTGCTCAGCGTCGTCTCCGACCGCACCGGCTACCCCTCCGAAATGCTCACCATGGACATGGAACTCGAATCCGACCTCGGCATCGACTCCATCAAACGCGTCGAGATCCTCAGCGCCATGCAAGACCTCGTCCCCGAACTCCCCGAAGTCGACCTCGCCGTCATGGCCAGCCTCTCCACCCTCGGCGAAATCGTCGACTACCTCACCGCCCAAGCAGCCGGCAGCCAAGCAAGCGGCGACCAAGCAAGCAGCAGCCATCCCGACGCCGTCGAGACCGAAGGCGCCCGACGGACCGAAGACTCGCCGGCCGACGAGCAAGCGCCGTTCGGGCGCTTCGTCCTGAGCGAAGCGACGCAGGTCGCTCCAGGAACCCCACTCCCCGGCCTGTTCGATGCATCGATAGCGATCATCGCCGACCCCGACGGGATCGGGAGCGCCCTTGCGACAGCGCTCACCGAAGCGGGGGCGACCGCTGAGCTGATCGACTCGGTCGACAGCAACGAGTTCCGCAGTGTGATCTACCTCGGGAACCTTTGCGCAGTCGACGACCCAGATCACGCTGCGGCGCTCAATCGTGACGCCTTCGAGGTCGCTCGCGCATTCGCGACCCACGCCTCGCCTGGTGGCGCATTCGTCGCTGTCGACAGCCAGGGTGGCATCGATCCGGATCGCGCCAGTGATCCGACGCGAGCTTGGGCAGGTGGTCTGGCGGCGCTGATGCGCACTGCGACGATCGAGTGGCCCGAGACCTCCACGAAGATGATCGACATCGAACTCGGCGGGCGCGAACCACAGCTCATCGCCGAGCAGATCGCGGCGGAACTCATCCGCGGCGGAGCCGACCGCGAGATTGCGTTGGACGCTTCGGGCCGTCGCGTCAGCGTCACCACCGAAGCGGTGCAGGTCGCACACGGCGCATGCCCGCTCGGCGCCGACGACGTCGTGGTCATCTCCGGCGGTGGCCGCGGTGTCACCGCTGCGACGACGGTCGAGCTCGCTCGATCGTGCGGAGCGACGTTCGTCTTACTCGGGCGTTCGGCACTCGTCGACGAGATCGAGCATCACGTTGCCGCACTCGACGACGCCGCCTTGAAACAGACCGTGTTGGCGGACGCCAAAGCAGCCGACGAAGACCTCACGCCAACGGAACTGAGCCGGCGGGTCGGAGCGATCGTCGCCAACCGTGAGGTCCGTGCGACGCTCGACTCGATCGAGCGTGCTGGCGGTCGAGCGCACTACCTCGCCGTGGACATCACCGACCGTTCGGCGGTCATCAGCGCGCTCGACTCGGTGCGCACCGAGATCGGCCCGATCACCGGGCTGGTCCACGGCGCGGGCGTCCTCGCCGACAAGTTGATCGCGGAGAAGACCAACGAGCAGTTCGACACGGTGTTCGATACGAAGGTCAGGGGGCTCCACAATCTGCTCGATGCCACCGCAGACGACCAGCTCGCCGTGCTGTGTCTGTTCTCGTCGATCGCTGCCCGGACCGGGAACGTCGGGCAGTCGGACTACGCAATGGCGAACGAGGTACTCAACCGTGTGGCCGTGCACGAACACCGCCGCCGAGGCGGAAGCTGCATCGTGAAGTCCCTCGGCTGGGGCCCTTGGGCCGGCGGCATGGTGACACCGACACTCGAAGCTCACTTCACGGCGATGGGCGTTGCGCTCATCGACCTCGAGGTGGGCGCGCGGATGCTCGTCGAAGAACTCTCCAGCCCTCAGACCGACGACGTCGAGGTGCTGCTCGGTGGAGGCGTGCTCGCTGCCCCGTCAGCCTCGGCACCACGAGTTGATGCCTGACCCAACGAGCGGCCACGGACCGTTCTCGCCGATCGCGATCGTCGGACGCGCCTGTGTGCTGCCGGGTGCATCGTCGCCCGACGAGCTCTGGGGCCACGTGGTCTCCGGTACGGACCTCACGTCCGCAGTGCCCGACGGCCGCTGGGGAATCTCGAGCGCCGATGTGCTCTGTGGTGACGGTGACGACAGCACCGATCGGTCCTGGTCCGAACGCGGTGGCTATGTCACCGGGTTCGATGAACTCTTCGATCCGACCGGCTTCGAGCTCGACCCCGATGAGATCTCCGGCCTCGATCCGGTCTTCCTGTGGACGCTGCACACCGCTCGCGAGGCGCTGCGCGATGCCGGACACGACCGATCCGACCCCGAACGGTTCGGTGCCGTCTTCGGCAACCTCTCCTTTCCATCAGCCGGGATGGCTGCGTACGCCCAGGCCATTCACCTCGATGACCCTGCCGGCGCCCGAGCTGCAGATGCCCGCAATCGCTTCATGTCCGGGCTTCCTGCACTCATGCTCGAACGAGCGCTCGGGCTCGGAATCGGCGCGACGGCACTCGACGCCGCGTGCGCGAGCAGCCTGTACGCGATCAAGTTGGCATGCGATCGCCTCCACGACGGAGACGCTGATGTGATGCTTGCCGGCGCGGTCAACTGCGCCGACGATCTGTTCATCCACCAAGGCTTCACCGCGCTCAACGCGCTCAGCCCCACAGGGCAGTCACGCCCCTTCCACGCTGAGGCCAACGGCCTCGTTCCCGCGGAAGGATGCGGCTTCGTCGCCCTGCGACGGCTCGAGGATGCCGTTCGCGATGGCGACACCATCCACGGCATCATCCGTGGCGTCGGCCTCTCGAACGACGGGCGCGGTCGCGGCATGCTCGCACCGTCGATCGACGGACAGGTCCGAGCCATGGAATCAGCGCTCGACCTGGCCGGCCTCGCGCCCCAGGACATCTCGCTGCTCGAGTGCCATGCGACCGGCACGACCGTCGGCGATGCCACCGAAATCGAATCGAGCGGACGCGTCTACACCGGTCTCACCGACTTGCCGATCGGTTCGCTGAAGTCGAACACCGGCCATCTCATCACCGCCGCCGGCGTCGCAGGCGTGATCAAGGTCATCGAGTCGATGCGCCACGAGGTCCGCCCGCCGACACTGCACGTGACCGAGACGATCGATGCCATCGACGAGTCGCCGTTCAGGGTGCTCGGCGACGCTGAACCCTGGGACCGAGCGACGACCTCGGACGGCGTGCTGCGTGCCGGAGTCTCCGCATTCGGCTTCGGCGGTAACAACGCCCATCTCATCGTCGAAGAGCCGGGAACGGCAGCGCACCTCGTGAACGAGAGGGGCGCGAAGACGTCGTCGACCAGAGATCCGATCGCGATCGTGGGCATCGGGATCTCCGCTGCGCGCGCGACCGGCCGACCCGCGTTTCGGGACGCGTTCTTGGGGAACACGCCGGTCCTCGACGCCGACGGAACCGGACGCTTGTCCGACATCGAACTCCCGCTCCTCGACCAAAAGTTCCCACCGAAGGACCTGTCGTCGACGCTCGCTCAACAGCTCGCGATGCTGCAGGTCACCGAGGAAGCTCTGGCCGACACCAGCGCGCTGCCCAGCCTCAGCACCGGAATCTACGTCGGGATGGGCACGGACGCCCAGGCAACCCGCTTCGGCACGCGATGGCGGATCGGCGCCGGCCGGAGCCACGACGATCCGGCGTTGGCGACCGAGCGTGACCGGATCGGCCCCGCACTGACTGCGGCCGGAGTGCTCGGCACGATGCCGAACCTCGTCGCCAACCGACTCAACAGCCAACACGACCTCGCCGGACCAAGTTTCGCCGTGAGCGGAGAAGAGCACAGCGGCCTCGACGCCCTCCGCCTCGCCGAGCGCGCGCTGCGAGCTGCGGAAATCGACGCCGCACTGGTCGGCGCGGTCGACCTGGCGTGCGACCCCGTTCATACCGCAGCTGCGAGGCACGTCTTCGACGACGACTCCCACGTTCCCGGCGACGCAGCGGTGATGTTCGTACTGAAGCGGCTCGAAGACGCCGAACGATCGGGCGACACCGTCTTCGCCATCCTGTGCGACGCTTCAACCGAGTCGGCGACGTCTGCGGACGCTCCGAGCGATCTTCGGTTCGGAACCGGCCCCGACGACCAGTCGGTCACCCACCTCTTCGGACACGCACATGCCGCATCTGGTCTGCTGCACGTGGCGGCCGCGGCGATCGCGCTGCATCACCGCGTCTCGATCGGTGATCGCCCGATCATCGCATCCACTCCCGGGCCGGGCCGTCGGCTTCCCCGCGGCGCTGGGCCACGCAGCGCGGTGGTCGCGACCACGTCGATGGACGGCATCGCTCAGCGCTCGGTCTTCCTGGCCGAGGCGACCGACCACCTCTCCCCCAGCAGAATCAGGCCACCTCGTCTGCACGTGTACTCCGGTGCCGACGCACCCGCGGTGCTCGCAGCGCTGGCCGACGACCGAGAGTCGTCGTCCGGACCCGCTCGACTCGCGATCGTCGCAGACGGTCCGGGTCAACTCATCGACCGAAAACGACGCGCTGAACAACACATCAGGTCTGGCAAACCGGCCGGCGCCGGCGTCCACTTTGCAGACGCGCCGATCGACGGCGAGCTCGGTTTCGTGTTCACGGCCGGCGGTGCGGCCTACCACGGCATGGGTACTCAGCTGTTGCGCGCGCTGCCTGAGTCGATCACGCCGTTGTCGTCCACGCTGCCGCTCGGAAGCGTCGCGAGCTGGATCAGCGACACCGAGCACGTCCCCCGCCCAGCCGACTACCTCTGGGGCACGGCGCTGCTCAGCCAGGCCCATGCGGAGATCACGCTCGGAATGCTGGGGCTTCGCCCAACAGCCGCGATCGGGTACTCCTCCGGCGAGAGCAACACGTTGTACGCGTTCGGCGTGTGGAACGACATGGATGCGATGCGCCGGGAGATCGACGACTCCCAGATGCTGACCAGCGAGATCGCGATCGAGTTCAACGCTGTGGCTCGGGCGTGGGGCGTCGAGCAGGTCGAGTGGGCGGTGTGGAACGTGCTCGCCCCGATCGAGGAGGTGCGATCAGCTGTCGCCGCCGAGGAGCGTGTGCACCTCATGTTGATCAATACCGAACGCGACCTCGTCATCGCCGGAGACGCATCCGCATGTGACCGCATCGTGCAGGCATTCGGTTCTCAGCGGTGCCGTTCGGTGGGATACAACCTCGCCTGCCACGTTCCCGAAGTGGCAGCGGAGTTCCACCAACCCTGGCTCGACGTGCACACACGAGAGGTCACGCCGGTCGATGGAGTCCGGTTCTATTCGAACGGTGTCGAAGGCGCCTACGACGTCAGCACCGCGAGCTGTGCCGAAGCGATCACTCGCCAAGCGGAAGCGACCGTCGATTTCCCCGCGACCATTCGAGCGGCGTACGCCGACGGTGTCCGCATCTTCGTCGAACACGGCCCGGCCGGCGCGTGCACCAACTTCATCCACGAGATCCTCGGCGACGACGTCCTCGCGCTTCACCTCGATCGCCGCGACGGCAACGTCGATCAACTCTTCGACGTCTGTGCTGCGCTCGTCGCAGCTGGCGTCGAGGTCGATCACCACGCGTTGACCAGACGGCTCAGCGTCACGTCATCCGAACGTCCCGCACAGGACGGCCCCGTGATGTCGTTCGCCGCTCACCCGGCCGGCGCCGAGCTCCCGCCGCCGACGGCCCAGCAGGCGATGCCACCGGCACCAAACCTGCCGTCGGTGTTCGATTCGGTCTCGATCGACCGAGCGTCGCCCGCTCGCCCGGAGCATCCGGCTGCAACCGCCATCACCTTCGTCCCGCAGCCAAACACGACGACCGTCCAACAGGTTCATGCGCCAGCCGCGGCTGCGGTCGTGCTGCACGACCAGTTGACAGCGCTCGCCGAGATGCATCAGGGGTTCGTCGCGCAACAGGCAGCCGTCCACGAACGCTTCATGGCGACCCAGGCAGCCTCACTGAGCGTCCTGGCCGGTGTGTCGACCGCTGGACCTGCGCCCATGCTGGTCGCGCCAGTGACCATCCCGACACTCGAACCAGTTTCTCGCGCTGTGCCGAACGACCCGTCGCCGGCGCCACCCGAGCAACCGACGCTCCCGTCGTCTGCTGTCCGCACCGTACGCCCAGGCCCGAAATGGACCAAGGAACAGCTCGCGATCCACTCGTCGGGGAAGATCTCCGAACTGTTCGGACCGACCTTCGCACCTCAGGACGAACACGCCGTGCAGTGCCGCATGCCCGAGCCTCCGCTGCTGCTCGCGGACCGCGTCACGGGAATGGTTGCCGAGGCGGGCGTCCTCGGCACCGGCACGATCTGGACCGAGACCGACATCGAACCCGGAGCGTGGTACCTCAACGACGGGTACATGCCCGCCGGCTTCATGATCGAATCCGGGCAAGCCGATCTGATGCTCATCAGCTACATGGGGATCGACCTGCTCAACAAGGGCGAACGGTCGTATCGCCTGCTGGGCTGCACGATGACCTATCACGGCGACCTGCCCACCGTCGGCGACACGCTGGAGTATGAGATCCGAATCACCGGACACGCCAAACACGGCGACATCCGACTGTTCTTCTTCGAATACGACTGCATCGTCGCCGGCGAGCGGCGTCTCACCGTTCGCGACGCCCAAGCCGGGTTCTTCAACCAGCAGGAGCTCGCCGATGCACTCGGTGCGCTGTGGACCCCTGAAAGCGGCGTCGCCGAACTCGCTCCCGACGCACGTGTCGACCCGCCGCCGATTCGCTGCGAGAAGCGCTCCTTCACGCACGACGAAGTCCGAGCGTTCAGCGAGGGCCGACCGGTCGACTGCTTCGGCGCCGGATTCGAGTGGACCGAGACCCACACCCGAACGCCCAAGATCCAAGCCGGAGACCAACTCTTCATCGAGGAGATCACCGAGTTCGACCCTTCCGGGGGGCCGTGGGGACGCGGGTTCATGCGCGGCGAGTCTGCAATTGCCGACGACGCCTGGTTCTTCGATGGGCACTTCAAGAACGACCCGTGCATGCCCGGCAACTTCATGGTCGAGGCGTGCATCGAGGCGATGTCGTTCTACCTCGCTGCGCTCGGTCACACGACGCATCGCGACGGCTGGCGCTTTCAACCGCTTCCCGAGCAACCGTTCGAGTTGAAGTGTCGTGGCGAGATCAATCCGCAGACCGATCGAGTCGCCTACGAGCTCTACGTCGAGGAGATCTGGGACGGCCCACACCCGACCATCATCTGCGACGTGCTCGGCTTCGTCGACGGCAAGGCGGCGTTTCACGCTCACCGGCTCGGCGTCGAACTGGTACCCGGCTGGCCGTTGACCTCCATGCCCGAGGTGTGGGAAGGCGTCGAGAGCCCGGTCGAGGTGGCCACCGACGAGTTCGGCTTCCCCTTCGATTGGAAGGCCATGATCTCCTGCGCCTGGGGGAAGCCCTCTGAGGCGTTCGGATCGATGTACGAGTCGTTCGACGGCACGCGGCGCTCACCGCGACTCCCCGGCGAGCCGTACCACTTCATCAGTCGGGTGACTCAGATCCATGGCCAGCTGAACGACTGCAAGGCCGGACTCGAAGTCGTGTGCGAGTACGACATCCCGGACGACGCCTGGTATTTCGACGAGAACGGCGCAGAGACCATGCCCTTCGCCGTGCTGCTCGAAGCAGCACTGCAGCCCTGCGGATGGGTGGCTTCTGCCGTCGGGTCAGCAAACGGCGTCGAGGAGGATCTCCTGTTCCGCAACCTCGACGGCACCGGCACCCTCGTCGGCGAGTTGACGCGTACGTCAGGAACCTTGTCGACCCACGTCCGACTGAACAGCGTCTCTCGGGCTGGAGGAATGATCGTCGAAGGTTTCGACGTCGAGTGCCGGCTGGGAGATCGTCTGGTCTATTCGATGGAGACCGTATTCGGGTTCTTCCCGCCTGCGGCGTTCGAGGACCAGGTCGGCCTGCCGATCGCTGACACGCACCGAGCGCACCACGACCTCACCGCCACCAACGCAGATGAGATGGTCGATCTCACGCGTCGCCCCGCACGATTCTGCTCGGGCACCGCCCGCCTCGCCGAGCGGATGCTCCTGATGGTCGACCGCGTCGCTCACATCGTCGACGAGGGCGACGCCGGCCTCGGGGTCATCGTGGCCGAGAAAGACGTCGACATCTCCGAGTGGTTCTTCAAGGCGCACTTCTTCCAGGATCCGGTTCAGCCGGGTTCGCTCGGTGTCGAGGCACTGCTGCAACTCCTCCAGTACTTCATGCTCGACAGCGGCATGGACGCAGGCGTCGACGACGCTCGGTTCGAACCGATGCTCCTCGATGCCCCGATGGTGTGGAGGTACCGGGGTCAGGTCACGCCGAAGAACGAGACGATCACCACCGTCATGGAAGTCGTCGAGGTGGGCACCGACGAGATGGGACCGTTCGTGATCGGCGCTGGCTCGCTGTGGTGCGACGGCCTACGAATCTACGAGGTCTCGAACATGGGGATGCGACTCGTTCCCGGCCCGCCTCAGGGTTCCCGCTCGCTGCAGTCGACGTCGCGGGTCGAAGAGCAAGCTGAGCCGCCGACATCCGGCCCGTCCGAGCAATCCATCGTGGTCGACCTCGCACACCACCCTCAGCTCATGGACCACGCCGTCGGCGGTGTTCCCGTCGTGCCGGTCGTGTTCGCCACCGAGTGGTTCGCACGACTCGCACAGGCGCACCGGCCCGACCTCCACCTCGTCCAGCTGTCGGAGCTCCGAGTGTTGAGCGGTCTCGTCGTCCAGAACTTCGTCCGAGGGGGACATCTGGACCTGACCGCCTCCGTGATCGAAACGACTGCTCACGCACACGGTGCACGGCTGACGCTGCAGCTCACCGACACCTCGACCGGTCGAGCGCACTATCGGTGTGTCGCCGAGCTGTCCACGGTCGAGCCGACGCCCGACACGTGGGAGGCCGGTGTGGACATCACACCGATCGACGGCGAGCCGTGGAGCGCAGAGATCTACTTTGGCGACGTGCTGTTCCACGGGCCGGCATTCCGGGTCATCGAGACGATCACCGCGGTGTCGGACCGAGGTATCGATGCCTCGTGTTGGGGAGTACGCGCTGCAGCTTGGCCGAACGAAGCGTGGGTCACCGACCCCGCGCTGCTCGACGGCGCGCTCCAGCTGGCCCTGCTATGGACTGAACGTCTGCTCGGCGTCCCGTCGTTGCCGACATCTCTCGGCAGCGTCCAGCTTTTTTCCGGTCCGACGATCGGCCAGCACGCAGTGTCACTCAGGGCACGAGGTCACTCGACGCACAAGGTCACCTGCGACGTCGAGATTCGGTCGGCACAGGGTGAGGTCGTCGCCCGCCTCGAGAACGTCGAGACGCACGCTCGCCCGAACTCCTGACCCTCTCGCCCGACTCCGGCGAACACAGCTAGTCCGTGAGGTCGGTGAGACGCTCGAACGAGATGATGCGGCCGATTGCCACGCCTCCCGCCTCTTTCACATGACGCGAGAACGAGTCGAACCCCGTCACGACGGACGTATCGGTCGATGAGACTTGGGCGTCGAGACCGACTTCATCGGCGATCAACCGACTCCGCAGCGCGTGGTACGGATCGGTCACGATGACCACATCGCTCAACCCGCGTGCAGTCAGCATTGCCGACACCGACACCAAGCTCCCGTGCGAGGTGGTCCCGGTGCGCTCCATCAGAATCGCATCGGCGGGAATCCCTCGCTCGATCAGGTACTCGGCTGAGGCCTCTGCCTCGGTGAAACGATCGCCTGGGATGTTCCCGCCGGTGACCACCACGAGCGGAGCAACCCCGTCCGGCCAGATCTCGAGAACGTGGTCGAGGCGCGCTGCGAGCTGAGGCGATGGGCGACCATCGTACTGAGCAGCACCCATCACCACGATCGCATCAGCAGGTCCGGAGGCGTCGGCTCGTCCGGTGGACCAGACCTGAGCAAGCGACACCAGGAAGTACAGCAGTCCCAACGCGATCAGCGCTGCGAAGGTCGTGACGATCCGGCGCCGGAGACGAAACCAGCGTGTTCCCACGCGCTGCGGCCCGCCCGCCTCGTCGGGCGCGGGCTCGGCGTGAGCTTCGGCTGACCTTGCTTGGGCCTCGACGACGTCGGCGCGGATGTCCAATCCGTGGCCTGGCGGGCGCGAGATGTCGGTCTCACTCACCATCGGCTCGGGAGCGTCCGCCGCGTTCAGTCGACGATCGCGCAAGCGTGGAGCAAACGACGCGTCGACCGGCTTCGAACCGGAGACCGGCTCGAACTCGGATCCGGGACGGTTCGCCATCTCCCTATTCTGGCGTGCCCGGCACCTCGACGCGGTGCACCGCACCGCGCAGTCTGCGAACCGTCTCGGCCTGACCGAGAACCTCCATTGCTTCGAACAGCGGGGGGCCGACCGACCGACCGGTCACAGCGACTCGCGGCAGCGCCTGGGCCTTTCCAAGCTTGACCTCGTAGTTCGCCATCACCGATTCCATCGACGCCTTCAGCGACTCATGGTTCCAGTCCGCGTCGGCGAGCGACGCGTAGGTCTCGGTGACATCACGCAGCAACGCCGGCGCCCATTCGGGCTTCGTGGCCTTGTCCCACGATGCGTGATCCAGCTCGGGGTCGGCGCCCTCTTCGAGGAACAAGAAGTCAACCAACTCACGGGCGTCACCGAGTCGCTCCAGTCGCTCCATGATGTGCGGTGCGATTGCGGTGAATCGGGAGCGGTCCCATTCGGCTGGCAGATCCGTATCCACGGCGGCCACGAACGCCTCGACGCCCATGTTCTTGATGTACTGCTTGTTGAAGGCCACGAGCTTCTTGATGTCGAAGAACGCCGGTGACAGCGTGACGTCGCTCAAGTCGAACGCCTCCTCCATCGCGGCCCACGAGAAGATCTCGCTGCCCGCCTCTTCAGCGCCCGGCGGGGTCCACCCGAGCGTCATCAAGTAATTGACCATGGCCTCCGGAAGGATTCCATCGTCTCGGTACGACTCCAGTGCCACTTTGTCTCGTCGCTTCGACAGCTTCTTGCGCTGTTCGTTCACCAACACCGGGACGTGGGCCCAGCGCGGCGGAGTGGCTCCGAGCGCCTGCCAGAGCATCTGTTGCTTCGGTGTGTTGGGAAGATGTTCCTCCGCACGAACCACGTCGGTGATCGCCATGTCGATGTCGTCGACCACGTTGGCCAGCAGGAACATCGGCGAACCGTTGCCTCGGAGGAGCACGAAGTCCTCGATCGTGTCGTTGTCGAAGTTGACGTCGCCGCGCACCGCGTCGTGGACGATGGTCGAACCTTCGGGAACACGAAACCGCAACACCCGTCCAGGAGCTGCTTCGAGGCCCCTGTCCCGCGAGTAGCCGTCGTAGCCGGTGATACCGAGCTCCTTGGCTCGATCCTGCACTTCTTGGCCGGACAGGTCGCAGTAGTAGGCCGCCCCGGACTCGAACAACCGCTGCGCGGCCGCGACATGGCCCTCGGCGTTGGCGCTCTGGAAGTGCGGACCCTCGAAATGGTCGTCCGATGCAGAGATCCCGATCCACTCGAGCGCGTCGATGATTCCCTGCGTCCACTCGGGTCGATTGCGGGCCTCGTCGGTGTCTTCGATGCGCAGCACGAACGTCCCACCCAACCGGCGTGCGAGCGCCCAGTTGTGCAGTGCGGTTCGCGCTCCGCCGACGTGGAACGAACCCGTCGGAGATGGGGCAAATCGAAAGCGGGGGCCGCCGGAAGGTGATGCAGTCGTCATGGCTCCCTGCACGCTAGCGCTGCCAACACCTGACGTTCCCGTAGGCACTTCAAGGTGGGATCAAGGGCCGGTACAACCTTTCTCAAGACTGCCTCAGCTCCCTCAAGAGCCACTCTCCGTCGCCGATGACCTCGAACAGCATCCGCCGACAGATGAGGACGATGAGTGGCGCAGGAC
The DNA here is from genome assembly GCA_938044705.1 of uncultured Ilumatobacter sp. Classification (GTDB taxonomy): domain Bacteria; phylum Actinomycetota; class Acidimicrobiia; order Acidimicrobiales; family Ilumatobacteraceae; genus Ilumatobacter_A. The sequence continues at coordinate 950 of CALIOL010000308.1, read as the reverse complement.
GACGGCTCAGGAATTGCCAGCAAGCGTTTCGCAGCACTGCGCGGACCGCTGTTCTTCGGCGCCGTACTGGCCGCTGCCCTGATCGTTCCCGCTGGAGTTTCCTCCGCAACCCCTCCGTCCGCTGAGGGCACGCTGGAGCACCTGTCCGGCGAGCACATCGAGGCAGTCGGCGACCTCGTTCTCGTCGCCGACCCCGCCCCGTTCGGCCCGGTCGCAGCCGAAGGCCTCGGCCTCGACGACCCGGGAACAGCCGAAGCCGCGACGACGTTCAGCGAGGCCTTTGCGCTGCACTCACGTCCTGACGCAACTCGGAAGATCTTCTTGGACTTCGACGGCGAGGTCGTCGTCAACGCCAACTGGAACGGCGGTAACCCGATCGACGCTGCTGCGTACTCACGGGGCGATCAGAGCAATGAGGCGTTCTCGACCACCGATCTCGATGCGATCGCGGCCATCTGGGCCCGTGTGTCCGAAGACTTCGCTGTCTGGGACGTAGACGTCACGACCGAAGACCCCGGCACTGCGGGGTTGGCACGCACTGGGGGCGGCGACGTCGACTACGGCGTGCGAGTGGTCATCACGCCGACCTACCAGTGGTACAGCTCCGAGCGGTACGGCGGCGTCGCCTACCTCCACACGTTCGATCGTTTCGAGGACTTGCCGGCCTGGGTTTTCTCCGGGAACCTCGGAAACGGCAGCACGAAGTCGGTCGCCGAAGCGATTTCTCATGAGGTCGGGCACACGCTCGGTCTCAGCCATGACGGCGTGAGCTCCGGTGATGCCACGAGCGCGTACTACAGCGGCCACGGCGACTGGGCCCCGATCATGGGGGTCGGCTACTACAAGGACGTCACGCAGTGGTCCAAGGGCGAGTACCCCGGCGCCACCACCACCGAAGACGACATGGCGATCATCGACAGCTACCTGCCCCGTCTCAGCGCTGCTGCCAC